>JANOGP010000228.1:0-23050 GCA_031406075.1 Betaproteobacteria bacterium
AAGTTTCGATTCGGACTCCGCGCTCAGTGCGCTGATTTCCCGTGAAGTTCCGAGCCATTCTTTTCGGCGAGCGCCAGCCGCGGCGGCTTTACTAAATTCCAGAAAATTTCAGTCAGCCCGTTACTTTCATTCCCCTCTGGACCCCGGGTCGCGAGCCTATCGCCGCACCCCAGCGTTGCAGATTGGCGAATCCGCCGGCCTGGTCGATCAGAGCCTTGCGGGCCGCAAAGTTCGGATACAGCATGATATCGGCAACGGAAATCTCATCCGCGAGATACTCGCGGGAAGCCAACTGCGCATCACATGCCACGAAAAAACCGAGCAGCCGTTGCTTGAAATAGTCGGTGTTAGCAGCGATCTTTTCCGGGACGCTCGTTTCCATGCGAAATATCGTGCCGCTGGTGCCGGCGATGTCGCTCGCTGCCTGCATCATCCATTGCATTGCCGACGCGCGCCGTGCGGCATCCTTCGGCACGAACTTGCCGGATTTCTCCGCGGCATAGAGGATGATCGCTCCCGACTGCGAAAGCGTAAGCGGTTTGCCGCCGGGGCCGTCCGGGTCGACGATCACCGGAATCAGGCCGGCAGGATTGAGCTTCAGGAATTCAGGGGTGCGCTGTTCGCCCTTGGCAAGGTCCACCTTGCGTGTCCGGTAAGGCAGACCGGTTTCCTCCAATGCTACTGCCGCGCGAAGACCGTTGGCGGTCGGCGCGAAGTAAAGTTCGATCATGTGGCTGTCTCCGTTGTTGTCGAGTTGGTGAAAGAGCGCAGTTTAACGCGAGTCGATGATTCGCGGCTTGCGCGCTCCCGCTAGCGGGTAACTGCGAGCTGCACAATTCCCGGCGTACAATTTCCACGTTCCCGATCGGTCCGCTCGCCTGGGCATTTCCTGGTGACAGAAAGTAATGATGAAAAACCTGTGGACTCTCTTTGTTGTCTTGTTGCCCGGCTTCGCGGCGGGCACTGCCGTTGCGCAACCAGAGAAGCCTGCAGTGGTCATCGCGGTCGGCGGCAAAGCGTCGCTCTACTACCTGCCGCTGTCCATCGCCGAGCGACTCGGCTACTTCGCGGACGAAGGCTTGAAAGTTGAGATCCTGGACTTCGCCGGCGGCGCCAAGTCGCTGCAGGCGCTGATGGGCGGCAGCGCAGATGTGGTTTCCGGCGGCTTCGACCATGTGCTGGTGATGCGTTCGCGCGGACAGAAACTCAAGGCATTCGTGCTGCAAATCGCCACACCGGCGATTTCGCTGGGGGTCGCGAAGAAGCATGCGGCAAAGTTCCGCTCGTCGAAGGACCTTAAGGGCATGAAAATCGGCGTGACGGCACCGGGATCCAGCACCCATGCGTTCGTCAATCATCTGTTGGCTTCGGTCGGCCTGTCTTCCGACGACGTTTCCATCATCGGCGTGGGGTCCGGCCCAGGAGCGGCAGCGGCTATGCAGGCCGGGCACCTCGACGCGATCGCCAACATCGAACCGACCATCACGCTGCTGGAAAAGTCCGGCACGATCCAGGTCATGGTGGAAACGGTAACGGTGCAGGGCGCCAAGGCGGTGTTCGGCAGTCCCTTGCCGGCGGGATCGCTGTACACGCGCGAGGAGTACGTCATGGCCAATCCGAGGACGGTGCAGGCGTTGACCAACGCGATGGTGCGGGCGCTGAGATGGCTTAACTCCGCCTCGGCCGAGGAGGTCGCCAAGACCGTCCCGCCGGAGTATCTGCTCGGCGACCGGGGGCTGTATCTGTCGGCGCTGCGCAGAATGCGCGAAAGCTACTCGAAGGACGGGCTGTTCCCGCCGGCCGGGGTCGAGGCGCAGCACAAGGTGCTGATTGGTTTCGAGTCTGCAGTCAAGGAAGCGAAGGATCTGAATCCGGCGGATACGTATACTAACGAGTTCGTGCGCAAAGCGCTGGAAAAATACAGATAGAGGTCAATACGAGATCAGGCGCTGCGGTGAACGAATATCAGCCGGCCGGAGGCCGGCGACAAGACTAAAAGGCGAAATTCGAGGGGAACCTCAGTCCGAGCCCTTCCTCAGCTCCGCAGCCCAATCCCACCCCCCCCACTTGAGCCCTCACGCGACACGTGATACGGTCGCATTCCCTATCCGTCAACCCGGTTCCTATCGGGTTCCGAGGACGCGCATGAAGTATCCAATAACAATCATAGCCATGCTGTTGACCATCGTGCCGATGGCGGCCACGGCACAGTCCGATCCGCGCACGGGGAAGGAAATCTTCGAGCAGATGTGCGCCGGATGCCACGGTACCAGGGGTGACGGGGGCGACGGACACGTCGGCGGATTCAGTCCCGTCATCACTACTTTGGCAAAAAAGGAATACATGAACCAGGTCCCCGACGACTATCTACTGTTGATCATCAAGAAGGGGGGCGCCTACATGGGAAAGATCGCGGCCATGCCCGCGTGGGAGACACGGCTGAGTGACGATGACGTCCGAAGGATCATCGCGCACATCCGAACGTTCTGAGTCTGCCGATCCCCGTTGCGTCATCGGGTTTTGCCAGGACGTAGAAGCATTGCGAAGGATCTGAAGTGGATAGTGTGTGATTTAGTACGGCAAGTGAAGTGGAATTTTTCAACCGAGGAGAGATGAAAATGAAAATACTAAGATACGCGGCAGTAGTTGCATTGGCTGTGGGGTCCGTATCGGGGTCCGCTTTCGCGCAAGATCGCGCAAAGGCGGAGCCGGGCGGCCCCGCGGGTAAATGGTCCACGCGCACGCCCGTCAAGCCGGACCCGAGCAAGATCAAGGTACCACCAGGGTACAAAGTCGGAGTGTTCGCCTCCGGTCTCGATACCATCACGTCCATCACGGTCGACAAGAGCGACAACGTCTGGGTCGCCATTTCGGGCAACACCTTCGGCTTTCCCCCGGAGGGCATCGACAAGCCTCATGTGAAGATCTACGACAAGTCCGGCAAGCTGATCAAGGACAACGTCGGGCTTGGCATGTTCAAGTCCTTTGCCTTGAACGAAATCGGCTATTGCGCGGAAAACGGCCGCACCTACGTCGGAGACTACAGCTACGGCGTCTGGGAAATCGACGGCGTGAACGGCACCCCCAAGCTGATCATGAACGAGGTTCCGATCGGGGACCACGCGCTTGGCGCCATCATGTGCCGGGACGGCTGGCTGTACTACGCGGTGGGGGCTCCCAGCAATTCGGGCTACGCCGATCCGGACATTCACGGATGGACCGATGCCGTTGATCCCTACTGGGAAAAGCGCACGACCGCCGGAGTCCCTCCTCTGCCGCGCGATCCGCCCTGCCGGGATATCGTGTTGACAGGACTGAACATCCGCGACAGCCAGGGTAACCTCACGGGCGCTTACCTGCCCAAGGGCACCCCTTCCAAGCCGGGCCAGGTGATCAAGGCGCAGAAGCCCTGCGGCGGCGCCGTTCACCGTACGAGGCTTAAATCGGACAGCAGCTACACCCGCGACGACTGGGAAGTGTATGCGTTTGGGTTCCGCAACATGTCCGGGCTTGCCTTCGGCCCCAAGGGTTCGCGGTTCGAGAATGCCCTGGCCGTCAGCGACAACGGACATAACGACAAGGGCAATCGGCGCGTCGCCAACTCTGGCGAGAATCTCTTCATCGTGACCGAGAAGGGCCAGGATGCGGGCTTTCCCGACAAGCCAAGCATGAACTTCACGAACATCAAGCGACACGGGCCTGACGTATACCGCGGAAACAAGTTCGACCCCACCCGGCCGAACCCCCAGTTGTACATCGGGGACAAGCCGTTCATTCCGTCGCTGCCGCCCTACCGCTTCATCGACCACTCGATCGGGCTCCGGGGCACGCCGCTGATCATCGCCAATCCCAATCCGAACGGGTACATCAACCCGGTGATGGAATGGGACACCAACAACCCGATGGACGGGCTGGCCTGGTCGCCGAAGGCCTTCGGTGCGACGGACACGATTTTCACCGCGGTGTTCGGCATTATCGACAACGGTCCGGAAAGTCTGAGGCCGATGTGGCCGGCGATTGTGAAGATCGAATTCCTCAATCCGACCGGCATCAAGTGGTCGATCTTCGCCGAGAACCTCGAACCCGGGCCCAATGCCTATCAGAAGAAAGAAAACCGGGGCGGGTTTGAGCGTACTAACGACGTCGAGTTCAGCACGGATGGTAAGACGATGTACGTCGCAGACTACGGCGAGTTGTACGTCAACTACCAGATGGAGTCGCCGTTCTACACGACGCCAAAATCTGCCGTCGTCTGGACCATCACGAAGCAATAAGTCACTTCAGTTGATCCCATCCCGGCGGCTCGGCCGCCGGTTTTTTTTGCAACTGGATTTTCCTCCAAGCGATTCGAGCGTCGAGGGACATCCGACAGCTAACGCCATCGGCGCGTCCCGTGGGATGTCTCCATGCGTTCGCAAGCGCGCGCCACGGCTGTCCCGTTACTACCGAATTGTACTGGTGAGCCTCTCGTTCAATTCCGAGAGAATCGGGTCTGACGCCAGGTTCGCACCGTTCACCGTCACCGTGGCCGCAAACATTCCGTCGTTCAGTTCGCGCAGATCATGCAGCACGATGCGCTTGGACTGGTGGATCATGCTGGCGAGCAAGGCATTGAGGCGGTCGCGCACCGCAATGGACGTGGCATCGTCACCGGGAATTCGCGAAACGCCATCGGGACGCACGCGATGCAGTGACTCCGCCAAAGGATTCAGCGCTTCGATCCAGAATCGGCACCAGCCGGCCGACTCGCAGCCGCGAAACTGGGCTTCCACCGGTCCGGTGTGCCCTGGGTGGGATGCGGGTGGTTCTGCGCGAATTGTCATTGGCGCGGAGGACAGGCCGAGCAATGCGGCGGCCGCAGCGAGCCAATTCGGTAACTCTTTGAACACGAAGGACATGAACGGCCTTATAGCAGAATTCACCTTTGGGCGGCAGGAGCGAAACGCCTTTCTTCGCTGCGCATTCGGGCCGGTAGAATAGCCGCCTTTGAATCGCGGCCAAGCCACAACCTGGCGGTCCATTCGATCACCGGTACGTATCCATGCCCAAGCACATTCACGACGTCATTCGCATCCGGGGGGCGCGCCAGAATAACCTCAAGAACCTCGATCTCGACCTGCCGCTGAACGAGCTGCTGGTCGTGACCGGCGTGTCCGGTTCGGGCAAGTCGTCGCTGGTGTTCGACACCCTCTATGCCGAGGGTCAGCGCCGCTATGTCGAGACATTCTCGCCGTATGCGCGCCAGTTCCTGGAGCGCATGGACAAGCCGCAGGTGGACCGTATCGAGGGCATTCCACCGGCGATCGCAATCGACCAGACCAATCCGGTGCGCACCTCGCGTTCCACGGTCGGCACCATGACCGAACTCACCGATCACGTGAAACTGCTGTACGCGCGCGCCGCGCAGTTGTACTGCCGCGGCTGCGGGAAGCCAGTGAGGCGCGATTCGCCGGATACGATATTCGAGGCGCTGCGCGAGCGGGCAATGGGGGCCGGCGATCCCCGCCTGATCGTCACCTTTCCGCTCACTGTGCCGAAGAACTTTTCAGAAGCTGAGGTCAGACAGCTTCTCGAACAGCAGGGCTATACGCGAATTCACTCGCAGCGCAAAAACTTTCTGGAGGTGGTGCAGGACCGCTTTCGCATGTCCTCCGCGGAACGTGCGCGCGTCATCGAAGCGCTGGAGGCGGCACTGCGCGTCGGCCAGGGCCGCGCGAGCGTGCACGCAATACCGAGCGAACAAGAGCCGCGCGACAGCGCGGCCACGCCTCACGCCTCACGCCTCACCCCTCACGCGCCGTGGAAATATTCCACGGCGCTTCATTGCCCCGACTGCGACATCCACTACGCCGATCCAACGCCCAACCTTTTCTCCTTCAATTCGCCGCTCGGCGCGTGCGAAACCTGCCGCGGCTTCGGCAGGGTGATCGGCGTCGACTTCGGGCTGATCGTTCCCGACGAATCGAAGACGCTCGATGGCGGCGCGATCAAGCCCTGGCAGACGCCGTGTTTTCACGAATGCCAGGACGATATCCGGAAACATGCGAAGAAGCGCGGCGTTCCGCTGGATACGCCGTGGCGCGAGCTGAGTAATGCACACAGGCATTGGGTGCTCGAAGGCGAGCCGCAATGGGTGAGCTGGAAGAAATCCTGGCCCGGCACTTGGTACGGCGTGCGCCGTTTCTTCGACTGGCTCGAAACCAAGAGCTACAAGATGCATATCCGCGTGCTGCTTTCCAAGTATCGCGCCTACACGCCGTGCACCGCATGCAACGGCGCGCGGCTGAAGCCGGATGCGCTGCTGTGGCGGCTCGGGACGAAGGAGGATGCCGATGGCGTTCTTTCCGCCGGGAAACGCTTCATGCCGCAGGGCGCGAAATGGAGCGGCGCGCAGCTCGCCGCGCTGCCCGGCCTGTCAGTGCACGATCTCGTGCTGCTGCCGATCGACAAATCCCGGGCATATTTCGATTCGCTGCATCTTCCCACGCCGCTGGATGAGGCCACGGATCAGTTGCTGGGAGAAATCCGCGCGCGGCTCGACTATCTCGGCCGGGTCGGCCTCGGCTATCTGACGCTGGACCGCCAGTCGCGCACGCTTTCGGGGGGCGAAGTCCAGCGCATCAATCTCACCACCGCGCTCGGCACCTCGCTCACCAACACGTTATTCGTTCTGGACGAACCCTCGATCGGCCTGCATCCGCGCGACATGGGCCGGGTGATCGGCGTGATGCAGCGGCTGCGCGATGCCGGCAATTCTCTGGTGGTGGTGGAGCACGACCCGCAGATCATGCTCGAGGCGGACCGCATCCTCGACATAGGCCCCGGACCGGGCGAACGCGGCGGCGAAGTGGTGTTCTTCGGCACGCCCTCCGAGCTCGCGCACAACGGCAAGTCGCTCACCGGCGATTATCTCTCGGGACGCAAGCGTGCCGACGCAGGCATCGAGCCGGCGCCTGTAAGTTCCGCAGATGCGAGGCTCGAGATTCTCGGCGCATCCGAACACAATCTCAAGAACATCGACGTCGCCATTCCGCTGAATCGCCTGGTCTGCATTACCGGCGTAAGCGGGTCCGGCAAGTCCACGCTGATCCAGGACGTGCTTTATGCGGCGCTCCAGAAGCGCAAGGGCAAGCCGACCGAGTTGCCGGGCGCGCACCGGGCGATTCGCGGGCACGAGAGCATTGCCGAAGTGGTGATGGTGGATCAGACCCCGATCGGACGCACGACGCGCTCCAACCCGGCAAGCTACGTGGGCGCCTGGAATCCGATCCGCGAACTCTATGCGAAAGAGCCGGCGGCAAAAGAGCGCGGCTATACCCCCGGCACCTTCAGCTTCAACTCCGGCAATGGCCGCTGCCCGACTTGCGGAGGCAACGGCTTCGAACACGTGGAAATGCAGTTCCTTTCAGATGTGTACCTGCGCTGCCCGGACTGCGACGGCAAGCGCTTTCGCGCCGAGGTGCTGGAGCTGACCGTCAAGGGTAAGTCGATCGCGGATGTGTTGGAGTTGACCGTGTCGGAGGCGGCCATATTTTTTGGCGACCGCCCGGAAGTCATCGCGCGGCTGCAGCCGCTGGTGGATGTGGGCCTGGAGTACATGAAGCTCGGCCAGCCCGTGCCGACGTTGTCGGGAGGCGAAGCGCAACGGCTCAAGCTGGCAAAACACCTTGCACCTCTTCCCGACCCTCTCCCCACTGCGCGCGGAGAGGGAGCAAAACGGCGCGATGCACGATCAATAAACACCCTCTCCCCTCGAATTCGAGGGGAGAGGACGGGGGTGAGGGGAGGCTCCCTGTTCCTGTTCGAC
The DNA here is from genome assembly GCA_031406075.1 of Betaproteobacteria bacterium. Lineage (GTDB taxonomy): Bacteria > Pseudomonadota > Gammaproteobacteria > Burkholderiales > JACQAP01 > JACQAP01. The sequence goes on from JANOGP010000228.1 coordinate 7,808, forward strand.
GAACCGACCACCGGCTTGCACTTCGAAGACGTTGCCAAGCTGCTGCGCGCCTTGCGCAAGCTGTTGGCGGCCGGAAATTCGCTGGTCGTGATCGAGCACAACCTCGATATGATCCGCGCGTCCGACTGGATCGTGGACCTCGGTCCAGAGGGTGGCGACGCCGGCGGTGAACTGGTGTGCGCCGGCACGCCGGAAGAAGTGCGGCGTAACCCGAAGTCGCACACCGGAGTCGCATTGTCCCGGTACGAACAAGCGCTGCGGGAGGGGGCGATCGGCCGGACGGGCAAAGCCGTTGCGGATTCTGCGCCTCGCGCCTCACGCCTCGCGCCTCACGCTATCCAGATTCACAACGCGCGCGAGCACAACCTGCAGAACATCGATGTGTCGATCCCGCGCGGGCGTTTTACCGTGGTGACCGGCGTATCCGGCAGCGGCAAATCCACGCTCGCTTTCGATATCGTTTTCGCCGAAGGCCAGCGCCGCTACCTCGAATCGTTGAACGCCTATGCGCGCCAGTTCGTGCAGCCGGCCTCGCGCCCGGACGTGGATTCGGTGCGCGGCATTCCGCCGACCGTGGCAATCGAGCAGCGCACCAGCCGTGGCGGGCGCAAGAGCACGGTGGGCACGCTGACCGAGATCCATCATTTCCTGCGGCTGCTGTTCGTGAAACTGGGCGTGCAGCATTGCCCGGACTGCAAAATACCGATCGAGCCGCAGAGCGAGCAGGTGATCGCCGCGCGACTGATGCGCGAGTACCGGGGAGTGCGCATCGGCCTGCTTGCGCCGCTGGTGATGAATCGCAAGGGCGTATACACCGAACTGGCGAAATGGGCCGGTGGCAAGGGCCATACCCACCTGCGGGTGGATCGCGAGTTCCTGCCAGTGAGCCCGTTCCCGCGCATTGACCGGTTCAAGGAGCACACCATCGAGCTGCCGGTAGCGGATCTCGAAATCCGGCCTGACAGTGAAAATGCGTTGCGCGAGTTGCTCGGGAGCGCACTCGCATACGGCAAGGGCGTAGTGCACGTTATTGCCCCGCTGGGCGCAATCATGAAGGGCAAGGCACTGGTCGAGCAGGTGTTCTCGACCAGGCGTGCCTGTCCATCCTGCGGGCGCAGTTTCCCCGAGCTCGATCCGCGCCTGTTTTCGTATAACTCGAAGCACGGCTGGTGTTCGGGTTGTTACGGCACCGGATTGCAGATCGACGAAGTCGGTTGGGACGAAGAGCGTACCCGCACCGGCGCCGAGGACCATGTCCTGGATTCGTGGATAGAGTGGCTGGAAGTGGACGAGCCCTGTCCGCAATGCGAGGGCAAGCGCTTGAACCGCGAGGCGCTCGCGGTACTGTGGCGCGATCGTTCGATCGCCGACTACGGCGCGCAGCCGGTCGCCGCGCTTGCGAACTTGTTCGCCGGTCTAGAGCTGGCCGGGCGCGAGCGGGAGATCGCGCGCGACCTGCTGGCGGAACTCGGCAGCCGGCTCAGCTTCCTCGCTGAAGTCGGGCTTGACTATCTCACCCTCGATCGCTCCGCGCCCACACTTTCCGGTGGCGAGGCGCAGCGCATCAGGCTCGCCGCGCAGCTCGGCTCGAATCTTCGCGGCGTGTGTTACATCCTCGACGAACCGACCATCGGCCTGCATCCGCGCGACAACCGCATCCTGCTCGACACGCTCGAGAAGCTGGAAAGCAAAGGCAACACGCTGCTGGTCGTCGAACACGACGAAGAAACGATCCGGCGCGCGCATCACTTGGTGGACCTCGGCCCGGGCGCCGGCCGCCTCGGCGGCCGGATCGTGGCGGAGGGAACCGTCGCCGATCTCATGAAAGCGCCGGAATCGGTGACCGGCCGGTTTCTCGCGCAACCACTGCGCCACCCGCTGGTGGAGCGGCGCGAAACCAGACCCAGGCATCCGGCGCTGGAGGTGGTCGGCGCGCGACTTCACAACCTCAAGAACGTCAATGTGCGGGTACCGCTGGCAAGGCTGACCTGCGTGACCGGCGTGTCCGGCAGTGGCAAATCCACCCTGGCGCGCGAGGTGCTCCACGACAACATGCGTCAACTGGTGGCCCAGGCGCGCAAGCGAAAGGAAACGAAAATCCACGGCTGCAGGCGGATCGGGGGCTGGGAGCAGGTGGGAAGGGTGCTGGAAGTGGACCAGACGCCGATCGGCAAGACCCCGCGCTCCTGCCCGGCGACTTACGTCGGGTTCTGGGACGCGATCCGGAAACTGTTCGCGGCCACCACCGAAGCACGCATGCGCGGTTACGCGCCCACCCGGTTCTCGTTCAACACCGCGGGCGGACGCTGCGACGGCTGCGAAGGGCAGGGCCTGAAGACCATCGGAATGAGCTTCCTGCCGGACGTGAAAGTGTCCTGCGAGGTTTGCGCCGGCGCGCGCTTCAACCAGGAAACACTGGCGGTGCGTTTCAAGGGCAAGTCGATCGGCGAGGTACTGATGATGAGCGTGGACGAGGCGGTCGAGTTTTTTGCGGCGCACGCTTCGATCCACCATGCCCTGCGCCTGCTTCAGGACGTGGGACTGGGCTATCTCTCCCTGGGCCAGCAGAGTCCGACCTTGTCGGGTGGCGAGGCTCAGCGCATCAAGCTGGTGACCGAACTCGCAAAAGTAAGGCCGGATGCCGTGATCGTTCGGGGACGCGTGGCGGCGCCGGACAATCACACTTTATATGTGCTGGATGAACCCACCGTTGGGCTGCATATGGCGGACGTGGAAAAACTCATCCGCGTGCTGCACCGGCTGGTGGATGCCGGAAACACCGTCGTGGTAATCGAGCACAATCTCGACGTAATGGCTGATTCGGACTGGCTTATCGATCTTGGCCCGGAGGGCGGCGACGGTGGCGGCCGCGTCGTGGTATTGGGTCCGCCCGAGTCGGTCGCGAGACAGCCGGAAATTTCGCACACGGCAAAAGTGCTGGCGGATTTCCTGCGTGAGCGCAGCCGCACCATCCAAGTGGCTGCGGTATCATGAAGTTCCGCGCGACCAGGGTCATTGCGCAATGGCGCCGTTAACCGTTCACGCCGGGCACTGTTCGATAATGATCAATCCGGTTGGCGGGAACGAAGCCACCAATCTGTCTCACCCGCCCCGATAAAAGCATTCAATGTCGCAAGATGACCACGTCGAGAAAGTTTTTCAGGAAACAGACGAGTTCCTGACGCGCTCGCGAACGGAGATCGCGAGGATTCTCCTTGAAATATCCCGCCAGCGCACACCGGTTACAGCGACGCTGAATCACGACCGGAAGTTGTTCATCACCCGCATCCTGCAGGTGGACGCCGAGTCCGGCCGCTTCGTGATCGACTACAGCCTGAGCAAGACGGCCGATTCCGCCTTGCTTTGCGCCGCCGCGATCGTGCTGCACATTGAGGTCGGCCGCTCGCATATCGTGTTTCGTGCAACTTCGCCGGTGGATGTCGCCAATGAGGCCCGGCCCGGGATCAGATTGGATTTCCCGGCCTTTCTGGTCCGGCACCGGCAACGTGCTCACCCACGCTACAAGATACCCCCACAAATGGGTTTGAAATGCATAGTCGAGTGCCCGGGATTCCTGTCCTTCGAACTTGAGGTGGTTGACATCAGTCTGCAAGGCCAAGGCATGATGCTCTCGGACCTCGGCATCAGGCTGGATCCCGGCACGATTCTGCAAAACTGCAGGATCATTTATCCGGGGCGCCGGCCGATCTTGATCGATCTGGAAATTCGCTATTCGAAAACGCTGCTGCAACCGGACGGTTCCCAGCTACGCCGTGTCGGCTGCCGATTCCTGGGCGATGCCAGCGATATCGCAGATCTGATAAAGATGTTCAACGTCAGACTTGACGACATCGCCTGACCTGGGAAAGCGACTCCCGGCGCGGGTCTGAAACCCGGCCGCAGCGGCGCTAAATCGGGGCGCCGTCTGTCGCGTTCACGGGGTATCATTTGGGCAGTCGAAAACCCGGAACTTTAATTCGTGAAAGCAAACGATCCGCATCTTTCCCTGCCTCCCCAACAGGTCAGCATCGATGTCCTGCTGGAGAAATATGCCAAGGGCGGGGAGAAGTCCGTGGCCGACGTGCGTTTGCGAGTGGCGCGAGCCCTTGCCGCTGTGGAGAAAGAACCGGCCAAATGGGAGCCGGTGTTTCTGGAAGCACTGGAAAGCGGATTCATTCCCGGCGGGCGCATCAACTCCGCCGCCGGCACCCAACTCACGGCGACACTGATCAACTGTTTCGTCCAGCCTGTGGGCGACTCGGTGTCAGAAACGGTCGACGGCAAGCCGGGAATTTACGTCGCCCTCATGGAGGCGGCGGAAACCATGCGCCGCGGCGGCGGCGTCGGTTACGACTTCTCCGCGATCCGACCCCACGGCGCGCTGGTTCGCGGCACGCAAAGCAGCGCCAGCGGCCCGGTGTCGTACATGCATGTGTTCGACCAGAGCTGCGAGACCGTGGAATCGGCGGGTGCGCGCCGTGGCGCGCAGATGGGCATCCTGCGCTGCGACCATCCCGATATCGAGCGCTTCATTCACGCCAAGGACGACGGCAGCCTCAGCAACTTCAACGTCAGCGTCGCCGTCACTGACGGCTTCATGTGCGCGGTGGAGGCCGACGGCGACTGGGAACTCGTGCACAAAGTGCCACCCAGCGCCCCTCTGCTCCGCCCCAAGTGTTCCCTTGTCCCGGGGGGAGAGGGGGGGAACCAGCGACAGTGCGCCGACGGGCTGTGGGTGTACCGCACGGTCAAGGCCCGCGATCTGTGGAAGCAGATAATGGACTCGACGTACGATCACGCCGAGCCCGGCGTGATCTTCATCGACCGGGCCAACGCAGAGAACAATCTTTCGTACTGCGAGACGATCGAGGCCAGTAATCCTTGCGGCGAACAAATGTTGCCGGCTTACGGCTGCTGCTGCCTCGGCAGCATTGATTTGACGCAGTTCGTCTCGCATCCGTTTACGCCCCGGGCAAGCGTCGATTTCGAGTCGTTCTCGAAAGTGTCGAAGGTGGCGGTGCGCATGCTCGACAACGTGCTCGATGCCACGGTGTGGCCGCTGCCCCAGCAGAAGCAGGAGGCGCACGACAAGCGTCGCATCGGACTGGGCTTCACCGGACTGGGCGATGCGCTGATCATGCTCGGACTGCGCTACGATACCGGCGAAGCTCGCGCGATGGCGTCACGGATCGCGGAACACATGCGCGACGAGGCCTACACCGCGTCGGCGGACCTGGCGCAGGAGAAGGGCGCCTTTCCTGTGCTCGACGTGGAGAAGTATCTAGCCGCGCCGCGTTTCGCCTCGCGGCTGCCGCAACCGCTGAAGCAGTCGATCCGCAAGCACGGCCTGCGCAATTCGCACCTGCTGTCGATCGCGCCGACCGGAACCATTTCACTCGCATTCGCCGACAACGCCGCCAACGGCATCGAACCGCCGTACGCCTGGACCTACCAGCGCAAAAAGCGCGAGCACGATGGCACGCATAAGGTTTACGACGTCGAGGACTATGCCTGGCGCCTGTACAGACACCTGGGCGGCAACAGCGATAAGCTGCCGCCGCAGTTCGTGACTGCGCTGGAGATTTCCGCGCTCGACCACATGCGCATGGTGGCGGCGGTGGCGCCGTTCGTGGACTCGGCGATCAGCAAGACCGTGAACGTGCCGGAGGACTGTCCCTTCGACACGTTCAAGGAACTCTACATCGAGGCCTGGAAGGCGGGGCTGAAAGGCATCACTACGTATCGTCCCAACAGCGTGCTCGGGAGCGTTCTTTCGGTGACCGCGCACGAGGAAGCGCCCAACGACCTCGATACGACGGATGCCGACCGGCGCATCCGGCTGGAGGCGGCGCCGACTCCGGCGCTGTCGAGCCTGCGCTGGCCGAGCCGGCCGCGGCTCGCGGCCGGCAATCCGGCGTGGACCTACATGGTGGAGTCTCCCTTCGGCCAGTTCGCGATCTTCGTCGGTCACGTCGATAACGGCGATCCGCATGCTTTCGAAGTCTGGGTCAACGGCGCCGAGCAGCCGCGCGGAATCGGCGCTGTGGCCAAGACGCTGTCGATGGACATGCGCGCGCAGGACAAGGCCTGGCTGCGCGTGAAGCTCGACATCCTGTCGCGAACCGCGGGCGACGATGCATTCGATTGCCCGCTGCCGCCGGACGGCAAGCCCACGCGTGTGCCGAGTCTGGTGGCCGCTTTTAGCCGCATCGTGGCCTGGCGCGTCGAGCAGTTGGGCGCGCTCACTGCGCGCGACGGGCGCTCGCCGGTGCTCGATGCGTTGTTCGCGAAAAAGGAACCCAAGACCGGCACCGACGGCACCATGTCCTGGTCGGTGGACGTCTTCAATCCGAGTTCGGGCGACGATTTCGTGCTGATCCTCAAGGAGCTGGTGCTGCCCTCGGGCCAGCGCCGGCCGTACTCAGTGTGGATGGCGGGCGCCTATCCGCGCTCGCTCGACGGACTGTGCAAGCTGCTTTCGCTCGACATGCGCGTTATCGATCCGGCTTGGATCGGCATGAAACTGCGCAAACTGCTCAACTATGGCGAGCCGCTCGGGGATTTCATGGCGCGCATACCCGGCGAAAATCGCCAGCAGAACTGGTCCAGTACCGTGGCCTATGTAGCGCGTCTTATCATCCACCGCTACGCCATGCTCGGCGTATTGGACGAGCGCGGCTATCCGGTGAACGAAATGGGCGTGCTCGAGATCCCGGAGTCCGCACGCGAACGCGAAGAATTGCGGGTGCTGCCCGGCAGGCGCTGTGGGGAATGCGGCAACACCGCGGTTATCAGGAAGGACGGCTGCGAGTTCTGCACCGCCTGCGGCGCCATCGGCGCGTGCGGATGAGCAAGAAGGTAGGGCGAGGGGCGAGGTACGAGGTATGAGGTACGAGGCTCTAGGTCTTGAGTGCTTTAAGGCTTTGCTCAATCCTGGTGCCTCGTGCCTCGTTCCTAGCGCCTCGTACCTCGCACCTCATACCTCGCACCTCGTGCCTCACCCCAAATAGTGCGAGACATTCTGGCGCCAGGTCTGTATAGTGCGGGGCAAGGAATTTGGTTCGCGTCAATCGGTCCGCGTCTCAGCCCTTTCGTGGTAGTCGTTCTTCCCCGAAGATTTTAACCCTAGTCGATTCTGCCTGAACCGGTTCGGAAGCAATGCTTTCGCAGGCTGTTTCAGGAGATATCCATTACTACGCCTTTCGAAAGCCTCGGCCTGCGTGCCGAGCTGATCCGCGCTGTTGCCGATCAGGGTTACACGCAACCCACCCCGGTGCAGGCGCAAGCCATCCCGGTCATCCTGCAGGGCCGCGACGTTCTCGCCGGCGCCCAGACCGGCACCGGCAAGACGGCGGGCTTCACGCTGCCGCTTCTGCAGTTGCTCGCGGCCAAACCGGCGGGCGGCAACGCATCCCGCCCAATCCGTGCCCTGATTCTCACCCCCACGCGTGAACTGGCCGCGCAGGTCGAGGAAGCCGTGCGCACTTACGGCAGGCATATGCGCCTGCGCTCCGCGACTGTTTACGGCGGCACCAGCATGAACCAGCAGATCCGCGCGCTGCGCCAGGGCGTGGACATTCTCGTCGCCACGCCCGGGCGGCTGCTGGACCATCTTCAGCAGAGAACGGCCAATCTCTCCAACGTCGAATTTCTTGTGCTCGACGAGGCCGATCGCATGCTGGACATGGGCTTCATCCGCGACATTCGCCGCATCCTCACCGCACTTCCCGCGAAAAGACAAAACCTGTTCTTCTCGGCCACGTTTTCCACGGAGATCCGCGGACTTGCCGATTCCTTTCTCCATACGCCGGTGGAGATCGCAGTCGAGAGAATTGATGCCACGTCGAACCTGATTTCGCAGGTCGTGCATCCTGTGGACAAGGACCGCAAGCGCGCGCTGCTGAAGCATCTGATCACCAGCGGCGACTGGCGCCAGGTCCTGGTATTCACGCGTACCAAGCACGGTGCAAGCCGCCTTGCGGAGCAACTGGATCGCGATGGCATCACGGCCGACGCCATCCACGGCAACAAAAATCAGAGCCAGCGCACCCGGGTGCTCAGCCAGTTCAAAGCCGGGAAATTGCGCGTGCTCGTGGCCACCGACATCGCGGCCCGTGGACTCGACATCGAACTGCTGCCACACGTGGTAAATTTTGAACTTCCAAACGTTTCGGAGGATTATGTGCACCGCATCGGCCGAACCGGACGTGCCGGAGCCGATGGTTGCGCGGTATCCCTGGTGTGCGGCGAGGAATCCGGCTTCCTGCGCGATATCGAGCGGCTGATGAAGCGTCGCGTGGAACGCGTCGTGGTCGATGGATTCGGACCCAGTGCCGGCATGGCGAAGTTCGATTCCACGCCGCCCGAGGCCAGGAATGCGCGCACGCAGCAGCGGCGACCGCAGCGCAATGGGCAGGGTAAGCCAGGTGGCGCCCGCAGTGGCAATGGCCGCAACGCCGACAGGCACTACGGCGGGCAGCCCTCCCGGCGTTCCGAATCGCAGCAGCACCGCAGCGATGGCGGCCGTGGCCGGCCGGGAGCGGCCCTGCTCGGGGGCAATCGCTGACGGCGCGGATCGCTGAGCCGGGGCGCCGACTTCGACGCGGCGCTCCTGTTTTTTGAAACCAATGAGGAGAATGACATGAACATCTTCGTCGGAAACCTAGCAACGGAAGTTACTGAAACCGATCTCGTCGAGCTGTTCAAGCCGTTCGGAGAGGTGAAATCGACGGAAGTGAAGCGCGAACTGTTTTCCGGCGTCGGAAAAGGTTTCGGCTTCGTCGAAATGCCCGGCCGCAATCACTCGCTGGCTGCAATCGCTGGACTGAACGGCAAGGATTTCAAAGGACAGCCGCTGCGCGTCAACGAAGCGCACGAATTCCCGTCGAGGGGAAGAAGGCGGTAACGGGTGACGAGTGACAAGTGACCAGCAAAAAAAGGGCCGCGATGCGGCCCTTTTCTTTTCCAGGCTTTACCTTTCACCTGTCACCAGTCACTCGGCACTGTTTTTTTGCCGAACTTGCCTCCTGACGAGGTCGGCAAAAGCGTTCGGCGGCAGTGGCACGCTGAAGTAGTAACCCTGGTAGGCATCGCAACCCGCGGCCCGCAGAAACTCCAGCTGGGCTTTGGATTCCACGCCTTCCGCAATCACCCGCAGGCCCAGGTTTTTTGCCATCGCAATCATGGCACTGACGATCGCCGCGTCGTCGCTACTCACGATGATGCCGGCGATGAACGACTTGTCGATCTTGAGCTGGTGCAGTGGAAACTGCTTGAGATAGGCCAGGCTGGAATAGCCGGTGCCGAAGTCGTCGACGGACAAATGCACGCCCAGTTCCTCGAGACGCAGGAGCGTGGCAATGGTGTCGCCGGAACGGTCCATGATCACGTTCTCGGTGAATTCCAGTTCCAGGTGATCCGCCCCGAGGCCGGTCTCGCGCAGGACCTCGCTGACCATCTCCATCAGGTTGCCTCGCTTGAACTGCAGCGGCGACAGGTTCGCGGCCAGACGCAACTGCGGCAGGCCTTCCTTTTGCCACGTACGCAGCTGCGCGCAAGCCGCTTTCAGCACCCATCTGCCGATGTCCAGAATGAGGCCGGATTCTTCCGCCACGGGGATGAATTTTCCCGGAGGCACCAGTCCTTCAGGGCTCTTCCAGCGCACCAGCACTTCCATGCCGATTATTTGTTCGGTCTTCATGTCCACAGTGGGCTGGTACTGCAGCATGAATTCGCCGTTCTCCAGAGCGCGCTTCAATTTCGCTTCCATCTCCAGCCGATCCGCCGCAAACGGCGCCATGGCTTCGTCGTAGAACTGGATTTGCTGCCGGCCCCCGTGATTCTTGGCGTGATACATCGCGATATCCGCGCTCTTCACCAGGTGCTCGATGTCTTCGGCGTCGCGCGGGTATAGCGCGATTCCCACGCTCGCGGAGACCGGCACGTCGTGCCCGTCGAGCAGGATATGATCGGATAGCGCGGCCCTGATCTTTTCGGCAACCGAAGATACCTGGGCCGGATCGCTTACGCCCTCGATAATCACGGTGAATTCGTCACCGCCGAGACGGGCTATGGTGTCTATCTCGCGCAGGAATCCCTTGAGCCGCTCGGCGATGGTCTTAAGGACGTGGTCGCCGGCCGCGTGCCCGAAGCTGTCGTTGATCTGTTTGAAGCGGTCGAGATCGAGGTACAGCAGTCCCACCATGGCCTGTTCGCGGCGTGCACGCATGATCGCCTGGCGCAGGCGATCATAGAACAGCGAGCGGTTTGGCAGGCCGGTCAGCACGTCGTACTGGGCGAGTATGGAAAGACGCTCCTCGAAGCGCTTGCGCTCGGTAATGTCGCGAAAAATGTTCTGTATCGCCGGTTTGCCGGCGTAGAGAAAGTAACGCGAGGACACCTCGACGTCGATCGCTACGCCGTCGAGCCTCACGAACTTGAGCTCCACGCGGGGGACTTCGGTGCGCGCTTCGTAGATCTGCCGCACCCGGTCTCGGGATATCTGCCCGTAATCGGGATGCACAATGGAAAATGCATCGCGGCCCACAAACTGGGACACGTCGCCGGCACCGAGTACCTGGAGCGCGGCGCGATTGGCGAAGACGTAGCGGCCCTCGCAGTGAATCAGAATGGCATCGGGAGACAGTTCGACCAGCTCCCGATAGCGCTCTTCGGACTGACTGCGCGCGATAAACTCGCCGACAATCGTGCCGATGGTGGCGCCAGTCAGCATCAGGTGCTCGTTCCGCAGATGCGGCTGGCGGCTGAAGAACTCCAGCGCACCCAGCGTCTGGCCACCGGCGAGCAGCGGAAAAGCGAAGGCGCAGCGCAAACCGGCGTCCATTGCAGCCTGTGCGCGACGCAATCCGGGTGCGGTGGACGTGTCTTCGATCAGAAACGGCTGCCGGGTCCCGAGAACAATGCGCACCAGGCCCCCGGGACCCGGCGGCAAAGACATGCCGCGGGTCATCTCGATGAACTCAGTGCGATCGAGAAAGGGCGCGTGCCATATCTGCGTGCAGGCGACGTGATGCGTCTGTTCGTCTTTGCGCCATCGGGCGCCGTAGTCCCAGTGCAGGGTTTCGCAAACTGTCCGGATAATCCGGTCCACAGCGTCCTCAGGTAGCGGCGCTTCCGCGAGGATCCGGCCGACGGACTGCAGCAGGGAGAGGTGCACCTCTGGCGACCCGCCCTGGGGAGAGGAATCGTCGATCAGCATGCTGGTGCTCCTGCCGCATCGATTCTCGATAGGATTGCGCCGGTTACGACGGCGGGGCTGGCCGGAGCGCGCCGCTTGCGGAGGTGGCGCTACGGCAGAACCTCCCGCGATGGATGGCGTGTCGAGGTTCCGGGCTCTCTGGTGCGCGCAAGCGTTCATGAAGCACGCAGTTCGAAGCACCAAGTCTAAAGCAGAAAGCCCGGCAGCGGGCGGCGGGAGCGTCGTTGACGCAGTGACAGGATACTGGCGCAACAAAGCGGACGAGGGCCGCAGTACACGCTACTCGGCGGTGGGCTTTGCTCTTACAATCGCCCGTGCAGCCGCAAGTGGATTGCGCACATCGCCGACCCGGGTTTGACTATGTCCGGCGATTTGGGACGCGGTTTCTGCAACTTGGAGAACATGAATTCGACAACAGAAAAGCTGATTGCTGTGCGTGTGATTCCGGTTTTGCGGCTGGGCACGCGCGCGGGCGCGGAATCGGCAATCGACTGCCTCGTCGAGGCAGGATTCAAGACGGTCGAAGTGACGCTCACGACACCGGGTGCGATCGAACTCATCGCATCGCTGCGCCGCAGTACCGGGGAGGATTTTCTGGTCGGCGCTGGAACGGTGCTCGATCTCGACACCGCGATGGCCTGCCTGAAGGCCGGAGCGGACTACCTGGTTTCCCCCTGTGTAGTGGCGGGCATGGGCAAGTTGGCCAACGATGCCGGCAGGGCGGCGCTGCTCGGCGGTTTCACGCCGACGGAAGTGCTGGCGGCATGGCGCGAAGGCGCGGCCGTCGTAAAGGTTTTTCCGGCCGCGACCGGCGGTCCCGCGCACCTCGCAGCGCTGCACGCGATCTATCCCCAGATCCCCCTGTGCCCGACCGGCGGGGTGTCGACCGCCAACCTGCGCGATTACTTCAATGCCGGTGCGGCCGTGGTTGGCATTGGAAACAATGTGATCGACCAGAAAGCGCTTGCGGACGGCGATCGCGCGCGGGTGATCAGTCACGCGCGGAGCTTCCTCGAACTGGCGGAACAAACGGGCGGCTGACGATGGCGCGCCTGGATGTCGTATCCCTTGGTGAGCCGCTGTACGAGTTCAGCCAGATACCGGGAGACAGTGGCCGCTATCTGCAGGGTTTCGGGGGCGACACCATGAACTGCGCGATCGCCGCCGCGCGCCAGGGCGCGAAAGTGGGTTACATCACGCGGCTCGGCGACGACGAGTTCGGCCGGCAGTTTCTCGAGCTATGGCGGGCGGAAGGGCTGGACATCTCCGGTGTTGGTATCGACCCGGAGGCGCACACCGCGGTGTACTTCATCACCCACGGCGCAAACGGTCACGTGTTCAGCTACCTGCGCAAGGGCTCGGCGGCGAGCCGCATGCGGCCCGCGGACCTGCCGCTCGAGTTGATCAGGGAAGCGAAGTTCTTTCATACGTCCGGCATCAGTCAGGCGATCAGCGACAATGCCTGCGATACGGTGTCCGCCGCGATAGAGGCGGCGCGGGGCGCCGGCGTGAGGATCGCCTACGATTCCAACATCCGGTTGCGGCTGTGGCCGCTGGCCCGCGCCCGCGCGGTGATCCGTGCCACCGTTGCTCTTGCGGACTACTTTCTGCTCAGCATTGAGGACGCCGAAGCGCTGTGCGGCAGTAAGGATGCGGATGCGATACTCGATTGGTGTCATGAGGCCGGCGCGAAAGTCGTCGCACTGAAGCTGGGTGCGGCCGGGGTGATCGGAAGCGATTCGAAACGGCGCGACAAGATCGTGGGTCATGCTGTGGACAGTGTCGATGCCACGGGGGCGGGTGATTGCTTTGCCGGCGCGCTGCTGGCGCGCATGGCTGCGGGTGACGACTTCTGGGAAGGCTTGCGCTATTCCAATGCGGCCGCGGCCCTGGCGACCACCGGATTCGGAGCCGTCGCGCCGTTGCCCAGGCCGGATGCGGTGCGCCGTTTGCTATCCGGTTTCGCTTCGCCCAGCGGCTGACAATTGCGGATGCATGCGCGCGGGCACGAGTTGCCTCAACGCCCCTTTTTTCGCAACACGATCAGGACCACCAGTAAGATCACGCCGCCCACAAGAAACGCGTCGAGCCAACTCATTTGACATCTCCCCTTGGCAGCCGCATTGCCCTGCGGCAATTCAGCAAGCGCAAGTGCACGCGATTGGAAAATTGCTAAATATCGCGCAACGTATCCTCATCACTTGCACAAAAATTTTCCTGCGTCACTTTCCTTCGTCATTCACGTATTCGTATTCCACCACTTTCTTGTCATTTACGTAAGGCGCCGACGCCGAATTGAATTCCGCGAAATGCCGGGACTTCAGATGTACGTCGAACGCCGCACGGTTCTCGTATACTTCATAAAGCAAAATATGGTCCGGAACGCCCTTTTGCACCAGCACATCGAAGCGGCGGCAGCCGGGCTCCTGTTCCAGCGACTTGCGCGCGTTCTCCTTGATCAGGGCAAGGAATGGATCGAGCGCTGCGGGGAGCAGATAGAAATCGACGGTGATGACAAAGCGGTCCATGAGAAATCCGTGGTTCGCGGTTCGTTGCCGGTAAAATCGAACCGTGCCGTTTACCGGGAATCACTTGTCACGGTTTCCCGGCACCATACTAACAAGCCGACTCCGACGCAACCATGATCGACATGCAACGAGTGGGGGAACAGACCGACGTGCTCGGTGAGGGGCCGGTCTGGGACATGGAAGAGCAGGCGTTGTACTGGGTGGATATCCGCAAGCCCGCGGTACGGCGTTATGACGGCAGGAATCGGAAAGTTACCGCCTGGGCGATGCCGGAATTGGTGGGCTCGCTGGCGGTGCGGAGTGAGGGCGGGCTGCTGCTCGCGCTCAAATCGGCCCTGGCGTTCTTCGATCCGCAATCCGGAACTTTTCGACCCGTCGCGTCCCCCGAGGCCAGCCGCCCAAACCAGCGCTTCAACGACGGCAAATGCGACCGCCAGGGGCGCTTCTGGGCTGGCACCATGAACGACACGGCTCGCCTTCCCGACGGCACGCTGTACCGGTTCGACCCATCGGGATGCGTTGCCGTTGAGTCGGGCATCACCATCCCGAACAGCCTGTGCTGGAGCCCCGATGCGCGGGTTATGTATTTCTGCGATTCCTGGACGCGAACGATCTGCGCCTACGATTTCGATCCAGCGACGGGGCGGGCGGCGAACAAGCGTCCGTTCGCGACCACCGTCGCACCGTCGATTCCGGACGGCGCGACCGTCGACGCCGAAGGCTGCCTTTGGTGCGCTGAATACGACGGCTGGCGCATCACCTGTTTCGCGCCCGATGGCAGGCGCCTGCGCTCGGTCGAATTGCCGGTGCAGCGCCCAACCAGTTGCATGTTCGGCGGCCCGGACCTGGGCACGCTTTTCGTTACCACAGCCACGCAGAAACTCAGCCCCGAAGAGCTTGCGAAGCAGCCCCTGGCGGGCGCGCTTCTGGCGATAGATGTAGGCGTGCGCGGACTTCCCGAAACCCGGTTTGACGGGTAGGTACGAGGTTGGAGGACCGAGGCACGAGGTGCGAGTACAAAAGATTCGGGCGTTTTGTCAGACCTCGCGTCAGCCAGGATTCGAGCCAGAAAAGTCGCGCGGCGGGCGCATCTTCGGCCCAGGATTGGGCGTTGCCGATCAGGTCGGTGTGGTCCTTGCCAGCGCCGGCCAATGCGTTCTCCATCTGCCGATCGAGATCCTCGAGGCCCGCCTGTGCGTATTCCATCGCCAGGAACGGCGCGCCGTGCGCGAGGCGCAGCAGTCCGTCCCAGCCGGCGCGCGGACTCGTCTGGCCGAGCCATGAGAGTGCTTGCGCGGTCGCCGGCAGCGGCGCGCGAAGTCGCATGCAACGGCTTGCGATGGTGCGCGGCATGCGGTCACTGCGGCTGGTCGTAAGCAGCAGAAAGGTGTCATCGGTCGGTTCTTCGAGCGTTTTCAGGAGTGCGTTGAACGACTTCCTGTTCATGGCCTCAGCGGGCGCGATCATCGCGACCTTGACGCCGCCGCGGTAACTTCG
>JANOGP010000239.1:0-6736 GCA_031406075.1 Betaproteobacteria bacterium
CAGATGATTCAGGCAGAACGCGAGGTCGAAAGCAGGATCGCCGTACCATGCGCATTCCGCGTCAACAAAAACCGGTCCGTCCGGTCCGGCCAAAATGTTCTTCGGGCTCACGTCGCCGTGAACCAGCGCTTTCCTGGTGGCTCCGGTCACCCGCATCAGACTGTGCAGTCGCCCCGCGCAGTCGGGATGTTTGTCCGCGGTAGCGGCAAGATAGGGCTCGAGCCGGATCGCGAGGAAGATGTGATCGGTGGCGAACGTGAGCGCCACAGCCGTGTCGCCCGCGGTGCGTCCGTGGATGGACGCGACGCAGCGGCCGACATCGCGTGCGGTATCTGCGGAAATTTCGCCGTCGCGCAGTTGCGCCTTCCACACCGGATAGCTCGTGGAGTCCAGGAACTGCATCGCGAACATTCCGGTTTCCCGGTCTTCTCCGAGGATGTGCGGGACCGCGGTGGGAATGATTCCCGCCGCGACCTGCATCCATTGCGCTTCATAGTGATTGCGCTCGACCGGCGCCTGCCAGTCGGCTTCGACCTTGAGTTTCGGCAACGCGCGTTTCACGCAGATCGGTCCGGCGGCGAGGTCCACGCGGACGATGTCCGAAGATACGCCGCCGGTGAGCGGCGTGATGGCGGGGCGTTCCCCGGGTTGAAGCAACCCCATGCGCGCGAGCGCGCCGAGGAAGAGATCCTGGTGCATTTTTTTTCGAGGTTCCCGCGCTTGGCCGATGCCGCGCTGTTGGCGCATCATGTGTGCGTGGAAAACGAGATGCGCACTTTATCACAGCCATGAGCGCCATTCTGGCACTTGATCAGGGCACGACCAGCTCGCGCGCGATCGTGTTCGATGATGCCGGGCAGGTTCTCGGCACCGCGCAGCAGGAACTCACGCAGATTTACCCGCAGTCCGGCTGGGTGGAGCAGGATGCAGACGAGATCTGGTCAACCCAGCTCGCCACCGCGCGTGAGGCACTGGCACAGGCTGGCCTGAGTGCCGGGAGCATCGCCGCGATTGGCATCACCAACCAGCGTGAAACCACCGTGGTCTGGGAGCGTGCCAACGGCCGGCCGATCGCCAACGCCATCGTCTGGCAGGACCGGCGCACCGCCGGCCTGTGCGAGCAACTGCGCGTACAGGGCGTGGAAGCGCTGTTCACAGGACGCACCGGGCTGCTGCTCGATGCCTATTTCTCCGGAACCAAGGTGCAATGGCTGTTAGACCACGTGGAAGGCGCACGTGCGCGCGCCGAGAAGGGCGATTTGGCCTTCGGAACCGTGGATGCCTGGCTGATCTGGAAGCTCACCGGAGGGCGCATCCACGCCACCGACGTCAGCAATGCCTCGCGAACCATGATGTTCAATATTCACAATCGCGACTGGGACGACAAGCTGCTGGGCCTGCTGCGCGTGCCGCGGGCGTTGTTGCCGAAGGTCGTGGATTCGAGCGCAATCTGCGGCGAATGCGATTCCGCGCACTTCGGTCGCGGCCTGCCGATCGCCGGCATCGCCGGGGACCAGCAGGCCGCGTTGTTCGGGCAACAGTGCACTCGCTCGGGGATGGTGAAGAACACCTACGGCACCGGCTGCTTCATGCTGATGCATACCGGCGCCAGGCCGGTGGATTCACATAACCGGCTGCTGACCACCGTGGCCTGGAAAATCGGCGAAACCATCGAATATGCCCTGGAAGGCAGCGTGTTCATCGCCGGCGCGGCAGTGCAATGGCTGCGCGACGGATTGGGCATCATCCGCACTTCCGCAGAAGTC
Organism: Betaproteobacteria bacterium; assembly: GCA_031406075.1. GTDB lineage: Bacteria > Pseudomonadota > Gammaproteobacteria > Burkholderiales > JACQAP01 > JACQAP01. The sequence goes on from JANOGP010000239.1 coordinate 1,767, forward strand.
GAGGCGCTGGCGCGCTCGGTGCCAGATACCGGCGGCGTATATCTGGTGCCGGCGTTCGCCGGCCTCGGTGCGCCGTATTGGGATCCGCACGCGCGCGGCACCATTGTCGGCATGTCCCGCGGGACCACCGCCGCACACCTCGCCCGCGCCACGCTCGAAGCTATTGCCTACCAGACCGCGGATGTGCTGGAGGCGATGCACGCCGACTCCGGCATCGCGGTCACCGAACTGCGGGTGGACGGCGGCGCGACGCAGAACGACCTGTTGATGCAGTTCCAGGCCGACGTATTGGGGGTGCCGGTGGTGCGGCCAAAGATCTACGAAACCACCGCGCTGGGTGCAGCCTATCTGGCTGGACTGGCGGTGGGATTCTGGAAAAACACCGACGCCCTGGCGGCGCAGTGGCAACTGGATCGCCGTTTCGAACCGACGATGTCCGCGGCGCGCAGGAAGATGCTCAAGGCGGGTTGGACCAAGGCGGTAAAACGCTCGCGTGCCTGGGTCGAGGCCGCCGACGAGCACTGAAACAAAGCCTAACTTTCATTGACAAGCGGCTGATTTTATTAGTATTGTAAGCGCTCGTCCGGGCCCTCCGGGCCAGCGGCGCAGCGTCGGGTAGCCATGGCCAAAATTGCCGTTTTCAATCAAAAGGGTGGGGTCGGGAAGACCACGACTTCGCTCAACCTTACCGCCGCTCTGGCCCGCCGTGGATACAACCCGTTGTCCATTGACCTCGATCCGCAGGCGCATCTTTCCTATGTTTGCGGCAGCGTCGTTGGCAATGCCGACGATTCGGTATTCGGTTTCTACCAGAACGCAAAGCCGCTCACGCAGCTGATCCGTCCGGCGCTGGGCGGCTGGCTGGTGATCCCCGCCCATGTGGAACTCTCGAAGGTGGATACCCAGTTCGGAAAGGGCCCGAATATCCTGAACCGCCTCAACACCGGCATCGTCAAGGAAAACCTCAATACCGGGCGGCCGATCGTGCTCGATTGCTGTCCGATGCTCAGCGTGCTCAGCTTGAGCGCGATTTTCGCGTCAGACCGCGTGCTGGTGCCGGTCTCGGCCGACTATCTTGCGGTGCAGGGCGTCAACCAAGTGGAGAAAACTTTCCGGGCGCTCGAGCATGTGCTGAAAAAGCGCGTGCTCAGGCGTTACGTGGTCACCCGCTTCGACGGCCGGCGCAAGATGTCGCACCAGATCTTCGAGGAACTCAAGGCTCGTTACGGCGACGAAGTCTGCGATACCAGGATTTCGGAGAATGTCAGCGTGGCGGAGAGCCCCGCCTCCAAAAAGGATGTGTTCGCGCACGCCCCCGACAGCCGCGGCGCCCAGGATTACGAAGCGCTGCTGAACGAACTTATTGATTGCGGTTTTATCGAAGCCCGAAACTGAGGGCGGATACGGCCGCGCGCGCGGTGCTCAGGTTTTTTCCTCGTCTCCCTGCCGCGAAATGAGCGAGATGATGCCATCGAGATCGGTTGCATCGCCCCGTGTCGCGGCCTGAATCTGCGTGCACTCGAGGATCTCGCAGTGCATGTACATCTGTGTGATCTTGCGCTCGGCCTCGGCCTGGTCGCGCGCCTGCACCACCAGGTTGTCCACCGGCAGACCGCTGCGGGTGCGGATCTTCAACCCGAACTTCATCAACTGAGCATTGGCTAGAGGCATACGCCGGTCATTCTAGACGCTATCCCGGGTCCCGGGATGAATTCATGCAGGAGCTTTTCTTGCCATAGAGAACACCCCCCTCACCCCATCCCTCTCCCCCCAACAACCGGGTGGAGAGGGTGATGGAAACGCGATGATTCACGATCGTGTAGTTTTTCGGCACCCTCTCTAGCTTGCTGGAGAGGGCGGGGGGTGAGGTGGTTTTGTGGCTAAGCGTTTTGAACCTTGAAGTCCCGCTGGTAGCGCTTGTAGTTGTTGACGTAATGCTCGGCGTTCCACAGAAGCCGGGCGACTTCCTCGTCGGTCAATTGCCGCACCACCTTTCCGGGCGCGCCGACCACCAGCGACCGGTCGGGGATTTCCTTGCCTTCGGTGATCAGGGCATTGGCGCCGATCAGGCAGTGCTTTCCGATGCGGGCGTTGTTGAGGATCACCGACTTGATGCCGATCAGGCTGCCATCGCCGATGGTGCAGCCGTGCAGCATCACATGGTGGCCTACAGAGACGTTGCGGCCGATTGTGAGCTTGACGCCCTCGTCGGTATGCAGCACCGAATGGTCCTGGATGTTGGAGCCTTCGCCGATGGTGATCAGGTCGTTGTCGCCGCGAACCACGACGTTGAACCAGATGCTCACGTCCTTCTCGATCAGCACCGAGCCGATCACCGTGGCGTTGTCCGCGACCCAATGATCGCCTCGGGTGATCACTTTTCTGTCGCCCAGGGAATGAATCATGTCTTTTTTGTTTCCTATCGGAGTTGAGGCTGGAAAAGGGCTCAATTATAGCGGCACGCTTACGCGCGCCAGCCGCAAGGGGCATAATCCGGTCATCAGATTTCGGGAGGACAAAGGCCATGTCATCAGTTATCGCAGCCAGAACGGCAGGGGGCACCGATATTGCCGCTGTACTGGGAGCAGACGCGGACAAGTTGCTCGGCCACGTATGCAAAGGCATTCCCAAGGAGTCGGTCCACCTGCCGGGGCCGGACTTCGTGGACCGGGTGGTGGCGCAGACCAACCGCCAGGGTCCGGTGCTGCGCAGCCTGCAGCAGTTTTTCGGGCACGGGCGTCTGGGCGGAACCGGCTATCTGTCGATCCTGCCAGTGGACCAGGGGATCGAGCACTCCGCCGGCGCTTCCTTCGCCAAGAACCCGGCCTATTTCGATCCTGAGAACATCATCAAACTTGCCATCGAAGGCGGCTGCAACGCGGTAGCCTCGACCCTCGGCGTGCTCGGCTCATGCTCCCGGAAGTACGCGCACAAGATTCCATTCCTGCTCAAGGTCAATCACAACGAGTTTCTGACGTATCCGAACAAGTACGACCAGATCTTCTTCGCCAGCGTGAAGCAGGCGCGCGACATGGGAGCGGTCGCGGTCGGCGCGACCATTTATTTCGGCTCCGCCGAATCGGCACGGCAGATCGTCGAGGTGAGCAAGGCTTTCGAGATCGCGCATGAGATGGGAATGGCCACCGTGCTGTGGTGTTACCTGCGCAATCCGGCGTTCAAATCCGACAAGGATTACCACGTGTCCGCCGACCTGACCGGCCAGGCTAATCACCTCGGCGTGACCATCGCGGCGGACATCATCAAGCAGAAGCTGCCGGAAAACAACGGTGGCTACAACGCGCTCAATACCAAGGAAAATCCGTACGGCAAGATCGACAAACGCGTGTACACCGATCTGACATCGGATCATCCGATTGACCTGACGCGCTACCAGGTGGCGAATTGCTATATGGGCCGCGCGGGGCTGATCAACTCGGGAGGCGCGTCTTCCGGCGCAAGCGATCTGGCTGAAGCAGTGCGAACCGCGGTGATCAATAAGCGCGCCGGCGGCATGGGCCTGATTTCCGGCCGCAAGGCCTTCCAGCGGCCAATGAAGGAAGGTGTCGGCATCCTGAACGCGATTCAGGATGTGTACCTGTCGAAACAGGTGACGGTCGCCTGAGCCGGCATTCGCTCGACGGTTCGACAAACGGGGTGTGCTGTTCGCGGTGCACCCCGTTGCGTTTCACGCTCACAATGAGTGCGTTCCGGAAGGATTCAACGGCGCCGGTAAATATTCGTTTTAAAGCGGTGTCGGCGGCCCGTATAGGAAAAGACGGCATACTTCGGAGGAGGATCGAGCGATGGTTACGGCGAACGATCCAGCGAGGGCGATAGACGGGATGATGGCAGTCGAGAAAAAAATCATCCGCTTGGCCGAGGAGAAAACTATCCACGGCCTGCGCTTCGAGTGGAACGACGACCTGGATTTCGGGCACTTGCTCGACCCGGTGCCGCTGAGTGTCTTCGCGGCCGGTGGCAAGTCCGCAGACGCGGAGTTTTCGCAGGTCGAACTCGCGCGGGTGGCCGCGGGTCCGGATGCGGCGACCGATACCAAGATCGATCGAATCATCCAGGGCCTGGCCAGCACGACCTGAGTCGGCGAGCCCGGGTCAGGAGGCGGCCGCGAGGCGGGCGGCGAAGCGCGGATAGGTTTCGGCGATGTCGCTGCGGATGGTGCCGCGGATTGCCGAAAGTGTGCCGGCATCGGGTGGCGAAGTCATTGGAACGCGATCCGGGCAATCGAATTCAAAGCCGGTGTTGTCGCGGATTTCTTCCACGCTGCAACCGGGATGCACGCTGTCGAGCCTGAAGCGGCGGCGCTCGCGGTCGAAGGAAAACAATCCCAGTTCGGTCAGCATCGCGTATGGGCCGCCAGGGCGATGCACGCTGGGTTCGCTCATGCCCGGTGCGCTGATGAAGTCCACGTTCGGCACCATGACCCGGCGGGTGTGCTCCTCGCGAAAGAGAATGACCCGTGGCACCAGAAAGTAAAGGTACGCCGATCCAAATGAACCGGGCCAGCGCACATCGACCTGCGGGTAGGTGCCCGTCCCGACGAGATTGATATTCGCCTCGCCGTCGATCTGTCCACCGCCAAGAAAAAACGCGTCGATGCGTCCCTGCGCGGCAAGATCGAACAACTCGACCCCGCCGTTGGTGAAGGCGTTGTTGCGCATCGAGCCCAGCACCGTGACGCGCATCGCGCCCTTTGCTCGATGACGCGCCAGCAGGGCCGCCGATCCGGGTATGGGGGAGGATGCTCCGACCGCCACATGACGACAGTCGGCCAAGAGATTCGCGATGACCGCGATCAGCAGCGCCGTCGAACTCATGCTGTGCGAGCATTCAGCGCGGCCCGCCGCCCAGAATGCTTGAACCGACGCAATGAATCAGTCGATCGATTCCTCGCGCGGGCCCGTATTTCCGCTGGCATTGGTTGGATCCTCCAAATTCATGACGACACTTCA
>JANOGP010000249.1:0-4226 GCA_031406075.1 Betaproteobacteria bacterium
ATGCACCGTTCCCGCCCCGGAAGCCTGCCGGGTCACCGGATTGCCGTCGCCGCAGGCAGCACAGAACCCGCGCTGGAAATACCACACCGCCCTGCAGGAAGCGCAGGTCTGATAGGCGATGCCTGCCCCGCCGCGGGTCCAGTCTGCGATTGCTGTGGTCACGCCGCCCTCTCGACGACCAGTGATACATGCGAGGACAATACTCCGCCGTCGCCATGCAGCAGCGCGCGGCGGGCATTCTTCGCCTGACGCTTCCCGGCCCGGTCCGTGAACTGCAAATGGGTTTCCACCAGGTGTGCCATTGCGCCGCCCACCCCGCAGTGACCGTAGGAAAGCAACCCGCCGTGCGTATTGAGTGGCAAATTTCCGTCGTGGTTGAAATGTCCCCCGGCCGCAAGCCGTCCCGCCGCGCCGCGCGGCGCCAGGCCGATCTCCTCGAGCAGGATGGTGAGCGTAATGGTGAAGCTGTCGTAAATCGCGGCGTAATCGATGTCCCCGATCGCGATGCCGGCCGCTTTCCGCGCCGCAGCGACCGAGGACGCTGCGCCGAACTGCGTCAGGCTCGGGGCGGCGCTGATGTGCTGATGCGTATGCGACTGGCCGGTGCCGATGATGCGTACCGCGAAATCATTGCTGCGATCACGGCTTACCAAAAAAGCCGCCCCGCCGTCCGAGACCGGACAGCAGTCGAGCAACTTCAACGGGGCGGCGATCGGCTTCGAAGCCAATACCGCCTCGACGGTGATCGGCTCACGGAACTGTGCGCCGGGATGCAGGCTGGCGTGCCGGCGCATCAACACGGCAAGTTCCGCGAGATCGGCCTCGCTGTGGCCGTACTCGTGCATATAGCGTGACGCGACCAACCCGTAGTAGGCCGGGATTGTGGCGCCAAGCGGCACCTCGTACGCCGGGTGGCCGACCTGCGCCAGCGTCTGGATCGCCGAGTCGCGGCCCTGGCCGGTGAGCCGGTTTTCCCCAGCCACGACCAGGATGTTCCTCGCCACGCCGGATTCAATCAGGTGATGCGCCAGCATCGCCATGGCGAAACCGGTGGCACCGCCGACCAGAATGGCGTGGGCATACGCGGGCTTCAGTCCGAAGTGTTCGGCAAACACCGTGGCCAGCATCAGGTGCGGCATCGTGGTCGAGTACCCGCACACCAGGCCGTCAATATCGGCGCGTTCGAGCTGCGCATCGGCCAGCGCCGCCGCCGCCGCCTCGCTCATCAGATCGAGCGTGCCGCGTCCGGGATGCTTGCCGTAGGGAGTCAATCCCACGCCGGTGATCCAACTCAACAAGTTCTCCTTTTTGCGTGACTATCGTCACGAAACGGAAGGTTCGAGGGCCGAGGTACGAGGTGCGAGGGCAAAGAAGGCGTCGGTGGCATTACAGGTTCTTGCCCGGAACTCGGACCGCGTATCCCGGTACTGCTGCTCCCACGGCACGCCGCAGCTAGTAAGCAGTACCGCTTTTAACTTTCCCCTTTGACCTTTTAGCTTCTCACCCGCTCTTTACATTCGCAACGACGTCGGCCTCGCGCTTGAGCATCTCCACGAGCGCTTCCAGCCGCGAGGAAACGCGGTCGGATAGCGCCGCGATGCTGATGGCCCCGATGGGATTGCCGTTGGCGCCGAACACCGGCACGGCGACCGCACCCATGCGGTCCACCAGCATGTTCAGGAACAGCGTGTAACCACGGTCGCGGCAGCGCTCGATCTCATTTCGCAGCCACGCCAGGCTGACCTTGGGGTAGTTCTGCAATCGCGGCGCTACGAACGGCAGGATCGCCTCGATCTCAGCCTCGGACCGCCACGCCAGCAGCGCCATCGCGCCTGCGCCCACGCCCAGCGGCCTGCGGCTGCCGATATCCAGAGAGTTGGCACGGATCGGAAAGTTGCCGAGTTCGCGATCCACGCACACCGCCTCCGTGCCGCTTGGCACCGACAGCAGCACCGAATCTTCCGAGAGGGCTGCCAGCCGCAGCAGCGAAGGATGGGCACGGCTGCGCAGGTCATCGCGGTCGCGCAGGGCCGCAGCGAGAATGTCGATCTCGTTGCCGAGGGAATAGGTCTTGGTTGCCTCGTCGCGGCGCACGAAACCTTCACGTGTGAGCACTTCGAGGATGCGCAGCGTGGTGACCTTGTTGAGCACCGCCTGGCCGGCGACCTCGGACAGGCGCCTGACTCGCGGCTCGGTCAGGGATCGCAGTATCCTGCAGGCCTTTTGCACGGAATTGATGGCTGATGGGTGGGTTGGCATGGCGGCACCTCTTTCCTAAACGGTAGCGACCGGCGTCGCGGGTGAACCGACCGCGCCGGGAAGGCGCAGCGGCGGTGCGGTAAGCAAAAAGCGCGAACGCTTGTGTTCGCGCAGCCAGTCGGCGAGCGGGGTCAGATGCCAGATCTCGCCGAGATTCACACCGAGCTTGAACAGGCAATGTTCGTGCAGCGGCAGAGAGGCGCAACAGCCTTGATGACTGGTAGCGGGGTGGACTTCCACCGCGTAGTTGTCGGCAATCAGCGCCGCCAGGCCGGAGCCGGTAATCCACTGCAGCAGCTTCTCATCGCGGCCGTCGAGCGCCGCGCAGGCATTCTCCAGCGCGGCCCCGTCAGGCTGCTTGTTCATTTCCAGGATCATCTGCGCGAAGCCTGTATGCAGGCACACCATATCGCCTTCTTCGACCACGACCTTGTCCTTCTCGAGAATGCGCATCAACTGGTCGTAGCCGATCGCGGCGCGCGCGCGGCCAACGTGTGCGTGCAAGTCGATCATCACGCCCCGGCCCTGTACGCATTTGGCCGCCATGTTCTCGACGCCGAGCGCGCGCGCATGCGAAGTGCTTTTCGCCGGCACGGCGCCAATGGCGCCGGCGTCGTCGGGATTGCTCGGACCGACAATGTGCTCGTTGGGGCGGTAGCCGTTGTAGTAAACCGGCTCCGGCACACCGTCGCCGTCCGCATCGAACAACTGCCCAACGTGCGCCAGGCTGTCCCACTGGGTCGAATACTGCAGATGCATGATGACCGCGTCGTCGTTGATGACATCGGTCAGGTCCGGGTTGTCGCGGCCCAGTACGTAGTTCATATTGGGCTTGCCGTTGCGCAGCGTCGGCCGCAGCACCGGCGGATGCCGGCGTGGGTTGAGCACGTTGCCGCCCGGATAATCGAGCGGCAGGCTCAGGCAAAAGCTCAGGCCTTCCTTCACTTCGGCGACACCCTGCTTCACTTTTTTCGGCGTCAGCAGGTTCAAGCGTCCGAGTTGATCGTCCGGTCCGAAATCTCCCCAGGTGGAGCCCTGCGGGCGATTTTTCCAGCGTGTCGATGCGGCCATAACGTCCCCTCCTCCTTGGTTCTAGTTTTTTGCCGCGGCGTGACCGCCGAGGTAAGTCTGGTGCAGCACGTCACTCGCTTGAATTTCCTTCGGCGTGCCGGCGGCGGCGATGCGTCCGGTCTCCACCAGGTAACAGTAACCGGCGTGGCGCAGCGCTTTTTCCACCAGTTGCTCAACCAGCAGAATCGCCATGCCGCCTTTGCACAGTTCGGCGGCGACCGCGAGGATGCGGTCGATGACCAGCGGCGCCAGTCCGGCCGAAGGCTCGTCGAGGATCAGAAGGCGCGGTTCGCCGATCACGCCTTGCGCGACCGCGAGAATCTGCTGCTGCCCGCCCGACAGACGCGAGGCGGGATCGTTGCGCTTTCCCTCGAGTTCCGGAAACAGTTCGTAGATGCGTCCGAGCTTTGCGCGGTCACCGTGCGGGCTGCGAGCATAGGTGCCAATCAGCAGATTGTCCTCGACGCTCAGCGTGGTGAACACGCGATGGCCTTCCAGCACCTGAACCACGCCGGCACGCACGATGTCGCGCGGCGTCGCATCGCTCAGGTCGCGGCCGTCGAATTCGACGCGGCCGGACTTCTTCGGGATCAGCCCCGAAATCGCGTGCAGCGTGGTGCTTTTTCCAGCGCCGTTGCGCCCGAGCATCACGGTAAATTCGCCGTTGCGCACTTCCAGGGAAATGCCGTGCACCACCTCGGCCTTGCCGTAGGCGACGTGCAGGTTGTCCACTTTCAGCAGCGGCCGGTCGGTCCTCACGTCAGGCTCCCAGGTAGACGCGGATCACTTCCGGATCCCGCTTCACTTCGTCCGGCGTGCCGTGCTTGATTACCGCACCGACGTCCAAGGTGGTCACGCGATCGGAAATGCGGAACACGAAATCGGTGTGGTGCTCG
>JANOGP010000351.1:0-1798 GCA_031406075.1 Betaproteobacteria bacterium
CTGCAAGGACGAACGCCGCTGCATGACCCACGATCTGTGGGCAAAGCTGAACGACAAGATGTACGAATACCTGGACTCGGTGAAACTTTCGGACCTCGTTGCGCAGCAGGCAGCGCGCCAGGAAACGGTGGAAGTGCTGAAGGACAGACGCGGCAAGGAAGCCGCGGCGGCCTGATGCGGGACCGGCGGAGAACACGATGAAGTTTCCGATCTATCTCGATTATTCGGCGACCACGCCGGTGGATCCGCGCGTGGCGCAGAAGATGATTCCCTTCCTCACCGAACAGTTCGGCAACCCGGCGAGCCGCTCGCACGCGTTCGGCTGGGAGGCGGAGAAGGCGGTCGAGGAGGCGCGCGAGCACGTTGCGGCGCTGCTGAATGCCGACCCGAAGGAAATTATCTGGACCTCCGGCGCGACCGAAGGAAACAACCTCGCCATCAAGGGCGCAGCGAATTTCTACAAAGGCAAGGGCAAGCACATCATCACGATGAAGACCGAGCACAAGGCGGTGCTCGATACGGTGCGCGAGCTCGAGCGCCAGGGATTCGAAGCGACCTACCTCGATCCGGAGCAGGACGGCCTGCTCGACCTGGAGAAATTCAAGGCGGCCCTCCGCCCCGATACCGTGCTCGTTTCGGTGATGATGGTGAACAACGAGATCGGCGTGATCCAGCCGATCGCCGAGATCGGCGAGATCTGCCGCGCGAAAGGCATCATTTTCCACTGCGACGCGGTGCAGGCTGCCGGAAAAATTCCGGTTGACCTGCAAAAACTGAAAGTGGATCTTCTGACCGTGACCGCGCACAAGGTCTACGGCCCGAAGGGCATCGGCGCGTTGTACGTGCGCCGCAAGCCCCGGATACGCATTGAGCCGCAGATCCACGGCGGCGGCCACGAGCGGGGCCTGCGCTCGGGAACGCTCGCGACGCACCAGATCGTCGGCCTGGGCGAGGCGTTCCGCATCGCGAAGCTCGAAATGGCGGCCGAGAGCGAGCGCATCCGGAGCTTGCGCGACCGGCTGCTGAACGGTTTCAAGGAGATGGAAGAGGTGTACGTCAACGGCGACATGGCCCGTCGCATACCGGGCAACCTCAACATCAGCTTCAACTTCGTCGAGGGCGAGTCGCTCATCATGGGGATCAAGGACGTGGCCGTGTCCTCGGGCTCGGCCTGCACTTCGGCGAGCCTCGAGCCCTCGTACGTGCTGCGCGCACTGGGACGCTCCGACGAACTTGCCCACAGCTCGATCCGTTTCACGATCGGGCGCTTCACCACCGAGGAGGAGATCGACTACGCCGTCAAACTCCTGCGCGCCAAGATCGGCAAGCTGCGCGAACTCTCGCCGCTGTGGGAAATGTATAAGGAAGGGGTCGACTTGAACACCGTCCAATGGGCGGCGCATTGAGGATTCAGGGAAGTTAGGGAAGTAGCAAACCTAGGAGCAACACCATGGCATACAGCGACAAAGTATTGGACCATTACGAGAACCCGCGCAACGTCGGTTCTTTCGACAAGAGCGACGAGCACGTCGGCACCGGCATGGTCGGCGCCCCGGCTTGCGGCGACGTGATGAAGCTGCAGATCCGGGTCAACGAGCAGGGCGTGATCGAAGACGCCCGCTTCAAGACCTACGGCTGCGGCTCTGCGATCGCATCGTCGTCGCTCGTCACCGAGTGGGTGAAGGGCAAGACGCTCGACCAGGCGGAGACGATCCGGAACACCCAGATCGCCGAGGAGCTGGCGCTGCCGCCGGTGAAGATCCACTGTTCGATCCTCGCCGAGGACGCGATCAAGGCG
>JANOGP010000377.1:0-9654 GCA_031406075.1 Betaproteobacteria bacterium
TGTTGAACTGGTACCGCGCATCCAGATTCACCAGGGTATAGCCAGGTATCTTGCCGTTCGCATCCTGGTTATTTTCATCGCCGCGTGCGTACTGGGATGAGAAGACCATGACATTGGTTCCCACCGAAACGGCCTCGGTGACGTCGTAACCTATGCGCAACTTCAGCGAATGCTCGGGAATGCCAGGCACCTTGTTCCCGGGTGAAACCTGAATATCGTCGGTAACCGGATCCGCCGAAGAATTGACGGGGCTGTTGAGCGTCAACGCCGATTCGAACGTGGCGTCGATAAAACCGTAATTCGCCGCCAGGCTCAGCTTGTCGATGCGGCCGTGCATTCCGAGTTCCAGGCCCTGCCGGCGGGTCTTGCCGGCATTCTGAAAAAAGCCCGCATTGACCGCGCCGCCGCTGGAAATGAAGATGATGTCGTCGTTTAGGTCGGTGCGATAGACCGCCGCGGTCCAGCCCAGCGCCTCGGTCCAGCGGCCGCGCAGGCCGCCTTCGAAAGTCCTGGAGACGACTTTTTCAAGAGGCGGGTCGGCCAGGAAATTGTTGGGCAGGCGGCACGGGGCGGCAGGATCGGCACAGGTCAGTTCCACCGGAGTCGGTGCGCGCATGCCTTCGCTGTACGCCACGTAGGTCGAAAGCGCGGGCGTCGGGTTGAAATTCAGACCTGCCGCCGGATTGAAGCGTTTGAAGGTGTGGTCGCCATTGAGTGCCGGCTCCAGGCCGGTCTGGTCCTCGATCGTGATGTTGGCCCAGTTGTAGCGGCCCGACAAAGTCAGGTGCCACTGCTCGTCGAAGGAGTAGGTGTCGGTGAAATAAAGGCCGTAGTAGTCGTTGGTGGTCTTGACGTCGGTTTCGGTGGAAAAAACTCCCGTGCCGACTGTTCCGCGGTCGGGGGTGAAGTCGGCGTCTTCCTCCGATTGGGAGAAATCGGTCCTGCCGAGGTCGGCACTGGCGCCAACCGTGAAATTGTTTTTCTTCCCGCCGAGATCACGAAGGAGCGTCAACTGCATCGAACCGCCGTAGCCAGTGGTATCGATCTTGCTGAGATCGTTGAGGGCCTGCGGGTCGGCACCGCCTGCAAGTATGCCGGTTGCACAATTACCGGCGATTCCCTCGCAATCGTCATTGACGTTGCTGCTGAAGTTGTCGTTGGAATAGCGGCGGTAGTAGACGTTGCCGGCGAGCAGTTTGTCAGCGCCGAAGAATTGGCTGGCGCGCGCATTCAGGAACGCGAGCTGGTTTCGATTGCGGTCCGGCCAGGTGTAGGCCTGCTCTCGCGTATCCAGCCAGCCCAGTGGCAATGCCTGAGTACCTTCCAGTTTATTGTCGGCGAGCATCAACGACAAGTCGAAGTCGGTATCCTCGCGTTCCCAGCCGACCTTGCCGAACAACGTCTGTATTCGGCTCGGCGAATGATCGCGCCAGCCGTCCTCGTCGATGAAGTTGCCGGCGAGGAAGACGTCCGCGTCCTCTCCGTGCGCGCCGTACTCGGCTTCGGCCGCCTTTCTGCCCCAGGACCCGCCGTAGATCGACGCCGAACCGCCAGGATACTGGAAGCCGGACTTGGTGTTCACCGAGAGCGCAGCGCCCAGCGTATTCAAGCCAAAAACCGGATTCGAGCCTGGGTTAAGTATGATCGTGGATATCGCGTTCTGCGGCACCAGATCCCAGTTCACCACGTCGCCAAACGGTTCGTTTATCCTTACCCCGTCCATGAACACCGACAATCCCTGGGGCGTGCCGAGCAGCGGCGACGCCGCGAAACCGCGGAAATTGACATCGGGCTGGAACGGGTTGTTCTGCCCATAGTTGAGCGTCACGCTCCCAAGGTTGTTGTCCAGGTATTCGGAGAGGTCCAGAGTTTTCTGTTTCTGGATTTCTGCCCCAGTAGCCGCCTGCACGTTCGCCGGCACCTGGTTGACCGGCACCCCGATCCCGGGAAGAGGGGTGGTGCCGATGATTTCCACGGTCGGCGCCTCGAGTGCGGCGGCGGGATTCTCATCGGCACCGTGGGCCAGACCGCCGGACAGTGCCAGGGTGACGGCGAAGGCGAGGCGCGCCCGAGTAGTCGGGTGTAGTCGAACGACCATCTGGGTTCCTTTCAGCTTTTCTGGTTGTTTATGGAGCGGTTACGCAACCGCTCCCCTCCCTTGCAAGCCGGGCGCGGCCCGGGAGATCGGCGCGCAGGCTTGCCCGGTGCGGCAAGAGTGAGAATTTAAGTGTTCCGGGGAAGCTACCGGGAGGGACTGCCTCCCAACAGGATCGGGAAAAATTCCCAATCTCCGCGCCGGCGCACGCGGTCAGCGCGCCAGTACAGCGGAGTTGCCGCGCCTGTGTTGAGGCAGCGTGGCCGTTGCAACAGGGGGATCCCGGGAGAAATTCCGTTTGCCGGGCCGGGCGCCATCCGCTATATAGACTCCTGCATCCCCGACACTCCGCCGTCCCGGCTAATTCCGGCTGCAAATCCCATGAACACACTTACGCAAAGCTTTCAGGCGCCACCCGCCAGCATCATCAAGCCCTCGGTGCGCCGGGACCTGGCGGTGGTCGGCGCGGTCACCGTGCTGACTTTCGTTCTTTCAAGCCTGTTCGAACTCAATGAATGGATCGAGGCACTGACGGTTCCCCACGAGAGATACCAGATAGACGAACTGCCGGTGACGATTCTGGCGATGGCGGTGGCGCTGGCGTGGTTTTCCTGGCGGCGATCCAGGCAGGCGATGGAACAGGTGACGCTGCGCCTTGCCGCGCAGCAGGCGCTGGTGGACAGTGAAGAACAGTACCGCACGCTGTTCATGGAGAATCTTTCCGGCAATCTGCTGGCGACCACGACCGGCCAGGTCAAACTCGCTAATCCCACGGCAGCGCGACTGCTCGGCTTCGATACCGCAGGCGATCTCAACGGCCGCCAGTTGGGCGAATTCTATGCCGAGCGCGATCTGTGGGAGGCGCATCGCGACCGGTTGCTGCGCGGCGACAAGATCGAGCTGCCGATGCTGCAGCTCAGGAACCGCGACGGCGTGCCGGTGCAGGTCGTGGCAAAACTGAGCGCCCGGCTGTCGCCCAGCCGGGAACCGGAACTGCATGTCTACGTTACCGACATCACCGAAGTCACGCTGATGCAGAGCGAACTGGCTGGCGCGCTGGAAGAAAACCGCCGCCTGTCGCAGCGTTCCATGCAGGTGCAGGAGGAAGAGCGGCGCAACCTGGCGCGCGAGCTGCACGACGAACTGGGGCAGAGCCTGAACGCAATCAAGGTGGACGCGGTCACCATCCGTGAGCGCAGTGCGGCGCTGCCGGAAATACACCGCGGCGCCGTGTCGATTATCGAAGTATCGAGCCAGGTCTACGACGTGGTGCGCAGCCTGATGCAGCGGCTGCGTCCGGTGGCGCTCGACGAACTCGGGCTGCGCTCCGCCGTGCAGTACAGCGTCGAACAATGGCAGCGCCGCCACGCGGGTGTGCGCTTCACTTTTGCAGCAGAGGGAGAGCTCGACGATCTCGACGAGCAGACCAATATCACCCTATATCGCCTGGTCCAGGAGTGCCTGACCAACGTGGCCAAGCATGCCGATGCGACGCAAGTCACAGTATCCATGACCCGGGCGGCGCACGAGCTGCGCTTCAGTTTCAGCGACAATGGCAAAGGCTTCGAGCCGTCGCGGAAACCCCGGGGGTTGGGGCTGGTGGGGCTGCGCGAAAGAGTGGAAGCACTCGGCGGCCATTTTGAACTCGACAGCGCGCCTGGCCGGGGCGTGCATGTGAAAGCCGTGATACCCGCAAAGCCAAAAATATGAACGAAGGACGCAAAAGCCCGGTGGTGCGGGTGGTGCTGGTCGATGACCACGCGGTGGTGCGTGAAGGCTACCGCCGCTTGCTCGAGCGCACCGAGGACATTTCGGTGATTGCAGAGGTCGCCAGCGGCGAGGAGGCTTACCGCGTCGTGTGCGAACTGCGGCCGGATGTCACCGTAATGGACATCAACCTGCCCGGCCACGGCGGAATCGAAGCGGTACGGCGCATCGTTGCGCGGCTCCCGGAAGCGAAAATCCTGATGTTCAGCATGCACGAGGACACGGTGTTCTCCTCGCGCGCGTTGCAGGCCGGTGCGCGCGGCTACGTCACCAAATCCGCGGCGCCCGAAGTGCTGGTGGAGGCCGTGCGGCTGGTCGCCGCCGGCAAGCTCTACATCAGCCATGAGATGGCGCAGGAACTGGCGATGCAGATGCTGCCCGGACGCGACAATCCGATCGATGCGCTGTCGGCGCGCGAGTTCGAGGTGTTCAGGCTGCTGGTGGCGGGGCACTCGCTGCAGGAGATTTCCGGCATCCTGTGCCTGTCCTACAAGACCGTCGCCAACTACCAGTCCAACATGAAGCGCAAGCTCGACGTGAGCAATACCGCGCAGGTGGTGCGCATCGCCTTGAGCCACGGTCTGATCGCGGCGGGCGGCGAAATCGAGGAAAACCACCCTGATCAACCGGTTCAAGAGCGTTGACGCAAAGAGTTCATTTCAATACCCCCTTGAGGGATACGCAAAGAGAAAAGAAAGTACGCAAAGAAAACCAAACGGGTGCAACACAAGAATCCAGGCTTTACTTTCCCCTTTCCCCTTTCCCCTTTCCCCTTTCTCCTTACCTTGCCAGCGTTACAATTGCAGAAAGCGATCCGGCAATTTCGCGGCGGTTGACGCGGAGTCAGTTGCGGGACCATCGATCGAAGCCCTCAATCGAGAGGCAAGGAGGAGAGATTGTGACAACAGGACGGTCGCCGGTGCGGCGGCGGCGGATTTTTCGCGATCCGTCGCGAGCGCAGCCATGAACCGCACGTTGGTACTGAATGTTGTGGGCCTGACGCCCACGCTGCTCGCGCATGCGCCGAATCTCAGCGCGCTCGCGAAGCGGGGCGGCATGCGGCCGCTCGACACAGTGGTGCCGGCGGTGACCACGACGGTGCAATCCACTTTCGTTACCGGCGCGCTGCCGCGCGAACATGGAATCGTCGGCAACGGTTGGTATTTCCGCGACCTCTCGGAGATCTGGCTGTGGCGCCAGTCCAACCGCCTGGTGAGGGGCGAGAAACTGTGGGAGGCGGCGCGGAGCCGCAATCCGTCGTTCACCTGCGCAAAGCTGTTCTGGTGGTACAACATGTATTCGACAGCGGATATCGCGATCACGCCGCGGCCGATGTATCCGGCCGACGGCCGCAAGCTTCCCGACATCCATACCCATCCGGCAGACCTGCGAGACGAACTGCAGGGCACGCTCGGTCAGTTTCCGCTGTTCCGTTTCTGGGGACCTGCGGCGGACATCACTGCGACGCGGTGGATCGGCAAATCGGCGTTGCACGTATTCGGCAAGTTCAAGCCCACTTTGACGCTGGTGTACCTGCCGCACCTCGACTACAACCTGCAGCGGCTTGGTCCGAACCATCCCGACATCGCGCGCGATGTCGCGCAGGTGGACGAAGTGTGCGGGGAACTGATCGATGCCGCGCAGCGGGCGGGCGCGCACGTGGTCGCGCTTTCCGAGTACGGCATCACCGAAGTGTCGAGGCCGGTGCACATCAACCGCGCGCTGCGCCAGGCCGGCTGGCTGCGCGTGCGCGAGGAACTCGGGCGCGATCAACTCGATGCCGGCGCTTCCGAAGCATTCGCGGTCGCCGATCACCAAATTGCGCACGTGTATGTGGCGCGCGCGGATCTCGTGGACAAGGTCGCCAGTGCGTTGCGCATCCTTCCAGGCGTGGAGCGGGTGCTGGACGAGGTGGGCAAGCGCGAATTGGGGCTGGATCATCCGCGCTCCGGGGAACTGGTGGCGATCGCGAAACCCGACAGTTGGTTCACGTATTACCATTTTCTCGACGATGCGCGTGCGCCGGACTACGCGCGCACGGTGGACATCCATCGCAAGCCGGGTTACGACCCGCTGGAACTGTTCATCGATCCGGCACTGCCGCTGGCCAAGCTGCGGATCGCATTGCGCCTGGCGCAGAAGATGCTCGGCATGCGCTATCTGATGGACGTGATCTCGCTCGACGCGACATTGGTCAGGGGTTCGCACGGCCGTCCGACCGACCGCGCGGATGAAGGCCCGCTGTTCATCACGTCCGCGCCGGAACTGTTCGGCGAAGAAGCGGTGGCCGCCACCGATGTCAAACGCCTGCTGCTTGATCACGTGTTTGCAAGTGCGGCATCTTCCGCGACGAAACCGGCAATAACCGTGGGGGCGGCGGCATGAAACCGGCGATCGTAATCGAGCAATGGCTGGCCGCCCGGCTGCCGGGCGACGCGGCAGAGTGGCTGAAGAGCAGCGTGCAGCGGTTGCGCGGCGGCGGCAGCGACAAGGATTTGTATATGTCGGTGAGCCTGGTGCCGCGCAAAATAGGCAAGGCAGACCTCGCATTAAGCGCGACGGAACTCGGTCACGCGACCGCAGCCCGGCCGGGCTGGAATCCGCGTGAGTGGAGTCTGGACCAGGCCGCGCGCGTACTTCTGCTGCTAGCCGCAGCCGGCGACGGCGCTACGTTCTCGCGGCGGCTCGATCAATTGTGCGCGACCGCGGACGTCGGCGAACTGGTCGCTTTTTATCGCGGTCTGCCTCTGTACCCCGACCAGCCGCGCCACGTGCTGCGCGCCGCAGAGGGCGTGCGCACCAACATGAAAGCGGTGTTCGAGGCGGTGGCGCATCGCAATCCCTATGCGTCCGAGCAATTGGCGGAGCCGGCCTGGAACCAGATGGTGCTGAAGGCCTTGTTCATCGGCGCCAGCCTGGATCCGATCGTCGGCCTGGACCGTCGTGCCAATCCGGCGCTGGCGCGCATGTTGTGCGATTACGCGCACGAACGCTGGGCCGCGGGACGGCCGGTCAGCCCGGAATTGTGGCGTTGCGTCGGGCCGCATGCCCGGGGCGACATGCTCGCCGACCTGGCGCGCGTACTGAAAAAGGGAACCGGTCCGGAGCGCGCGGCCGCGGCGCTGGCGCTGTCCAGTTCGCCCGATCCGGCGGCATCCGGGCTATTATGGGAATACCCGGAACTCTCGGCCGCCGTGTCCGAAAAGAAGGTGAGCTGGCAGGCGATTGCGAATCCAGCCTGAAGAATCCGACCATCTGGAGAAAGACAATGCGATTCATCGACCCTCACATACACATGAGTGCGCGCACCACCGACGATTACGAGCGCATGGCCGCGGCCGGCATCGTCGCCATTGTCGAGCCCGCGTTCTGGCTGGGTCAGCCGCGCACGCAGGTGGGCAGTTACATCGACTACATGTCCAGCCTGGTCGGCTGGGAGCGGTTCCGCGCTGCACAATTCGGCATTCGCCACTACTGCACCATCGGCCTGAACAGCAAGGAAGCCAACAACGAGGCCCTCGCGGAGCAGGTGCTGGAAATTCTGCCCCGTTACCTGATGAAGGAAGGGGTGGTTGCGGTAGGTGAAATCGGCTACGACGATCAGACCCCGGTGGAGGACAAGTTCTACCGTGCGCAGTTATCGCTGGCGAAGGAATTCGACATGCTGGTGCAGGTGCATACGCCGCACCGCGACAAGAAGAGCGGGACCACCCGCAGCATGGACGTTGCCATCGAAATGGGGATGGAACCCGGGCGCGTAGTGATCGATCACAATAACGAGGAAACCGTCGAGGAAGTGCTCGACCGCGGCTTCTGGGCGGCATTCACAATCTATCCGCACACAAAGATGGGCAACGAGCGCATGGTCGAGATCGCGCGCAAGTACGGCTCGGAACGCATTTTCATCGATTCCAGTTCGGATTGGGGCGTGTCCGATCCGCTGGCGGTGCCGAAGACCGCGCACCTGATGCTTGAGCGCGGCATCGCCGCCAGGGACGTCGAGGAGATCTGTTACGGCAACGCGCTCCAGGCATTCGGCCAGAGCGGCCAGATGAAGGAGGAACACTGGCTCGATCCGGCGCCGATCGACCAGCGCATGCTGTTCGAGGGCAACTCGGTGCTGCGCGGCCAGGCGCCGCGCGTCGGCGAGCCGGCTGCGGTGCCGCAACACAGCGACGCAACCGTATTCAAATAAGCCGGGCAGCGCATCGGCAGACGGGAAAGCAGATGAGCATCGAGCTGGTCAGGACATCCGCCGCATCGGAGGCGGTTTTCAACCAGGAATTTTCGGTCCACTACGACTATCCGGTGCATTTCACCGAGCATCTGTTCGCCCGCGACAATCCTGTGTTCGTGCAGGCGATGGTGCGCCGCGAACCCGGCAAGCGCCATCGTTTCGTCACTTTCGTGGATGCCAATGTCGCGGCAAGCTGGCCGACGCTGGTGCACGACATCGCCGCGTATGCCGGGGCGCACGCTGAATCGCTCGAACTGATCGGCCGTCCCGAGGTCGTGCCCGGCGGCGAGCAGGTGAAGAACGATCCGGCACTGGTGACCAGCCTGCAGCATAAACTGATGGAAGTGGGTATCGACCGCCATGCCTTCGTGGTGGGCGTGGGCGGCGGTGCTTTCCTGGATATGATCGGATTCGTCGCGGCCACCACGCATCGCGGCATCCGCCATGTGCGCGTGCCGACCACCGTGCTGGGCCAGAACGACTCCGGCGTGGGTGTGAAAAACGGCATCAACGCCTTCGGCGTGAAGAACCTGCTCGGCGTTTTCGCGCCGCCGTTCGCGGTGCTCAACGACTTTGTTTTCCTGCGCACGCTGCATCCGCGCGACAAGATCGCCGGCGTGGCCGAAGCAGTGAAGGTATCGCTGATTCGCGACGGCCAGTTTTTCAACTGGCTGGAAGCCAACGCCGAAGCGCTGAGGGAGTGTGCGCCGGCCGAGATGGCGCGCATGATCCGGCGCTGCGCCGAGCTGCACATGCACCAGATCGCGCACGGCGGCGATCCGTTCGAGACCGGCAGCGCACGCCCGCTCGACTATGGCCATTGGTCGGCGCACAAGCTGGAGGCGCTCACACAGCATGAGCTGCGTCACGGCGAATCGGTCGCCATCGGCCTGGCGCTGGACACGCGCTATTCGGTCCAGATTGGAATGCTGACGCCGGGCGGCGAGGAGCGGGTGTACAAGCTCCTCAAGCGCCTGGGCTTCTATCTGTGGCATCCCGTCATGGAAACGCGCGACGAGCAGGGCCGGCTGATCATCCTGCGCGGGATCGAGGAGTTTCGCGAACACCTCGGCGGCGAACTCACCATCACTTTATTGCGCGACCTCGGTCGCGGCGAGGAAGTGCACCAGATGGACAACAACGAGATCCTGCATGCGATGACGTGGTTGCGCCGGCGGGAGACCGGCCAATGAGGCTCGGGGGGAACGGCGGCCACCTGACTTACTGCAGCAACATCCATCCGGGCGAGACCTGGGCTGAGGTCCGGGCCAACATCGAGCGTTACTTTCCAGCCGTGCGTGACCGCGTAGCGCCGGGGCAGTCGTTCGGCATCGGCCTGCGGCTGTCGGCGCAGGCCGCGCGGGCGCTGACAGACGCCGCGACGCTCGAAGAGTTTCGTGACTTCCTCCAGCGCAAGAATCTCTACGTCTTCACCATCAACGGATTTCCCTACGGCACCTTTCACGGTACCCGCGTAAAGGAAGAGGTCTACCTGCCGGACTGGCGCGACGCAGAACGGCTGCGCTATACCGACGAACTGGCGGATCTGCTCGCC
>JANOGP010000252.1:0-1607 GCA_031406075.1 Betaproteobacteria bacterium
AGGCGCAGCGCCCGCGGATCGGCGAGCCCGATGTCCTCGATCGCCATGCGTACCAGCCGGCGTCCGAGGTACAGCGGATCCGCGCCACCATCGAGCATGCGCGTAAGCCAGTAAAGCGCAGCATCCGGCGCAGAGCCTCGCACCGATTTGTGCAGCGCAGAGATCTGATCGTAGAAGGCGTCGCCACCCTTGTCGAAGCGCCGTAGATTCTGCGCCAGGGTGTCCTGCACGAACGCGTCGTCCACGGCGGGAATATTTCGCGAAACGGCGGCATTGCCCAGTGCTTCGATCATGTTCAGCAGCCGGCGCGCATCGCCGTCGGCCGCCCCGATGATGATTTCCTGCGCCTTCGTGGAAAATGCCAGGCCCGCATAGACCTTCTGGACCGCGCGGGAGAACAGAACCGCCAGATCGTCCTCGCCGAGCGGCTTGAGCACGTACACCGCCGCCCGCGACAGCAGCGCCCCGATGACTTCGAAGGACGGATTTTCCGTGGTGGCGCCGATGAAGGTCACCAGTCCGCGCTCGACGAACGGCAGGAAGGCGTCCTGCTGCGCCTTGTTGAACCGGTGCACCTCATCGACGAACAGGATGGTCGCACGCC
This sequence comes from Betaproteobacteria bacterium, assembly GCA_031406075.1. Classification (GTDB taxonomy): domain Bacteria; phylum Pseudomonadota; class Gammaproteobacteria; order Burkholderiales; family JACQAP01; genus JACQAP01. The sequence continues at coordinate 605 of JANOGP010000252.1, forward strand.
CGGATTGCTGCAAGACATTGTCTGCGCGCGCGACGGCGTCACGGATGTCTTTCACTCCCGAGAGCACCGCCGACAGCGCCAGAAATTCGGCGTCGAAGGCTTTTGCCATCAGCCGCGCCAGCGTGGTCTTGCCCACCCCCGGCGGACCCCACAGGATCATCGAATGCAGCTTGCCGGATTCGTAGGCCACGCGCAGCGGCTTGCCCGGCCCCAGCAGATGCGTCTGCCCGACCACTTCATCGAGCGCCTGCGGACGCATCAGGTCGGCTAGCGGAGCTGCCGGCTGCCTGGCTTCGAACAGATCAGTCAAGATGAAAACCTTTTAGCCACAGAGGACACAGAGAACACAGAGGAAAGGCAAGAACAAATATATGCCCGGATTAGAAACTTTCATCAGCTGATGATCCATCCCAGCAGGGATTTGGTGGCGCTGGCCCGCGGATTGTCACTCCTCTTAACCCAAAATTTCTTTCCTCGTTTTGTTTCTCCTCTGTGTTCTCTGTGTCCTCTGTGGCAAATTCTTCTTTTACTCGGTAACGACGTCGGCGCCCTCGGGGACCGAGAACGTATAAGTGTCGCGGGGCGTGACCGGATTGCGCTCGAGCCTGGAAAGCTTGATGGTGGTCTTCTGCCCGAAGTGGTCGTAGAGCTCCATGACTTCGAGCATGTTCCTGTTGAAGCCCATGCGGACTTTGTCGAACAGGCTGTCCTCGTCGTAGGGCCTGACTTCAAGCCAGTCCAGCCGGCCCTTCTTCCCAAGTGCGTTCAGCGAGAAATACTTCTCGATATTGTCGGCACCGGCAAGCAATGCCGCCGGACTGCTGCCGAGAGCCTTGTCTAGTTTGCGCTCGGTGACCTGATTGAGGTCCTTGTCGTAGATCCACAGCTTCTCGCCATCGCCCACGATCAGTTGCTCGTAAGGCTTGCTGTAGGTCCAACGGAATCTGCCGGGACGTTGGAACTGGACCGTGCCGCTCGCCTGCTGGGATATCTGGCCGCTCGA
>JANOGP010000427.1:0-9943 GCA_031406075.1 Betaproteobacteria bacterium
GCCAACGGGCTGGGTGGCCGCAACTCAGCCGACCTCGCGGTCAGGCTACGCAACGCCGAGCCGAATTCGAAGTACGAATTCGAGCTGGTCGTACTCGATGACGAATGCAAACCCAACATCGGCGTGCAGGTTGCCACCAAGGCCGCCGCCGACCGCAAGGTCATCGCGGGCGTGACCCACTATTGCTCGGCCGTTGCGATGGGAACGGTCGACGTGTATCACCGCTTCGGCCTGCCGGTAATCGTGTGGGGTGCGGTGCTGCCGGACGTCACCTACGCTCACGACTACAAGGAAATCCATCGTGTGAACGGCACGATGATCAACCAGAACGAAGTCGCGGCGCAGTTCATGACCGGCCTCAAGTACAAGAAGTGGGTGATCATTCACGACACCACCGACTATGGCAAAGGCCACAACAGGTATTTCTCCGAAGACCTGGCCGCGCATGGAGGCACCGTGCTGGGCACCTTCGGCGTCACGGCTGACCAGCAGGACTTCAACGCGGAACTCACCAAGATCAAGGATCTCGGGCCCGAAGTGATCTACTTCGGCGGCCTGACGCCGATCGGCGTGCGCATCCGTTCGCAGATGGAAAAACTGGGGATCAATGCGGTATTCCAGGGCACCTCCGGGATCGTCTCGGATGCCTTCATCGAGGGTCTCGGGCCGCTTGCGGAAGGCGTGCTGGCGTTTCGAGAAGGCGCGCCCGCGGAAAAACTTCCCGGCGGAAAGTTCTTCCTCGAGCAATACCAGAAGCAGCAATACTCCGATCCACCTGAGGCCTACGGCGCATTCGCTTTTGCCGCCGCGAATCTGATCATCGACGCAATCGAGAAGGTCGGCCCGGATCGCAAGAAAGTCACGCGCGAGCTCAACAGTACCCGCGACCATCAGTCCATCGTCGGCACCGTCACGTTCGACGATCACGGACAGAACATGGTGGCGCTGATCACCAAATTCGTGGTCCAGGACGGCAAATGGGTGGTGTGGGAAGACAGCGAATACGCAAAGGGCAAACGCAAGCTGTCCAAACGTTGATGCCGCTGCAGGCAAAATGGATATAGGGCTCGCCGGACAGTACCTCCTGAACGGCCTCATGCTCGGCGTGATTTACGCCATGGTGGCGGTGGGATTCACGCTGTTCTTCGGCGTGCTCGACGTCATCAAGTTCTCGCACGGCGACGTAGTGATGACCGGCGCTTTCGTCGGCCTGGCCACTTTCATCGGCCTGCAGGACCTCGGTGTCGAGTCCAGTGTGGCGTTACTGCTGGCGGTGAGCGTCGCGGCGTTGATCTCGATGGCGTTGCTCGGCGCGCTGATTGCGCGCTTTCTTATCCTGCCGCTTCGAAGCGCGCCGCCGCTGAACACTTTGCTGGTCACCCTGATGCTCGGTCTGGCGCTGCGCGAAGCGGTGCGTCTGTTCTATCCCAACGGCTCCAACCCAAAACCCTTCCCCCGGCTGCTGCCCGAGGACGCTTATTCCTTCGGCAGCTTCACGCTGCGGATAGACAGCGCCATCCTCCTCGTCACAGGCGTACTCGCGATCGCGCTGGTGCACCTTCTGATCAACAGGACCAGGCTCGGTCTGGCGATTCGCGCGGTGGCGCAGGATCCCGAAACCGCGAAAGTAATGGGTATCAATTTCGAGCGCGTGGTGATGATCACTTTCGCCCTCGGCTCCGCACTGGCGGCCCTTGCGGGCGTCACCAACGGCCTCTACTACAACGAGATCAATTTCGGCATGGGCTTGCTGCTTGGCGTCATCGGATTTTCAGCCGCGGTGGTTGGCGGGCTTGGCAACGTCTTTGGCGCAATCATCGGCGGCTTTCTGTTTGCCGGGCTGCAGACTGTCGGCGCGGTGTGGTTCTCGGTCCCGGCCTACAAGGATGTATTTGCATTTGCAGCGGTAATCCTGCTGATGGCCTGGAAACCTACCGGGCTGATCGCGGAAAAGTCAGCGGAACGGGTGTAGCCGATGCCGGAGCGTTTCAAGTCGGCCACTTCTGTCCTGCTGGCGTTGACGGCGTTTGCGGTCTTTACTTACCTGTTCCTTGAGATCGAGCAACAGTGGGAGGTCGTGGCGCTCGCGATCGGCGCAATCGTGGCGTTGCAGATATTCGGCAGAAGCGGGATCGCTGCACGCGTCGAACGCAGCGCTGCCGCAAACCAGAGGGGCGCGGTCACGCTGACGGTGATTTCAGTGCTGGTTGTTGCCGCGGCACTCCATGAATCGCATTTCGCGCTGCTGATGCTCGCAACGGTGGCGCTCTATGTCACTGCGTGCCTGGGGCTTACCATCCAGTTCGGGTACGCGGGCATCGTCAATTTCGCGGGCGCGGCCTTCTTCGGCATCGGCTGCTATACCACCGCCGTTCTGGCCGCGCATACGCCGCTGCCGCATGTCGTCGTCGTCGGGGCCAGCGGTCTGACAGCGGCGCTGATCGGCTCGGCCCTGATCCTTCCGATTTTGCGCACTCGCGGGCATTACGTCGCGCTGATAACCATCGCATTCAGCATCCTGTTCAAGACCTTCCTGGAAGTAAACGACACCCTCGGCGGTCCGCAGGGGTTAAAAGTCCCGGGGATGGCGCTGTTCGGCTGGTCGTTCAACGAACCAATCCGCATCACCGAGAATCTCGAAGCGTCGTTCTATCTCAATTACGTTGTGCTGGCGGTCGCGCTTGCAGCGCTCGCGTTCGTGTTGGTGAAGCGGCTCGAACGATCCTGGATAGGGCTGAATTTTGACGCCGTGCGGCTCGACGAAACGGCCGCCGCGGTGTTCGGCATCGGCGTGGCGCGCTGGAAAATCCTGGCTTTCACGCTCGGCAATTTCCTCGCCGGCGTGGCCGGCGCGATCTACGCGATGATGATCGGCTTCATCGCCCCGAACAGTTTTACCTTCGGCGATTCGCTCATCCTGGTTTCCATCGTGATACTCGGCGGCCTGGGCAACGCGCTGGGCGTGATCCCCGCGGCGCTGCTGCTGTTGGTGCTGCCGGAAAAACTGCAGGTGATCCAGGAGTATCGCTTCTTGCTGTATTCGATACTGGTGATTCTTATCCTGTTATACCGGCCCGACGGCCTGCTGCCGCGTCGGCTGCGCGAGTATTTTCCGCAACGCGGCCGCGGATGAGTATCCTCGCTGCACACGGACTCACGGTAAAATTCGGCGGCCTGATTGCGCTCGATGCCCTCGACCTGGAATTGCAATCCGGCGAGGTCCTGGGGCTGATTGGCCCGAACGGCTCCGGCAAAACCACCTTCTTCAACGCGCTCACCGGCCTGTATCGGCCGGCCGGCGGCCGCGTTGTGGTGAATGGCAAGGACATCACCGGCGCATCGCCGCAAGCCGTTTCCGCCGCCGGCCTGGCGCGCACCTTCCAGCGTTCGCGATTGTGCCTGCCGTTGTCGGTGTTCGACAATCTGATGATCGGCAATCACCGCAACCTCGATCACGGCATCTGGGCCAATCTGGTCCGGCGCGGTGCGCTGCAACGCCAGATCGAGGCCGGCGCAGCCAAGGCGCGGACGCTCACCGCGATTTTCAGCGCCGCGCTTGCCGGGCGCCTGTTCGATCCTGTCGCCGCGCTGCCGATGATCGACCGCCGGCGCATTGAGATCTGCAGGGCGCTGATAGGCGAGCCGCGCATCCTGCTTCTCGACGAGCCGTCGGCGGGCATGACCCACGACGAAACCCACGAGCTGATGGACGACCTGATGGCTGCGCGCGAGCGGCTGCCGGCCCTTTCGATCATTCTCATAGAACACGAGATGAAGGTCATAGAGCGCGTAACCGATCGCTGTGCGGTCCTGAACTACGGCCGCAAAATCTGCGAAGGCGCATACCGCGACGTTGCCGGCGATGAGCGCGTGCGCAAAGCCTATCTGGGGGAAGACTGAAATGTCGTCGGGACTGGTCCTCGAGGACATCTATACCGCGTACGATCGTGCCGACGTCCTGTCCGGCGTCTCGCTCGAAGTCGAACCGGGGAAGATCACCTGCATTCTGGGATCCAATGGCGCGGGCAAGAGTACGCTGATCCGCTCGATCCTGTCATTGACGGCACCGCGCAGCGGCAGGATCCTTTACGACGGGGACGACATCACCGGATTAGCCACGCACGAGATCGTGCGCCGGGGTATTGCATGCATTCCCGAAGGGCGGAAAGTATTTCCGAAGATGACCGTGCGCGACAATCTTCTGGTGGGCGGCTATCAGGAAAGCGAATACCCGGTGCTTGAAGCCAGGCTGCAGGGCGTGTTCGGGGTGTTTCCGCAGCTCAGGGACCGCACCGGCCAGCTCGCGGGGACGATGTCCGGCGGAGAGCAGGCGATGCTGTCGATCGGCCGGGGATTGATGGCGGCGCCGAAGCTGCTGATCATCGACGAACCCTCGCTGGGATTGTCGCCGTTGTACGTAAAGGCGAACTTCAACGTCATCCGCGACATCAACGAACAGGGTGTGACCGTGCTGCTGGTGGAGCAGAATGTGAAGCAGACGCTGGCGATCGCCCACCGCGGCTATGTTTTGTCCCAGGGCAGGGTGGTCGCGGCCGGCGACGCAGATCATCTTCGCGAGAACCCGGAAGTGCGCGAAGCGTATTTCGGAAGAAAATAGGCCGGCGGAGGTTAGAGTCGTGGCAACGCACATAGACGCGGTCGAACTGACCAGGCAGATCGTCCGCATGAACACGATCAACCCGCCGGGCGACGAAGAGCAGTGCGCGCGGCATCTCGGCGCGCTGCTGGAGAACGCCGGCTTCAAGGTGGTGTATCACCAGTTGTCGTCGAAGCGCGCCAGCCTGGTCGCGACCATCGGCGGCTCCAGTGAAAAGGCGCCGCTGTGCTTCACCGGCCACATCGATACCGTGCCGCTGGGTGCCGCGAAATGGAAAATGGATCCGTTCGCCGCGGATACCGATGCCGGCAAACTCTACGGGCGCGGCACCAGCGACATGAAGTCGGGCGTGGCGGCATTCGTGGTGGCCTGCGTGAACATTTCGGGTAAGCTGGAACGCTCGCCGGGCCTGGAACTGGTGATCACCGCCGGCGAGGAAACCGGCTGTCTGGGTGCGTTTCATCTTTCGCAGAAGAAAGGCGCACTTGGGCGTGCGGGCGCGGTGGTCGTGGGCGAACCGACGTCGAATTACCCGTTTGTCGGCCACAAGGGCGCGTTTTGGCTCAACGCCCGCACCCGGGGGGTTACCGCACACGGCTCGATGCCGGAGAAAGGCGTCAACGCGGTGTTCAAGGCGGCGCGCGCGGTCGAGGTGCTGGAGAAATTCCGCTTCTCCAATCCCCCGCACCCGCTGATGGGCCAGGCCACGCTAAACGTCGGCACCATCCGCGGCGGACTCAATATCAATTCGGTTCCGGACGAAGCGGTAATCGGTATCGACATCCGGACTGTTCCCAACGTTGCGCACGCGCAACTGAAGGCCGAGCTCCAGCGGCAACTGGGAGCGGACGTGGAGCTCGAGACGCTTCTCGACCTGGAAAGTGTTTGCACCGCACCAGGGGATCCCTGGGTACAGGAGGTGTTCGAAACGATGCACCCCATTCTTGGTAGCCGGCCCGAGCCACGGACGGCGACTTATTTCACCGATGCTGCGGCACTCAATATTGCCTACCGCACCCCGCCAACCATTGTTCTTGGGCCGGGCGAGGCGCAACTGGCGCACCAGACCGACGAGTACTGCGTGGTCGAGCGCGTCGCCGAATCGGTTGCAGCATACGAGGAGATCGCGCGCCGCTGGTGCAACATCTAGCGGGCGCGGCGGGCGATCACAGATGTCTTCCGATTCATTTTCAGCCAGCAATCCGGCACAGCGGGTCGCGGCGCTGCTCGATCCCGGTTCGTTTCGGGAAATCGCGGAGCAAGCGCGCGGCGCGTTGACTGCGGGCACCGGCACCGTCGGTGGCACCGCGGTGGCGATCGCGGTGACCGACCGCGACATCGCCGGCGGCTCGTTCGGTGTGGTGGAGTCGCAGGCGCTTTCTGCCTTGCTGCAGCAAAGCCGGACCGACGGTGTGCCGGTGATCCTGTGTCTGGATTCGGCCGGCGCGCGGCTTGACGAAGGCCTGCCTGCGCTCGGCGCATTCCGTCAGCTATACCGCCACTTTCTCGATTTCAGGCTTGCCGGCGTGTCGGCGCTCGCGGTGCTGGGACGCGACTGCTTCGGCGGTGCCAGCATGCTGGCGGCGGGCTGCGGGCGGCGCGTGTATTCGGCAGCCTCGCGGCTGGCGATGTCGGGACCGGCAGTAATCCAGGCGCTGGGCGGACGACAGGAACTCGACGCCGAGGATACGCAGGCGGTCACGGCGTTGATGGGCGGGGCGGCGCGCGTGCGGCTGCAGCCGGCGGATCGTCTGTGTGCGGATATGCCGGGCGAATTTCGGCAGGCAGTGCTGGAGTGGATGGCACAGCGCGGTGCGGAATCGCAGCTCGACTTGAGCAAACAGCACAATGAACTCGGCAATCGGCTGCTTGAACGCGGAATGGCGCCCTCGCCGCTGTCGAATTCTGAGCCGCCGCCGCCGGCCGCGCTGCTGGAAGTGGTGCCGCCGGGTTTTCAGGCCCGCACCATCGACGGCGTTCTGATCGGCAGGATCACGAAAGACTCGCCCGATACTTTTTTCGGCCTGGTAAGCGGTCAGCCGGTGGGCGCGCTGGCGCTGTGGACGCTGGCGGGTGCTTGCCTGTCGGCGGCGGATTCGCGGCCCGGCGAAGCAGTCATGTTGCTGCTCGACGCCCCGGGACAGGCGGCCACTTTTCGCGACGAGCGCATCATGCTTTCCCAGTACGTCGCCCATCTCGCGCTCGTGCTTTCGGAACTGAGGATACGCGGCCACCGCGTAACGCTGCAGGTTCTGGGCGAGGCGGCGGGCGGGATTTATGTCGCGTTGGCGGCGCCGGCTACGCGTGTGGTGGCGCTTCCCGGCGCAAACGTGCAGATACTGCCCCCGGCCGCGATGGCACGGGTGGTCGGCCGCTATGGTGCGCGCGCCGGCGTGGACGACTATTTGCGCGCGGGCGTGGTCGACACCATCATCTGATGAACGCGAATTTCTACGCGGCAATCGAGGCCGCGAACAGCGGCCGCTTGCAGCACGATTGTCTCGAGACTGAAAACGGCAGGACATTCACCTACGGCGACCTGGCGCGCGAATCGGCGCGTTATGCGAATCTGTTGGCGGCTCTTGGCGCAGGACGCGGCCACCGGGTTGCGGTGCAGGTGGAAAAATCCCCCGCGTCGCTATTTTTGTATCTCGGCTGTCTGCGCGCCGGACTGGTCTATCTGCCGCTCAATACCGCGTACCAGCGCGGCGAGCTGTCGTACTTTCTCGGTGATGCCGAGCCCACGGTGGTTGTCTGCACGCCGCAGTCGGCCGCGCTGATGCAGGAGCTTTGCGGTGGCCGTTCGCGCATCGTCACATTGGACGAGGACGGTGGCGGTACCCTGGGGGGCGCGGCTGCCGCGGTTTCCCACGAGTTTGCCACCGTGGAGATGCAGCCCGACGATTCCGCGGTGATCATCTACACTTCGGGCACGACCGGACGGTCCAAGGGGGCGCTCGTCACGCACCGCAACCTCGCGTCGAACGCCCGAATACTGGTGGACTTCTGGAAATTCAGCGAACGCGACGTACTGTTGCACGCGCTACCGATTTTTCACATACACGGATTGTTCGTCGCCAATCATTGCGCGCTCCTGTCCGGGGCAAAACTGCTTTGGCACGGAAAGTTCGACTTGAAACCGGTCATGCGCGATTTGCCGCGCGCCAGCGTAATGATGGGCGTGCCGACCTTCTATACCCGGCTGCTGAGCGATCCGGCGTTCACGCGCGCGCTGTGCAGCAACGTCAGGCTGTTCGTCTCCGGTTCGGCGCCCCTGCAGCTGGAGACATTCAAGGACTTCGAGGCGCGTACCGGCAAACTCATACTGGAACGCTACGGCATGTCCGAGGCCGGCATGATCAGCTCCAACCCGCTGGCCGGTGAGCGCCGCGGCGGCACGGTCGGTTTCCCCCTGCCGGGGATATCCGTGCGAATCGCCGATGAACGCGACCGGCCGGTGGAAACGGGAGTTGTCGGCGCGATCCAGGTAAAAGGTGAAAACGTGTTTGCGGGCTACTGGCGCATGCCGGAAAAGACACGGGACGAGTTCAGCCCCGACGGATACTTCCGCACCGGCGACATCGGCGTTTTCGACCGCGACGGCTATCTCTCCATCGCCGGCCGCGCCAAAGACCTGATTATCAGCGGCGGTTTCAACGTTTACCCGAGGGAAATCGAACTGGTGCTCGATGCCGTTCCGGGAGTGGTCGAATCGGCTGTGATCGGCTTGCCGCATCCTGATTTCGGCGAGGCGGTCACGGCGATCGTGGTCGCGCAAAAAGATGCCCGCCTCGACCCCGCCGCAGTCATCGGCGCGGTGAAAAGCACGCTGGCCAATTACAAAGTCCCGAAGGCGGTGCACTTCGTTGATGACCTCCCGCGCAATGCCATGGGCAAGGTGCAGAAGGCGCTGCTGCGGGAGAAATTCCGCTAGCCCGCGTGTCGATGGCCGGTCAGGACGGCGCCCTCGCCGAAGCCATTGCCGCTAAGGGCTGGACGGCCGTTCCGGGGTTCATCGAGTCCGGGCTGGTCTCGGAGTTGCGCGAGGAGTGTCGCCAACTCATCGCGAAAGGCGCGGCGCGTGCCGCGGCGATCGGCAGCGGTGCCGACCGGCAGACCCGCGGCGACATTCGAACCGACGAAATTCTCTGGTTGGACGAAGCGGATGCGACGCCGGCGCAACGCCGCTGTCTGGCGAGCTTCGAGGCATTGCGGTTGGAGTTGAACCGCGAACTGCAGCTGGGTTTGTTCGAGTTCGAATGCCATTTCTCGCGCTACGCACCCGGCGCCTTCTACCGGAAACACCTCGACCAGTTTCGTGGTGATCGCCGTCGCCGGCTGTCCTGCGTGCTCTATTTGAACGAGAACTGGACGCGCGAGGATGGCGGGGAACTGCGGCTCTATCTCGACACCGGGGAACCGGGAAAATTCGAGGACGTGCTCCCGGTTGGCGGCACCCTGGCGCTGTTTCTGAGCGACCGCTTTGCCCACGAAGTGCTTCCCGGAAAGCGTGAGCGGCTCAGTCTCGCCGGCTGGTTCAGGACCAGTTCGTGAATCTCAGAACAGCGTCGAAAGCATCCTGGTCGCCATCAGAAATAACACCACCGCGAATATTATCTTCAGCCGCGGCACCGGCATGGTGTGTGCCGCCTTGGCGCCCGCCGGCACGGTGACGAAAGTGCCGATTACGATTCCGGCCAGCGCCGGAACATAAACGTAACCGAGCGTGAGCGGCGGCAGATGTTCCTGGCCCAGCCCGATGACGACGTAGCCCGCCGCACCAGCGATTGCGATCGGCAATCCCAGTGCGGCCGAGGTGCCGACGGCATTGCGCATCGGCACGTTGCACATCGTCATCAACGGGATCGACAGCAGGCCGCCGCCGGCGCCCACGAGGCTCGAAAGGATACCGGTGACAATTGCCCCCGCCGAAATTCCTGCGCGCCCCGGCAGAGTCCGGGTCGGTTTGGGCTTCATGTCCACGAACATCTGCACCGCCGAGTAGTAGACGAAGGCGACGAAGAAGATCGCAAGATACTTCGATGCCATGCGGTCGGCGACGAAGGCGCCGAGCAGCGTACCGGCGACCAGCCCGGGCGTGGCCATTTTCACGATGTCCCAGCGGACCGCGCCGTGGCGGTTATGCGCGCGCAAGCTGGAAATCGAAGTAAAGACGATGCTGGTCAGCGATGTGCCGAGCGCGATGTGCACGATGCGGTCTTCGGGAAAACCCTGCAGGCCGAACAGGAACACCATCAGGGTGACAAGGATCAATCCTCCGCCGATGCCGAGCATGCCGGCGAAAAAGCCGACGAACAGGCCCAT
>JANOGP010000003.1:0-4078 GCA_031406075.1 Betaproteobacteria bacterium
ACCGTTGCGGTATGCATGGTTTTCTCCTTTGTTATCGGGTCAGTTCAAGGTCCGGGTGACGCGGTCGGCGAGGGCCTCGCGCACGTGCTCGAATTGGGTGGTCTTGTCGAAGAATCCGGCAACGCCGAGACGCGCCGCCAGACGCCGGTAAGGCTCGGTGGCGAAATTGCTCAGCATGTAGACGGCGATTTCCGGCGCCTGCTCGCGAAGCGCTCGCAACACGTCGAAGCCGGTACCTTGCGCCAGCCTCACGTCGAGCACGACCGCGTGGGGATGCAGATCGAGGATTTCATGGATCGCCTCGTCGGCGCTGGCTGCGTGTCCGACGCCGTGCACACCTTCAATCGAAGCCAGCAGGCTCTCGAGGCGCTCGCGGATCAAGGGCGAACTCTCCACGACGAATACGCGCAGTTTGTGACTTGGGCCTGAGGCAGGGCGCACAGCGTTCTTCATGACGCCCAGTGTGCAGGGAGCGTCTGCGCCAGGGTATCGGCGCACGCCTAAAGCGGGGATAGGATGAATGCACAGTGACGGGTAGGAGAATTCCTACCCGTGCCGGATCAGGATCCGGGGTTGCGATCGAGCAGACCGTGCTCCAGTGCGTAGCGAACGAGTTCGGCGACGCTGCCCAGATTCATCTTTTCCAGAATTCGGGTCTTGTGGGTGCTGACGGTCTTCACCGATAGGCGAAGCCGCCCCGCAATCTCGGTCGGTCCACATCCCCCGGCCAGCATGCGAAAGATTTCGAATTCACGGTCCGAGAGTTGCATGTGTGCGGGCGCGTTGTCCTTGCCGGTGTCCGCCATGAGGCTCACCGCCGCCGCTTCGGTGATGTGTACGCCACCAGAGGCGACCTTGCGGATGGCGCCGACAAGTTGCTCGGAGGCGCTGTCCTTGGTGAGATAGCCGGACGCGCCTGCCTTGAGCGCTCGCGCCGCATACTGATGTTCCCCATGCATCGACAGCACCAGGATACGCAGCTGCGGTCTCTCGAGCTTGATGCGCTTGATAAGCTGGATGCCTGCCAACCCAGGCATCGACATGTCGATCAGCGCGAGATCGAAGTCATCGGCCCTCACCAGCGCCAGGACTTCATCCCCGGTCGCCGCTTCAGCCGCAACCTCGATGTCGGGCACGGCAGCGAGGATTTGCCTGAGCCCGTCGCGCACGAGCTGGTGATCGTCAGCCATGAGCAGGCGGATCATGCGCCTGTTCCTTCGCGGTTCGATTTTAGCGGTACGCGCAATGTGACCCTGGTCCCGCCCCGGGAGGCGCGCCCCACTTCAAGCGTGCCGCCAACGTAGGAAACGCGCTCGCGCATGCCCTTAAGCCCGAGTGAACGTGATTTCGCCAGATCTTCGGCATTGATGCCGCAGCCGTCGTCTTCTATTTCGAGACGGATGCCGTCATGGTCGGCGGCGAGCAGGACCCAGGCATTGCGGGCGCGCGCATGCCGGGCGATGTTCGTCAACGACTCCTGAAGCGCACGGTACACAGTGTTCGCCAGATTGCGCTCCAGGCCGGCGAGTTCCTCTCCGGGCGCCGTCTGGAAGTCGCACTTCACCCCGGAGCGCTGCGTGAAGTCCTCAACCAGCCAGGCAGTGGCGTCGGGCAGTCCGAGGTCGTCGAGCATGAGCGGACGCAGATCGGCAGCGATTCGCCGCACCGAAGTGACGGTCTGATCCAGCGTTGCGCCCATCTTTTCGAATTTGACGGAAAGAGCCGGGTCGCCGCTGGGAAGGCGTTCCCGTATCCAGCCAATGTCCATTTTCAGCGCGGTGAGCGACTGACCGAGTTCGTCGTGCAATTCGCGGGCGATTCGGGTTTTTTCCTCTTCGCGCGCCTCGAGCACTTGTGCCGAAAGTGCGCGCAGTTCCTCCTGACGGCGCGTCAACTCATCCTCATACTGCTTGCGCAGGGTAATGTCGCGCAAAATTACCGTATAGAAGCGCCGCTCGCCTTCGGTTGCCTGCGATATCGAGGCCTCGATCGGGAATTCATCGTCGGTGCCGGCACGCAGCGCCCATAACGTCGTCACGTCACCCATGCGCCGGCTGGTGATGCCGGTGCGACCGAACTGCTCGATGTGGCTGCCGTGCGCGCCGCGAAACCGCGCCGGCAGGAAGCGATCGAGCGACGCGCCCAAAACCTCTTCGCGGCGGCAGCGAAACACCTGCTCTGCGGCGCGATTGAACAGCACGATGTGCTGGGACGCGTCTACCGTGATGATCGCGTCCATCGCCGAATCGACGATGGCGGCCAGACGCGCCTGGGTTGCATCGAGCGCATCCTGCATTCGCGCCGTTTCCGCCTCCGCGCTCATCGCGACCCTCACCACCGCGAAAATGCCTGCGCCGAGAATGGCAAGATCGACGACCAGATCAGTGGCTGCGAGCCAAGGTAGTCTGTCTGCGAACTGTGCCGCGGTGAAGTTGAGCACCACGATCCCTGCCGCGCCCGCAATGACGGCCGCAATCATCCAGGGCCTCAGCCAGCGCGGGGAAGGCGGTGCCTGCACCCGGCCCCTCATTTTTCAGCTCTCGCGCACGCGGAGCACGTGAGCCCGGATTGATTCAAGTCAAGGCCGCCCGTGCGGCGTTTGTCATAATTTTCTCCGGAAATACGCAGGAAAGCCGTTATACGCACAGGTTTAGGCAATGAATTATCCATCCTCGGAACTCGTAATCGATCCGCTGCTGATCCGAAATTACGATGTCAGCGGCCCACGTTACACGTCCTATCCGACCGCGGATCGCTTTGTCGAGGCTTTCGGCGAGGCGGAGTGCAGACACTGGATAGGCACCCGCAACATCGGCGGCATCAAACAGCCGCTTTCGGTCTACACGCACCTCCCGTTCTGCGACACCATCTGCTATTACTGCGGGTGCAACAAAGTGGTTGCGCGGGACCACGGGCGCTCGGCGAAGTATATCAAGTACCTCGTTAAGGAACTGGCGCTGTTGTCGCGATCGCTGGGAGCCGAAAGAGTCATTTCCCAGATGCACTGGGGCGGTGGCTCGCCGACGTTCCTTTCGCGCGGGGAAATGGGCGAACTGATGGGTGCTTTCAAAGCCCAATTCGAGGGTCGCCCGGACTTTGAATGTTCCATCGAGGTCGATCCGCGCAAGGTCGAGCCGGGCACGATGGAATTTCTCGCCGACCTCGGCTTCAATCGCGTTTCCATCGGTGTGCAGGATTTCGATGCGCAGGTGCAGAAGGCGGTTCACCGGATTCAGTCAGAAGAGGTCACCCGCCGCGTGATCGAAGAGGCGCGCGCGGCGGCCATGCGCTCCGTGAACCTCGACCTCATCTACGGATTGCCGAAGCAGACGCTGGATAGCTTCGACGTTACGTTGGGAAAGGTACTTGACCTCGATCCCGATCGCATTGCGCTGTACAGCTACGCGCACCTGCCGCGAATGTTCAAGCCGCAAAGGCGAATCGCCGAATCGGAATTGCCTTCGGCGGAGACGAAGTTGCAGATCCTTACGCTCGCGATCGGCCGCCTTTCCCGGGCGGGTTATCTCTACATCGGCATGGATCATTTCGCGAAGCCGGAAGACGAACTGGCGGTCGCGCAACGCCAGGGCCGCCTGCAACGCAATTTCCAGGGTTATTCGACGCACCCCGAGTGCGACATGCTTGGCTTGGGAATATCCGCAATCGGCCGAATCGGCCCGACTTACTATCAGAACCTGAAGACCCTGGAGGAGTATTACGCGGCGCTCGACGCCGGACGCCTGCCGGTCTGGCGTGGCATCGTGTTGACCAAGGACGATCTGGTCCGGCGCGCCGTCATTCAGGCGCTGGTCTGCCATTTCCGGCTTTCGATCGAGTCGATAGAATCGTCCTATCTGGTGGACTTTGCGAAGTATTTTTCCGCGGAGATCGAGGACCTGCGGCGCCTGGAGGAGGATGGGCTGGTCGAATTGCAGCGCGACTGGATCGTGGTGACGCCAAAGGGCAGGTTGCTGGTGCGCGTGGTCTGCATGGTATTCGACCGGTATCTCCGGGAACACCGGCAACGCGAAAGCTATTCAAGGGTAATTTGAGGCGGACATGACACCCGAGACGACGC
>JANOGP010000021.1:0-1853 GCA_031406075.1 Betaproteobacteria bacterium
CCTGTTTCGCGCCCTTGGGCGTGAGCTTGCGCGCAAGATCGGGCTGGCCGTCCACGGCTTCGGCGTGGCGCCAAAGTATCAGATCCATGTTGCCATCCTCAAGATCCTCCGGTGCCTCAAGCCTGCACCCACCATGGCTGCGATTTCATGAACTGCTTCCATGCTGCGGCAAGCTGGCCGCAGCAGCGTTCCACCTCGGCGGCGCTCCAGCCGCGAATGTATCCCACCGCCTGCTGGAATGAGGGCGACGATTTCTCCGCGCCCAGGGCATCGAGCAGCCGCCACGCAACCGCATTGTCATTGAGTTTTCCCAGCAAATCCTGCAACTCGGAGAGTGTGCGAACATAGTTTCGCGCCTTCTTTGGCGCCAGCGGAAGAAAAAACTCGGCGATGTAACGCAGCCGTTTGACCGCGATGCGCAACCGGTGCAAATCCTGGAACGCCAGCTGCTCGATGCGGCGGCCCCGTTTCACCACCCGCGAATGCTGGTGTGCCATCGCGGCGGCGGCGAACTGTGGCAGCGCGGCCGCGGCGTATGCGCCATCGTCGCGCCAGCTCCCGGCATTCAGTGTTGCCGATAGACGCAACAGCGTGCCGGTGTACGCCGGCGCAGCGACCGCGTTGCGTGCTGCCTGGCCCGTGCGGCGGCGTGCCGCCTGCGCGCGCTTTCTCAGATCGGCAATCCCGGGATGATCGGTTACCTCGCGTGCCGAACGCATCAGCATCTCGGTGACGAACACGTCCCAATCCCGCGCAGCGCCCAGCGTTTGCCCGAGCGCCTTGAGTTGTTCCAGCGGTGCCGCAAAGGGCTCTCGGGGCATAGCAGCGCCGAACACGCGAAACACCGAGCGCAGGCGCCGCAGTCCCACTCTGGCCTGGTGCAGATACTCGGGGTCGCGGCCCCGCAGCAGGCCGTCTTCGTTCGCCTGCATGTGCGCGAGACACTGCGAGACGAGTGCAACGAAAGCCTCCTCCACCGTCATCTGCGCCGTCAATGCCGCCGGCGCGGCCTTGACCGGCGCCGGCTTCGAATTCGCGGCGAGAGCGTAGCCGCTTTCCGCCTTGCTGCGGTTGTCGAGGCGCACCGGCAGTGCAGAGGCGATTTCCAGGGCAAGATCGAACAGGCATTGCGGCGTTCCGGACTTGAGTTCCAATTCGATTTCGCAAATCGGCTCGCGCCGGTCGCCGGCCGCGATCACACCCCGGTCGAGGCTCACCTCGACAACCTTGCCGGCTGCGGGTCTGAGCAGCGTCGAAGTGCGGTTGAACTCGGTGGTGAACGCGACGGTGAGCGATTCGCGCAGCCGTCTGTCGGCGACCAGGTCGCCGAAACCGGCCTCGGCAATGGCCGGGAAGCTCGGTAGTTGCGCAGCCAATTCGACTTCATGCTCGGCGCGCCGGTGCAGCCCGCCTGCGGCCTGCCCGTCGCTCTTCACGGTCTGGATCCAACGCCCGCACTCACGCCGCAGACGCAAGGCCGCGCCGGCTGTCTTCAGAGCGCGCTCCGGGGTGTCGTAATACGCCGAGAACAGCCGATGCGTGACCGGTTTGTCATGCGGATGGCGCGCGAGCACTTCCCAGAGCCGCAGCGCGTGCTCCTCGGGAACCGACAGCTTGATCTCGATTTCCTGGGACATGCCTGCGAATGTTTCCGTTGTCGCGAGCACGCAGCCACCCGAGCGCCTCAGCTCGCCCTGGAGGCGAGTTTTTCAAGCAGCGCGGCCTGTGCCGCCACGCCCTTGCCGCGTTCCGGTCTCCTGCGTTTGTAGCGGCCGTCGCCGTCCATTTCCCATGCCTGGACGTTGTCGGCGAGACAGGTCTTCAGCGATTCTTCGATCACGCGTTTCTTCAGC
>JANOGP010000053.1:0-25644 GCA_031406075.1 Betaproteobacteria bacterium
CCTCGGCGTAAGGCCGGCAACCCTGATAGCCGCACTTGGTGCACTGGGTCTGCGGCAGTAGTGCGTCGATCGCTTCGATGAGTTCAGTGTTCACGGGCGGTATTAAACCACTGAGGTCAAGAACCTTTTCACCGCAAAGACGCAAAGGACGCAAAGAAAACCATGCATCCGGAATACGAGCGGAATGCTCATTAACCCCTGCAACAGGAACATCCCTGGGATGTACGCCAAGTAATTATTGAAAAGTATTTAGGGTCTTTCCTTCGCGTTCTTTGCGTCTTTGCGGTGAAAATCTGCCTTTGCTATGCCGGCCGGCGGCCGAGGTGAGTCAGGCAGCGGTCGATCCAATGGGCGGTGAGTTTTTCCTGCACCGAGTTCTGGACGAGCCGTGCCGACAGGCCTGGGAAATCCACCTTGTCGAGCGGCTGATCCTGGTTGAAGCAGGAGAAAACATAAGTGCGTTCGCCGCTTTCCGGATCCACGTGAGGCTGCAGGCACTGGGCGCAGATCTCCTTCATCATGCACTGCATCGGCGAGTTGATCGATCCGATCGCGAAGTGATGCGGATCGAGGTGTGCCGCCAGCACGCCGTGGCGCGCTGCGGCGACTGCTGCCATCATCCGGTCGGAGCCGATTGCAATCATGCGGTTTGCCGCCTTTAACGCGATCGGCTGAGGTCCGAGGTTTCCTTGTGCATACGCGGTCATCGCCTGAACGATGTTGCCCACGAAGGCACGATCGTCCGGCCTATTAGGTTCGAATCCGGGCGCTTCGTCGCTGCACCACACCACGACGTCGGAGGCCGCTTCGATGTCTGCAACTTTATAACGATCGATAATCTTCTTGTAACCGGCAAAGTACAGGACCTTCGATCCGACGGCGCGCAGCGCCTGGCCGATCGAGAACAACACTGCGTTGCCGAGGCCGCCGCCGACCAGCACCACGGTTTCGCCGGGATGAATTTCCGTGGGCGATCCGGTCGGCCCCATCAGGATCACCGGTTCGCCGGGCTTGAGCAGCGCGCACAAATCGGACGACCCTCCCATCTCCAGCACGATGGTGGACACCAGTCCCTTGTCGCGATCTACCCAGGCGCCGGTGAGCGCAAGGCCTTCCATAGCAAGGCGGGTGCCATCGACATGCGCGGCAAGGGTCTCGAAGTTCTGCAGCCGGTAAAACTGCCCGGGCTGAAATTTCTTCGCGGCTAGCGGCGCGCGCATCACGACTTCAACGATGGTGGGCGTAAGCCGGATCACCTCGTGCACGGTGGCGCGCAATTCGCTGTTGAGCGCTGCGACGAAATCGGCTTCAGTTCCGGGAAAAGCCGGAAGCACATTCTCCAGAACACGGCTGACCACGGGGTAACCTTGCTTGGCGCCGCCCATGGCTTTGACCACGTTGCCGAAGAAGGAGGGGTGCAGGTCGCCGAAGAAGCTGACGAATCGGCCGTCGGTGCGCTTCGACAGCAGAACCTGCGGGGAAACCGGCTTGGCACTTTTCTCGGGTCTGACCGGCACGCCTTCCTCGTCGCAGGCCTGGAAGTAACGGCCGTCAAGGTGGAAGTTTTGTGCGTCTTCGCGCGCCAACACTGTATTGGGCTGGGTGCCCGCGGCGACCAGCACGGTGCGCGCCGGCAGCGTTATCGTCGCGGATTCGCTGCCACCGCCCGCAAGCGTGCGCTTGCTGGTGACGGTGAGTCCCGTGGCGTAGCCGAGTTCGTCCACTTCGACGGCAACAGGCGTGAGGTTTTCGGCGAAGCGGACGCCCTCCTCGAGCGCTTTTTCGACTTCCTCGTGGTTGAGCGTATACGAGGGACTGTCGATCAGGCGTTTGCGATAGACGATGGTGACCCCGCCCCAGGATTGCAGCAACTCGAGGATATGCGGCTCGCGGCCTTCTGCCGCGGCCCTGGTGCGCTCGGCGCGAATGGCGCGCGCGTGTGACAGAAAGTCTTCGGCGACGCTGTTTTCCGCCGCACTCCATGAAGCGCGAACCGCTTCTTCGCCGCGCTCGGCGCACAGCGTCTCAAAGCGGCGCAGGAATTTCTCCACCTGAAGCGGGTAGTAGGCAGCCGATTCGGTAGCCGTGTCGATCGCGGTAAGGCCACCACCGATGACCACCACCGGCAGCCGCAGTTGCATGTTGGCTATCGAATCCTGCTTGGCCGCGCCGGTGAGTTGCAGCGCCATGAGAAAGTCGGAGGCGGTGCGCACGCCCGGCGCCAGGCCGTTGGGGATGTCGAGCACGGTGGGGCGCCCCGCGCCCGCGGCCAGCACCACATGATCGAACCCGAGATCGAAGGCGTCGTCGACTGAAAGCGTGCCGCCGAAGCGCACCCCTCCGAACAGCGCGAATTCCTGCCGCCGTTGCAGCAGCAGCCGGATGAGCTTCAGGAAATTCTTGTCCCAGCGCACCGTGATGCCGTATTCAGCCACGCCGCCGAAGCCGGCCATGACGCGATCGTCGAGCGACTCGAACAATGATTCGGCATCGAAAATCGGCTCGAACGCGACCCGCGCGCCGGCGCGATCCACTCCGCACTGGTTCGCCGGCAGCGGTTCGATCTTCAGGCCGTCGATGCCGACCACGCTATGGCCGTCGTTCATCAGGTGATGTGCCACGGTGAATCCGGCCGGACCCATGCCGGCGACCAGCACGCGGCGGCCGCTGGCGGGCCGGGGGAAGGGCCGGCGCAGATCGAGCGGATTCCAGCGAGTGAGCAGGCTGTAAATCTCGAATCCCCAGGGCAGTTCCAGCACGTCCTTCAGGCTGCGGGTTTCCGCCTGCGGTATGTTGACCGGCTCCTGTTTCTGGAAGATGCAGGATTTCATGCAGTCGTTGCAGATCCGGTGCCCAGTGGCGGCAACCATCGGATTGTCCACGGTGATCATCGCCACCGCGCCAATGGCGACGCCGTCGGTCTTGAGTTTCTGGAATTCGGAAATGCGCTCTTCCAGCGGACAGCCCGCCAGGGGCACGCCGAAAACGGTTTTCTTGAACGGCGCATCACCGCCGTGCGCCGGCGCCTTCTCTTTCAGCCCGTGCGAGCAGGAATCGCGGCCCTGCTCGTGGCACCAGATGCAGTAGCTGGTCTGATCGAGCGCACCGACCAGGTCGGTGCCGGAATCGGTGAGCGCGAAACCGTGGCGGCGGCGCAGGTGCGAGAGTGTGTGCACCGTGACGCCATTTTCGCCGCTCGTGTCGAGCGGCACCAGTTTCTGGTAGTCGAGTTTTTTCGGCGCCTTGAACAGAACGCCGGTGTGGTGCTTCCTTTGTCCCTCCGGCGTGTGCGCCGCCCATGCCGCGTAGCGCATCGCCGTGTCGAGTTTTTCGACGTTAGCGTCGTCGTGCTTCTGCCAGTGGGCTACGTGCCGGGCGAATGCCAGTTCGCTGAACGTCTCGCCGAACAATTGCGCGAGCGTCCCCGCAAGTGCGTCGCCATCGAAACCCGCGGCAGTCTCGGGCTTGTATGTGTACATTGCCTTGCGCTGGACAAAAACGCGTTTGCACGAGAACAGCGGGGCAAGCTCGTGGTGGCGCGCGGACAGCGCCTGCACCTCGGCCTCGATGCCGAACAGGCGCGCGATGAAATCGTCGAGATGTCCAGCCACCGCGATCAGCAGTTCCGATTCTTCCCTGCGTGCCAGTGTCTCCGGCTCGCTGCGCGCGGATTCAAGGCGCGCGCACAGCGCCGCGTCGGCACCACCGAGGAAATCGAGGAATGCGGCATCAAGCCGCTGCAATCCGGCGCGGTTGTATAGTTCCTCGAAACGGCTGCTGAAGCCGAGCTTCAACTCTGGCTGGGTAAGGTCTGCTTCTACGCTGATGTTCATTCAGGGGCTGATTGGACTGGTGCGGGAGCGCGGTTAAAAGCGCGCATTATAACGCCGGCAGTTCCCAGTCTTATTCGCGCTGACACTAAAGTTATAACGGATTCAGGGCCTTAAGTGTGCGAAGCGAGATCGGCGGCAATTCGCCGCGCCAGTCCCGGGCCTTCGTAGATCAGCCCGCTGTAGAGTTGGACCAGGCTGGCGCCGGCGTCGAACTTTTCGCGGGCGTCAGCCGCCGAGAACACGCCGCCCACTCCGATGATCGGGATGCCGTCGGCTAACGACCTTGCCAGCTCGCGCAACACTGCGGTCGAGCGAACCCTCAACGGCGCGCCGCTCAGTCCGCCGGCCTGTTCGCCGTTTGCCAGTCCTTCGACGCCATCGCGGGAAACGGTGGTGTTGGTCGCAATGACCGCATCAACGCCGTGCCTTGCGAACAAAACCGCCATTTGCGCGATTTCCCCGGCATTCAGATCGGGTGCGATTTTGACCGCCAGCGGCACCGTCTTTCCGTGCCGCGCCGCGAGTTTGCGATTCTCCTCGGTCAGCATACCCAGCAGCCGGTCGAGTTGGTCGGATTGCTGTAACTGGCGCAGGTCGGCCGTGTTGGGCGAGGAGATGTTGACCACAACGTAGCTCGCGGCCGCATGCACTTTGCGCAGGCAATACAGGTAGTCCTCACCGGCGCGCTCGAGCGGGGTGTCGAAATTCTTGCCGATGTTGATGCCGAGGATTCCGCGATAGCACGCCCGCGCGACGTTGTCGACGAGTCGCTCGACGCCGAGGTTGTTGAATCCCATGCGGTTGACAATGGCGCGCGCCTCGGGGATGCGGAACAGGCGCGGAGCAGGATTGCCGGGTTGCGGGCGCGGGGTCACCGTCCCCACCTCGATGAAGCCAAATCCCAGAGCCGCCAGCGAGTCGATATGTTCCCCGTTCTTGTCCAGTCCCGCCGCCAGCCCCACGGGATTGGGAAACTCCAGTCCCATGACCCGTCGCGGAGAGTGAACTATCGCGCCGGCGATTACGCCCGAGAGTCCAAACCGGCAGACAAAGTCCAGGAAGCGCAGCGTGCCG
Source organism: Betaproteobacteria bacterium (assembly GCA_031406075.1). GTDB lineage: Bacteria > Pseudomonadota > Gammaproteobacteria > Burkholderiales > JACQAP01 > JACQAP01. Next base: position 4,908 of record JANOGP010000053.1, read on the forward strand.
TGGTGCGCGCGCTCGGGGTCGAGCTGGAACAGGAACGGGCGGGCCAGGCGATAGAGCATGTCAGAAGGCGGCAGCGAATGCGCCGCCGCCCGGGACCCGGCGTGCGCATATCACACGGCCTCGGGGGAGGTCGCGTCGCGCGGCAGCTGGCGCCATTGACCGTCGATCAAACCTTCCAGCGGCTGGAAGTTGATCTTGTAGGCCATCTTGCGGCTTTGCGCGATCCAGTAGCCCAGATAGAGATAGGGAAGTCCCAGTCGCCGGCACCGCTCCACCTGCCACACCACGTTGTAAGTGCCGAGGCTGGCGCCGGTGACTTCGGGTTCGAAAAATGTGTACACCGACGAAAGGCCGTCGTCGAGCCGATCGACAATGCTGACCATGCGCAGCCGTCCCTCCTCGCGGAACTCCACCAGATTGGAACGCACGTTGCTCTGAAGGAGGAAGTGGCGGTACTGCTCGCGGCTGTCGTGATCCATGCCGCCGCCGCTATGGCGGTGCGACTGGTAGCGCAGGTAAAGCGCGTAGTGCTCAGGGTGATACTTAAGGTCCAGCAGGCGCGCTTCCAGCGCATGGTGACGGGCGTGGGCGCGACGCTGCGAGCGGCTGGCCTCGAAGCCGGCCGTGACAATGCGCACCGGCACGCAGGCGCGGCAGTGATCGCAGTAGGGGCGATAGGTGAACGCGCCGCTGCGGCGGAATCCGACCTTCACCAACTCGCTGTAAACCCGGCTGTCGATAGCATGACTGGGGGTGGCCACCTGCGAGCGGGCCAGCTTGTCGGGCAGGTAGCTGCACGGATACGGGGCAGTTGCGTAGAACTGCAGTACCGAAAAGGGCAGGTCGTTGAGCTGTGTCATCGCGCGATCGTAGACTCCAGACGCCACGGCACCGGAACCGGGGCATAGTGTACCAATTCCCGCAGCCTGCGCGTGAACTCGGCGCGCGGAATTTCGCGGGCGCCGAAAGATGCGAGGTGGGCGGTGTTCATCTGGCAGTCAACCACGCCGAAGCCCCACTGCTGCAGTTGCCGCGTCAGCCACACAAGCGCGACCTTGGAAGCGTCACTTACTCGTGCGAACATGGATTCGCCGAAGAATGCGCGCCCGAGCGCAACGCCGTACAGGCCTCCCACCAGTTCACCGTCGAGCCAGGTTTCCACCGAGTGCGCGAATCCGGCGCTATGCAGCGCACCGTAGGCTTCGGCCATCTCGTCGGTTATCCAGGTACCGGATTCCGCGCGTCGCGGTTGCCGGCAACCCTCGATCACCTCGTCAAAAGCAGTATCGGCGCGCAATTCGAAGCGCGTGCTACGCAACGTGCGCGCAAGCGAGCGCGAGACCTTCAGTTCGGCGGGGAACAGGACCATGCGCGGATCAGGGCTCCACCACAGAATCGGTTGGTCGTCGGCGAACCAGGGGAAGATGCCGTTGCGGTAGGCTTCCAGCAGCCTGGGTAGCGACAGGTCGGCGCCGGCGGCAAGCAGACCGTTCGGCTCTGCGAGTGCGCGCTCAACGTCGGGAAAGGGATCGCCGGAGTCCAGCCAGGGAATCACGGTTCGATAAGGGCACGTTCAGAATACTTTGTCTGGGTTCTTGCTGATGAGTCCGCAGGCCACTCGGGGGCCGGAGTTGCCGGACGGCTGGGATTTCAGATCATCCGGGCCGCCATGTACGATAACGGCACGGCCGATGATGCTGTTGGCGTCGGTGGCCAGGGTGATCCCGATCACCTCGAACGAGGCCTGCACAAAACCGTTGGCGTCGGCCCGCAGGTTGCCGAGATCGCCGCCATGACGCACCGCGCCGACCGGGCCACCGTGCTTGTCGCCGGAGGGATTGAAATGGCCGCCTGCGCTGGAAGCGTCGGCGGCGCTGCAGTTGCCTTTTTCGTGGATATGGAAGCCGTGTGTGCCGTTGGCCGAGAGCCCGGTAATCTTGGCTTCGACCAGCACGACCGCGCCCTTCTGGGTGAAATTGACGGTGCCGCTTACCGCATTGCCCTTGGTGGGCGCAAGGACCGCGGTGGCGGAGGGATTCCTGGTGAACATATTGCTCATGCTGCTGCAAGCCGGCAGCAGTACGCATACGCCGATCAATGCCCACTTGGTTTTCATTGCGCGCTCCGCGGACGTGGACTTTCGGGTTAAAGGGCAACTGCAATCGAGGCTTTTAGCACTGGCCCCGGGAGGTGTCAAATGACCTTGCGCGATTGTGCATCGCAAATAAAATGTGTGCGATGCAAGGCGGCTGGCGCGCGGGAAAGTTGTAGCATTGAGAATGTTCCCGCGCTCTGATCGCAATTGACGTCTTGGATAACGCGCACCAAACGCAGTTTCCCTCCGAGTGGGTGAAGCGCTGGGCCGGCTTCATTGCCGCCGGCGGCGAAGTGCTCGACCTTGCCTGCGGTAGCGGCCGGCACAGCCGTTATCTCGCTGAAGCCGGTTATCGTGTCTGCGCGGTTGATCGCGATGCCCAGGCGGTCGCGGGATTGAGCGGCGTCGCCGGGGTAAGTGTGCAGGTCGCCGACCTGGAAGGCGCGCCGTGGCCTTTCGAAGGCAGGAGGTTTGCCGGAATCGTAGTTGCCAATTACCTGCATCGGCCACTGTTTCCGCGTCTCCTGGAGATCCTGGCGGAAGACGGCGCGCTGATATATGAAACGTTCGCGCTCGGCAACGAACGCTTCGGCAAACCGTCCAATCCCGAATTCCTTCTGCGACCCGGCGAGCTTCTTGAAGTGGCGTGCGGCAAACTGCGCGTGCTCGCTTACGAGGACTTGGCGGTAAGGCTGCCAAAACCAGCGATGGTGCAGCGAATCTTCGCCGTAGGCGCGCGCCGGATCCCGTAGCACGCCAGCTGCGGAGAGAATCGGTTAAAATCGCGCTTTCAATCGAATGGGGGCCGCCATGTTGAAAGGAAGCCTCGTCGCCATCCTCACCCCGATGCTCGAGGACGGCAGCCTCGACCTCGAACGGCTGCGCCACCTGATCGATTTCCACATACGGGAAGGCAGCAACGGCATCGTCGTCGTCGGGACCACCGGCGAATCTCCGACGGTGGATTTCGAAGAGCATTGCCTCCTGATCCGCACTACCGTCGAGCACGCGGCCGGACGTACCCCGGTGATTGCCGGTACCGGTGCCAATTCGACACGCGAAGCCATCGAACTTGCAGCGTACGCAAAGGCCGCCGGCGCACAAATGAGCCTTTCGGTGGTGCCCTATTACAACAAGCCTACCCAGGAAGGGTTGTACCGCCACTTCCGCGCCATAGCCGAGGCGGTGGATCTTCCCCAGATTCTCTACAACGTGCCGGGCCGCACGGTTGCAGATATGCAGAACGACACGGTGCTGCGCCTGGCGCAAGTTCCGAATATCGTTGGCCTGAAGGACGCGACCGGCAACATGGAGCGCGGCGCAGAGATGCTGCGGCGCGCTCCGAAAAATTTTGCGATCTACAGCGGAGATGACGGCACCGCATTGCCGCTGATGATGTTGGGCGCGCACGGCGTGATCTCGGTGACCGCGAATGCCGCGCCGCGGCTGATGCAGGAGATGTGTGCGGCCGTTTTCGCCGGCGATCTTTCCAGGGCCCGGGCCCACAACAATAAGCTGCTCGGCCTGCACCGGCATCTGTTCGTGGAGGCCAATCCGATACCGGTGAAGTGGGTGCTGCAGCAGATGGGGCTGATCGACGGCGGCATCCGGCTGCCCCTGACGCCGCTGTCTTCGTCTTTTCATGACCTGTTGCGCGGTGCGATGGAGCAGGCCGATATTGCAGGCGCCGCGGTCGTGCAGGCTTCCTTGGCCAAATGAACCCATCCAACCGGCGATGGTCGTAGTTGCAAACCTGGTGAACGACCACACATGAATTCAACGCAGTTTCTTGCCGCTGCCGTTACGGCGCTCGTCGCACTTTCGGGTTGTTCCGGCAAGCTTGTCGAAGGCAAGAAGATCGACTACAAGTCGGCGGGCAAGGTAGACCCGCTCAAGGTGCCGCCCGATCTGAGCGCGCCACCCACCAGCGATCGTTACGCCATCCCCGAGACCGCGGCCAGATCGGCGACTTACTCGGAGTATTCTGAAGGACAGGGTGCCCGCAATACTGGTGCGGCTGCGACCGCGGTCCTGCCCTCGTTGGAAAAAGTGCGGATCGAACGCGGTGGGAGCCAGCGTTGGTTGGTGGTGGAAGAGGATGCGGATACATTGTGGCCGGCAATAAGGGAGTTCTGGCAGGACACGGGATTTCTGATCGACAGGGAACTGCCCGACATCGGGATCATGGAGACGGACTGGGCCGAGAACCGCGCCAAAATACCCGACGGCGGGCTGCGCAAGTTGATCGGCAAGGTGTTGGACCAGGCCTATTCCTATCCCGAGCGCGACAAATTCCGCACCCGACTTGAACGTGGCGAAGAATCGGGCACCACCGAGATCTACATCAGCCATCGCGGCGCGTACCAGGTCGTGGTCGGCAACCAACACACGTCCGAGCAGGTCAAATGGCAGATGCGGCCAACGGACCCGGAGCTCGAGGCGGAGATGTTGTCGCGGTTGATGCGCAGGCTGGGTGCGAAGGATGAGCAGGTCCAGGCGCAAGCGCCGGCGGCCGCTCCGCGGGCGCAGTTGGCGAAGAGTGGCGAGATTGCTGACGCTCTGATGCTCGCCGATAGTTTTGATCGCGCCTGGCGGCGCGTGGGCCTGGCGCTCGACCGCGTAGGATTCACGGTCGAGGATCGCGACCGGTCGAAAGGCCTCTACTTTGTGCGCTACCTGGATCCGGACGTCGACGGCAAGGGCAATTCCGGCAGCGGTTGGTCCCGTTTGGCATTCTGGCGCAGCGACACTGGCAAGAAGGATGAGCAATTCCGGATCAGCGTCGCCGACGCGGACACGGGTAGCGAGGTAAGGGTGCAGAACGCCGAAGGCGCGAGTTCGAAATCACCAACCGCAGGGCGCATCCTCGCGCTGCTGCAGGAAGAGTTGAAGTAAATCCGACGCGATGACGCTGGCGACGCCGAAGTGAGCGGCACAATGCGCTTCGCGTCGCTGGGCAGCGGCAGTCGGGGCAATGCCCTGGTCGTCGAGGCCGGTTCCACCCGGATCCTGCTCGACTGTGGATTCGGGCTCGGCGAGACGACGTCCCGTCTCTGTCGCCTCGGCCTCACCCCCGGAGATCTGTCGGCTGTCATTGTCACCCACGAGCACGACGACCACATTGGCGGTGTCGCGCGGTTGGTACGCCGCCATTCAATCCCGGTATGGCTGACCCACGGAACCCTGACCGGATTCGAAGCGCTATTTGCCGGCATCGGCAACCTGCACGTCATCGACAATTACCAAAGCTTTGCGGTCGGCGACCTTCAAGTCGTACCGTTTCCGGTGCCGCACGATGCACGCGAGCCGGCGCAGTACGTATTCGGCGACGGCTCGCACCGGCTCGGGGTCCTCACGGATACCGGCAGCTCAACGCGGCATATCGAGTCTGTGTTGTCGGGCTGCGACGCGCTGGTGCTGGAATGCAATCACGATCCCGATATGTTGCGCGCGAGCAGTTATCCGCCCAAGTTGCGTGATCGCATTTCCGGGCGTTACGGCCATCTCGACAATGGGGCGGCTGCGGAGCTGCTGGCTTGCCTGGACACGGGTCGCCTGAAGCATCTGGTGGCCGCGCACCTGAGCAAGGAAAACAACCGGCCGGACCTTGCGCGCGCCGCACTCGCCGGCGCAATTGGCTGCGATCCCGGATGGGTTGAAGTCGCCGATCAGGACAACGGATTGGGTTGGCGCGCGATCAGTTGACGCTGCGGACGCGAATCTGCCGCTGAATCAAAAAAACAGGTCGGAGACCGGTCTTTTTCTGCCGCCGCCGATGGGGTGGCGGCGCAAGCGGGGCCTACAAGCCGATAGTGGTGGCGGCAACGGTTGGGGAGGATGCTTCCCAGATTTCATCGAAGCGCTCGGCAAGCGCGTGGGTGCCAATTGGGTCATCCAGCGCGAGCAGACCGCGCATTTCGTCGAAGTGAAAGCGGTGCACGAAACTGTGATCGTCCACCACGGCAAACGGGTCGTAGACCGACTTTGCGTTTGAGTGGGTTTCGTGGATGCTGATTGCGTGGCTGTGCAGGCGCAAAAGATTCAAAATACGCGGGCAATTGCGGTCGATCGTCCGCGGCTCGTGCACCACGATCTGCAGGCGGTTGCGCCTGCTGGCCAGCAGAAATTGGCGCAGTAATTCGAAGCGCTGCGTCGAATTGTATCCCTGTCCCAGCGTGTGTTCGAAGATACGGATCGAGAGGCGCGCCTTCGCCAGCGCCGTGTCCAGGGCAGCTTCGTATTCGGCGTTGCCGAGAAGGGGAGTGTGTTGCGGGGTTGTGGTTTCAGTCATGTGCAAGCTCAATTGGAGTTTGCGCGATTCGCACGCAAAATATAGCCACTGCGATACCACCGGTAAAGTGCCTCTGCGGCCGGGCCTGAATGCGGAACGTCGCGGCCTGCGAGCCGCCGCGCGTCGGCGAGCGCTCGCAACGATCGCGCCTCGCCGGCGTCGATCGCCAGCGACTCTCCGTTGACGAACAGCTTCGAGCCGCTGTAGAGCATCTGCGCAGGCAATGCCAATTCCAGCCCGAGGTAACGCGCACTGCGCAGAAACGATTTCAGCGCAAGCGGTCTGCGGGGCGGCGAGAACAGCACGCGCGGCTTGGGCTCCGTAAGGTAAATGCCGAGAAATTCGGCAACATCGCTGCGGTTCCAGCGTATGTTCGCGAGCGTGCGTTGCACGTGCGCAATTATCTTTGAACCAATTCGCGCCGGGTGGGGCTGCGTTGCCAGGTCCGGATCCTCGTAGCGGCCCGGTGGATTCAGCCGTTCTTCGAGGAAGATCAGGAACTGCGACACCAGTTCTTGATGAGACGGCGCACGAAATCCGATCGAATAGGTGTAGCAGGCATCGATCGCAACGCCCTCATGTGCGAATCCGGGCGGAAGGTAAAGCATGTCTCCCGGCCCGAGTTCGCACTCGCCCTGCGGCACGAAGCGCCTGAGGATCTTGAGCGGCGCGCCGGCCACGAGCGTCAGGTCATCCTGCCGGCCAACCTTCCACCGCCGCTGGCCCGGACCCTGCAATAGGAAAACGTCGTAGGAGTCGAAATGCGGCCCGACGCCTCCACCGGGTGGCGCATAGCTCACCATGAGATCGTCCAGCCGGCTGTAGGGAATGAAATCGAAGCGGGACAGAAGTCGCCGTGCGGCGGGCAGGAACAGATCGACGCCCTGCACCAGCAGCGTCCAGTTGCGCTGCGGCAGGCGTGACAGGTACCGCCGCGCAAACGGACCGTGTTCGACCGTCCAGCGCCCGCCCGCACGCAACAACAACCGCGATTCGCAATCGTCGCGACCGGCGAGTTCGACCATGGTGCGGAAATCAACAACACCTTCGAATCCTGGGATCGCTTCGCGTACCAGCAACGGAATCTTCTGCCAGTGGCGACGCAAGAAGGTAGAGGCGGACAATCCGCCGAGCAATGGATTTTTCACAAAGGGGATTCTATCGTTGTCGGTGATTTGCCGGGCCGGCATTGACGATCGTGTTTTTTAAATCGGTTAGAATCCGGGCTGTGCTTCATCGGAGTTTCTCATGCTGAAAGTAGGTCAGCCCGCACCCGCATTCGATCTGCCCGACGCCGATTTGAACGTGGTAAGCCTCGATGGCTACAAGGGCGCGAATAATGTGGTTCTGTATTTCTACCCGAAGGACGACACGCCGGGTTGCACCATCGAGGCCATCGATTTCAGCGATCTGCAGGATGCATTTCAGCGCCTCGATACGGTGGTCCTTGGAGTGAGCATGGACGATTGCAGGAGCCACGGTTCTTTTCGCGACAAACACGGGCTGGCAGTACAGTTGCTTGCGGATGCGGAGGGCGAAGTCTGTGCGACCTACGGCGTGTTGCAGGAGAAGGAAATCGACGGCAAGGGGAAAAGGCGCTGCGTCGTCCGCTCTACATTCGTGATCGACAAAAAAGGTTTCGTGCGCCATGCCCTCTACGGCGTCAATGCGCGCGGGCACGCTGCCGAAGTCCTCAACCTCGTCAAGGAGCTATAGTGAGCACGCAGATTGCCAAGGACACGGTCGTGTCACTCGACTACGAACTTTTCGATGCCGCAGGCACATTGGTCGAAAAAACCCAGTCACCGATTACCTATCTGCACGGGGGCTACGACGGTATTTTCCAGATGGTGGAGAGTGCGCTGCAGGGCAAGGGCGTCGGCGACACCTGCAAGGTCCAGCTCGAGCCGGATGACGCGTTTGGCGATTATGAAAAGGATATGGTTCGCGTCGAACCGCGCAAAATGTTCCCGGAAAACGTCGTGGTGGGCATGCAGCTCGAGGGCGCCGTGGAAGGCTCCGACCAGTACAAACTTTATACCATCACCGAGATCGCCGAAGACACGGTGGTGGTGGATGGCAACCATCCGCTCGCGGGGCAAACTCTGTTGTTCTCCTGCACTGTGATCGACGTGCGCGCCGCGACCGACGAGGAACTGCACCACGGGCACGTGCACGGGCCCGAAGGCCATCACCATTAGGAAAATCAATTTGCAACAGAGGAAATCACCTCACCCCCCTCGCCCTCTCCAGCAAGCTAAAGAGGGTGCCGAAAAACTACACGATCGTGGATCAGCGTGTTTCCATCACCCTCTCCACCCGGTTGTGGGGGGAGGGATGGGGTGAGGGGGGTGTCCTCTGTGGCAAAAAGGTTTGGTGTTAGTCCCCTCGCTTGCCGGTGAGGATGTGGATCATCGGCTCGTAGGCGCTCTCCTGTGAGAAGCGCCAGCTGGCAATGATCAGTGCTGCCAGCGTAAAGCCGCACAGCACTGCAAGATCCATCGCCAGCGGGAAATCCGCTCCCATACCGGAGGGCAGAACGCCGAGGGTGGCGTGCTTGAGCAGGTCGACCCCGTAAGTGTAGGGGTTTGCCAGTGCAACTGCCTTGAGCAGCGCCGGCAGTTGGTTCACCGGGTAAAGCGAGCCGGACAGAAAGAACACCGGGAAGATCACGAAATTCATGATTGCCGCGAAGTTGTCCAGAGTCCGCGTGAACGCGGCCACCAGCATGCCGATCCCGGCGCAGGTCAGCGACGTTGCGACCAATCCGATCACCAGTATTCCAAGCCGCGTTTCCTGACCCACGTATCCCAGAAAAGCAAGCACGATCAGCAGAAGCAGCGCCTGAAGAATGGCCGCCAGCGCCGCAGCCAGCATCTTGCCGATGACGATCCAGTAGTGGGCAAATGGCGCAACGATCAGCATGCGCATCACGCCGGATTCCTTGTCGTAGACCACCGTGAGCGCCGCCAGCATCGCCCCGAACAACATGGTCATGCCCAGCACGCCCGGCACCAGAAATTGCTGATAGCTCAGGCCACTCGCCTGGCCGAGTACCGCTCCGAATCCGGCGCCGATCACGAACAGCCAGATCAGCGGCCGCACCATTGCCGCAACCAGTCTCGTGCGTTGTCGGAACATGCGCACCACTTCGCGTTCCAGCACTGCATAGACAGGCCGCCAGGGCATCGTCAGATCTTCCCTTCCGCGATCCACAGGAATACATCGTTCAGATTCGGCCGGCGCCAACGCAGTGCCTTGATTTGCGCACCCAGTTCGCCCTGAAGCTGTGCCAGCGGCGTCACGTCCTCTTCGGAATAGCGAAACTGCGCGATTTCACCATCCATGAGACAGGGGCCGAGTTTCGAGACGAGCCGTTGCGAAAGCGTGTCGATTTCCCGGCTTTCGATCTCCACGATATGCCTGCCCAGACTTTCCACAAGTTGCCGCGGCGGCCCGGACTGCACCAGTTTGCCACCTTTGATGAATGCCACCCGGTCACAACTGTCGGCTTCTTCCAGATAGTGCGTGGTGAGCAATACCGTCATCCCGGTGCGCACGCGCAGCCTCTCGATGAAGCGCCAGATGTTGCGCCGATTGGTCAGGTCGAGCCCGATGGTGGGTTCGTCCAGGAACAGGATTCTGGGGTGGTGGATCATCCCGCGCACGATGTCCAGCGCGCGGCGCATGCCGCCGGAAAGTGAACCCACGGGACGATTGCTGTTGTCGGCGAGTCCGAATATATCGAGCAGTTCCGCGGAGCGCTCGCGAATGACGGCCGGGCTCAGGTTGTAGAGCAGGCCGGCGAAGCGCAGATTTTCGGCAACGGTGAGCGATCGATCGAGCGCCGAGTCCTGGAAGACCAGTCCGATCGCACCGCGCACTTTCACTGCCTCGTCCACCACGTCGTGGCCGGCGACCCGCGCCGAGCCGCCGCTGGGGCGGATCAGCGTGGCCAGCATGTGGATGGTGGAGGTCTTTCCGGAGCCGTTCGGACCGAGCAATCCGAAGAACTGACCGGACGGAATGTCCAGGTCGAGGCCGTCTACAGCGACCAACTGGCCGTAACGCTTTACAAGCCCGCTGGCGCGCACGGCGAGCAGCGAGTCAGCCGCCTGATTCATGAAACGGAAGTTTCTATCAGGCCGACGTTTTGCTCAAGGCACGCGAATTCTTGTCGTCGCGGAACAGAATCGGCTTGACTTCGACCGCAGGCGCCGGATTCTGTGCCTTGTCCACAGCGTCCGTCACCAGTCGGTGGTGGGGGGACAGGTCGCATACCGGATCGGCGTTGGTTGCGTCACCCGTGAGCATGTACGCCTGGCAGCGGCAGCCGCCGAAATCCTTGACCTTGTCCGGACAGGTGCGGCACGGTTCCTTCATCCACGCATCGCCACGGTAGGCGTTGAAGCTGGGCGAGTCGTACCAGATCGTGCGCAGGTCATGTGCGCGAACATTGGGAAAGGTGAGGCCGGGTAACTGGCGCGCTTCGTGGCACGGCAGCGCCAAGCCATCGGCGGTGATGGTGAGGAACACCGCCCCCCACCCGTTCATGCAAGCTTTCGGGCGGTTTTCGTAGTAGTCGGGAACCACGAAGAAAATCCGCATGCTGTTGCCGACGCGTTCGCGGAATTTATTGGTGACTTCCTCGGCGCGCCGCAGCTGTTCGCGGGTCGGAAGCAATTGGTCCCGGTTAACGTAGGCCCAGCCATAGTATTGGGTGTTGGCGAGTTCAACGTACTCCGCTTCCATGGCCTCGGCCATCTCCAGGATCTGCTGGACGTGGTCGATATTGTGCCTGTGTAGTACGCAGTTCAGCACCATCGGGTACTCGTGTTTCTTGATCAGCTTCGCCACTTTCTGCTTGAGATCGAAAGTGCGGGTGCTCGACAGAAAGTCGTTCAATTCCTTGGTCGAATCCTGGAACGACAGCTGGATGTGATTCAGGCCGCCGTCCTTGAAGGCGCCGATGCGCTTTTCATTGAGCCCCACGCCGGAGGTGATGAGGTTGGAGTAATAGCCGAGCTTGGCTGCTTCCGCGACCAGAATTTCGAGGTCGTCGCGCACCAGCGGCTCGCCACCGGAAAATCCCAACTGGGCCGCGCCGATCTCGCGGCCCTGGCGCAGCACGCGCAACCAGTCCTCGGTCGACAGTTCCTTGCCGTAGGACGTGTAGTCCACCGGGTTGTAGCAGAACACGCAGTGCAACGGGCACTTGTACGTGATCTCCGCCAGCAGCCAGAGCGGGTTACCCGGTTTGTTTGGGACGGATCCAGCCTTTTCCATGTACATGCTCCAGAAAGCCGATGACGTCCTTTTTCAGGTCGGCACCGGGAAATGTGTTTTGCAAGTCCTCGACGATGGCGCGCACGTCGGATTTGCCGTCGATTCGCTTCATGATTTCTCCGGAGCTGCCCGGCAGCTTGACCATGCCTTCCGGATATAGCAGGACGAAACCCTGTTGTGCCGGCTCCCACTGGAAGCGAAAGTGGCGCTGCAGTTCGAACACGGTATCGTCAGTGAATGCCGCGGTTTCAGACATGCCGGGTTTCGCCGATCCCGTAGTTGATCTGCATCGAGTCGAGCATGCTCCACAGCACGTCGAGCTTGAACTGCAGGATACCGAGCGCCTTTTCCTGCTCTTCGCGGGTCTTGAAATAATCGAGCGTGACCCTGAGTCCATGCTCGACGTCGCGGCGCGCTTCCGACAGGCGCTTGCGAAAGTAGGAATAGCCATCGGCTTCGATCCACGGATAGTGCTGCGGCCAGTTCTCCAGGCGCTTCTTGTGGATCTCGGGCGCAAACATTTCCGTCAGCGACGAACACGCAGCCTCTTGCCAGGGTGCGCGCCGCGCAAAGTTGACGTAGGCATCCACGGCGAAGCGCACGCCGGGCAGCACGTGCTTGAGCGAAGCGATTTCTTCGCGATTCAACCCGCATGCCTCGCCCAGACGCAGCCATGCCTCGATGCCGCCTTCCTGTCCCTCGACGCCATCGTGGTCGATGATGCGCTGGATCCACTTGCGGCGCTGTTCGCGGTCCGGCATGTTGGCAAGAACCGCTGCATCCTTGATCGGGATGCTGATCTGGTAGTAGAAGCGGTTATAAACCCAGCCTTGCACCTGCTCGCGGGTGCACTTGCCGCTGTTCATCGCGATGTGGAACGGGTGATAAATGTGGTAACGCTTGCCCTTGGCGCGCAACTGAGCCTCGAATTCCTCTTTGCTCCACGCCAGATTTTCAGCTGCACCCATGCGCGCTCCTCGTCAGAGTGTTACGTCCATTCCGTCGTACGCGACCTCGATGCCACGGGCATCCAACTCCTTGCGCTCTTTCGACGCTTCGTCGAGGATGGAATTGGTGTTGTTGATATGGATCAGTATTTTGCGCGAGGCCTTGAGCGGTATGAGCACCTCGATCATGCCCCCGGGACCCGACTGTGGCAGGTGGCCGATGTCACGCGCATGTTTTTTCGAGATACCGAGTTTGATCATCTCATCGTCGGTCCAGAACGTGCCGTCCACCAACAGGCAGTCGGCTTCCTCGAGAAAGGGCCTCAGGTGCGGCTCGATTGCGCCGAGCCCCGGCGCGTAAAACAGCACTTTGCCGGAGCGCTTGTCCCTGATGCGCATACCGATGTTGTCGCCCTCGTGCGGGTTGTCGCGGTGCGGCGAATAGGGCGGTGCCTTGCTGCTCAGAGGTACGGCAGTGAATGCGAATTCTTCCGCACCGATTACCGGGAACTCGTTGCCGGCCGTCGTGGGCACTTCGTGCCAGTGTACGCCGCAGTAGTGTTCGAGGATATTGAAAAGCGGGTTGCCGCTGGTGAGGTCCTCGCGCGCCATTCCAGTACAGTAAATTTCCAGCGGCTTGCCCTCACGCAGCATCAACAATCCGGTGGTGTGGTCGATCTGCGCGTCCATCAGCACTATTGAGCGGATCGCGGTGTCCCGGATCGCACGCGCCGGTTGCAATTCCGGGAACGCCTTGAGCTGGGCCAACAGGTCCGGCGAAGCGTTGAACAGCACCCAGTTGATGTTGTCGGCACTGACGGCGATAGAGGATTGGGTGCGTGCCTTGGCCCTGACGGTGCCCTTGCGCACGCCGTCGCACATGCGGCAATTGCAGTTCCACTGCGGAAATCCTCCGCCGGCGGCGGCTCCGAGAACCCTTATTCGCATTTTCCGTCAAAACAACTTTTATGGCCTGCATAAAACTGAAAGCCCCGCGAAGGGGCTTTCGTCCAAGCCCAACCCAGTTCAGCGGTTGGCAATGTACATCGTGACTTCAAAGCCGAAACGCATTTCGGTGTACTCAGGCTTGCTCCACATAGGTTTCTCCACAAGTTGTGATTGAAGTTCGCGGGGGTGGCCCGCTCGTTGCCGAATCATCCGACACCGGCCGCACCACCGATAGCTGTGCAAACCTGTATCCGATGAGTCCGTAAGCATTATCGACGAAGGCGGCGCGACACCCGCACACGGAAATCACCAATTGATTCTCATGATTTTCATGAGTTTTGCGGCAAAACTTTACTTATCTCAAGGCCTTGCACTACGCTTTGGGCATGTCTGATGCCGCGCTCGACAGCGGGATTTATTACGCCTCGCCAATGACCGATTGGTACCGCGAGCGATCCTTCAAGGTTGCCTTCGTGGCGTCGTTGCTTATCCACGCCGCGTTGATCGCGCTCGTCCCGGGATTCCGTGCGATGGTGATCGAGCCGCCCAAGGTGCTCAATGTTGAAATCGTTCTCCCTGAGCAGGCGCAGTTGCGACCGACGCCGATTCGGGAAGTAGTGCCGCCCGCGCCCGTGATGACCCCGGCGCCGGCGCAACGAACCGTCGAGGAAATGATGGTTCGACCAGAACCGCAGATCGAGCCGCGTCCCGAGCCACTAATGCGGCAACCGGAACCTGAGCAACCGCCGATTCCGCGCGCGGAGATCGTGCCGCCGTTATCGCGTCCCGAGCCGCGTATTGAGCCCAAAATTGAAATCACGCCTGAACCCAGAAACGCGCCCACTCCCGAGCCGCCGGTTTCGCGTATTGAACCACGGCCTGAACCACGGGCAGAAGTGCGGCCAGAACCGCCCCCGGCGCCCGTCGCGCAGCCGCGCATTGAGACCGAGGCCCCGCCGGTGCAGGCGCCCGCACCGCCCGTCGCGGTGGCAACGACCCGGCCTGCGCCGGTTGCCGCACCGGTGCCGCCCCCCGCGCCTCCGCGGCCGGTGGAGGTTAAGAAGGAGCCAATTGTGTCGGCGGTGGAGCCGGGACTTTTGCAGATATACGGCCAGTCGATATCCAAGGAAATCAAGCGCTATCAGAAGTATCCGCCGGTGGCGCTACGCCGCGGCTGGGAGGGCACGGCGGAAGTGCAGCTGCAGATCGCCGCTGATGGCAAAGTTACCAGCGTCACTCTGGGCAAGAGCAGTGGACGATCGGTACTCGACGAAGAAGCGCTCAACATGGTGCGCAAGGCTTCGCCCTTGCCGCAGGCCCCGCAAAACCTGCGCGGACGCCAACTGACGGTGACGGTGCCGATCGTCTTCAAACTGCAAGAATCCTGAATTTCCGCTCGCCAGGCATGGTCGTGGATAAGAACCAAGCCAACGGCGATTTCCTTTATCCCTCAATCGAACCGTACCGTAAGGATTGGCTTGAGGTCGGCGGCGGTCATCGCGTCTATTTCGAGGAAAGCGGTAATCCGGCGGGGTTTCCTGTGTTGTTCATCCATGGCGGCCCGGGAAGCCGGACGCGCCCGGTGCATCGTCGTTTTTTCGACCCCGCTTTCTACCGCATCGTACTATTCGATCAGCGTGGCTGCGGGCAGAGTAGCCCGGCAGGCTCGACTCTGGAAAACACCACCCCGCACTTGGTGGCCGACGTCGAACAATTGCGCCATCATCTTGGCGTGGATCGATGGCTGCTGTTCGGAGGCTCCTGGGGAAGCACGCTGAGCCTGGCTTATGCAATCGCTCATGCCGATCGGGTTGCGGGAATGGTGTTGCGCGGCGTGTTTCTCGGCAGCGACGCGGAAGTCGAGTGGTATGTTTCGGGGATGCGGCGCTTCGTCCCCGAGACCTGGACGGACTTCGCCAAGGATGCCGGCGAGTCCATTGTCGAGCACTATCGGCAACTCATCGATCACCCCGATGCATCGGTCGCACTGGCGGCCGCCCGGCGCTGGTGCGACTATGAATCCAGCGTAATAGCGATCGGGGAGATGGCCGGCGGCAGTGACGGTGGCCGCAACGTCGCGACGGCAGAGGAATTGCTGGCAGGCGCCAGAATCCAGCTCCATTTTCTGGCTCACCAGTGTTTTCTGCGGCCGCACCAGTTGCTTGATGATCTCTGGCGGATCGGCAACAAACCGATAACCCTGGTGCAGGGCAGGATGGACATGGTGTGCCCACCAATCAGTGCATTTGAGGTGTCGCGGCGGCTGGCCGGCGCGGACCTGCGCCTGGTACCCAACGGCGGCCACTCCGCGATGCAGCCGGCGATCGCCGCGGAACTGTGCGCGGCGACCGCGCGCATGCGCGATCTTCTGGGTGGTTCCCGATGATGAAGAAATTCGGCCTGCGCTTCCGCATCAATTTCGTGATTACGCTGGTCATTGTGCTTTTCGCGTTGGCCGCATCCGATGTTCTGATCGAGGAAACGCGCCGCTCTATCCGGGAAGAGGTCGAGGCGGGGACCAAGGTCACCGTGCAATTGATGGAAACCGTGATCGTCAACACCCGGGCCAACGCGCAAAGCGGTCCGCATCACCAGGCGTTGCTTTCGTTCCTGCGCCACCTCGGTCGCGTACGTGCCAACGAAATCAAGATGTACGACGAGAATGACCAGTTGATCTACACCTCGCCGCCATCCCAGTACAAACTGGGCAGGTGGGCACCGGATTGGTTCAGCCGGCTAGCGGATCCGAAGATCGGCGAGTTCCGGCTGAATATCCCGAATGGAGCGGTGGTCATCAGAGCGGATGCTTCGCGATCGATTCTCGATGCGTGGGATGATCTTAAGAATTTTTTCTGGCTGGTGTTGGGATTCTTTGTGCTGGTCAACGTGCTGGTTTTCTGGTTGCTGGGCCGGTCGCTGCGGCCCATCGGCAAGATTCTCGACGGTTTGTCCGAAATGGAACAAGGGCGCTTCGACACGCGGTTGCCGAGGTTCGAATTGCCCGAATTCGACGCGATCAGCCACACCTTCAACCGCATGGCGGAGAATCTCGAGCAAAGCCTTGCGGAAAACCAGCGGCTGGCACTGGTCACCAAGCAATCCAGCGACGCAATCATCATCCATGACCTCGAAGCCCGCATTTCGTTCTGGAACCCGGCGGCGGGCCGCATGTTCGGCTATCGCGACGATGAAATCGTCGGCCGTTCCGCCACTCTGCTCGCCCCGCCGGAACGCCAGGGCGAAATCCAGGACAACCTCGATGCGGTCATGCAGCGTCAACTCGTCGAAATGGTGGAGACCCAGCGCCTGGCCAAGGATGGCCGGGTGGTGGATGTCGCGCTGTCGGCGGCTCCCCTGGTGGACCCGGCGAGCAACGAAGTGATCGGTGAAATCTGCAGCATGCGCGACATCACCGAGCACAAACTGGTGCGGCGGACCGAACGCGAGCTGGAGCAGAACCGTAAACTCACGCAACTGATCCAGAACCGGCTGGAGGAGGAACGCCGCTCGATCGCGCGCGAACTGCACGACGAGCTCGGCCAGTGCGTAACGGCGATCAAGACCATCGGTACGGCGATTTCCAACCGCACTCTCGAAAGCTCACCTGAGATCCATGGCAATGCGCAGACCATCATTTCCGTGGCCACGCACATCTACGATGTGGTGCACGGGATCATCCGCCAGCTGCGGCCCACGGCGCTGGACCACCTGGGCCTGAGCGCGACGCTGAAAGAGACCGTGGCGGCATGGCGGGAAAGGCATAAGGACATCGCCTGTGAGCTTAGGCTCGAGGGCGAACTGGAGGGGCTGGGCGAAACCGTCAACATCACGATCTACCGTATCGTCCAGGAATGCCTGACGAACGTCATCCGCCATGCTGCCGCGACGCGCGCGGACATACTGATTGCGCGCGAACGCGATTCCGGGTGTGGCGACGTCGTGAGGGTGACGGTGCGCGACAACGGCAAGGGCATCGCCCAGCGCAATGAGCGCGAAGCCACCCGATTCGGCCTGATGGGGATGCGCGAGCGCGTCCAGGCGCTCGATGGGATGTTCCAAATCGACAACCAGCCGGGCGAGGGCGTGACGGTGACCGCCGTGATCCCGGCAAAGGCCGCCGCCGTGGCGACCGACGGCGTGGAAGCGGCATAGGAGGAGGAGTCAGATTGAACAACAAGGCAGCGGGCGGTGGAATTGGCGTAATGCTGGTGGATGATCATGCGGTGGTGCGCATGGGATTCAGGCTTCTTCTGGAGGGATCGGCCGACATCAAAGTGGTTGCCGAAGCCGAAAGCGGCGAGGACGCGTGTCGCAAGTATCCGGAAGTCAGGCCGGATGTCGTGGTCATGGACATCTCGATGCCGGGAATCGGCGGCCTGGAGGCGATCGATCGCATCCTGGCGCGTGAGCCGGCGGCGCGCATTCTGGTGTTGTCGGCACACGAGGATGCGATGCATGCCCGCCGGGTGCTGAAGGCAGGCGCTGCCGGTTACCTCACCAAACGCAGTGCCGCAGAAGCCTTGATGCAGGCGATCCGGCAGGTGCATCAGGGCAAGACCTTCCTGGAACCGGAAATCGCCCAGCAGATGGCGGTGCAGCAGGTCAACGGCGAGCGCAATCCGCTCGACATGTTGAGCGAAAAGGAATTCAAGGTATTCCTGGCGTTGGCCAAAGGTCAGTCGGTGGCCGAGATCGCCGGGGTCATGTCGCTGAGCCCCCGCACCATCGGTACCCACCTCTACAACATCAAGCAGAAACTGGGGGCGTCGAATTCCGCCGAACTGGCCATCATCGCGATTCGCGCCGGCCTTATAGAGCCATGATTGTTAATGAGAATGTTGAGAAACTGCGGGTTTCGGCAATTCTAATGAAAATCATGAGCCGGAATTCAGTGTTTTCCTGTGTGGCGGAGTAGCGTGGTTGCAACAGAATGCCATCCAAGGTCGTGATGAAGCGGCCTCGAACCCCGATGAAGTGGATTAACTCTCTGAAGGAGCCTCACCATGTGGACCAAACCCGAATACACCGAAATGCGCTTTGGCTTTGAAGTCACGATGTACGTCTTCAATCGCTGATTGCACTGCAAGTCCCGAAAGGCTGCCTTCGAGCAGCCTTTTTTTTCGCATTGCGGTGGCGCGTGGGTACCCCAGGAATAAAAGAAAGAACAGAAAGGTGTAGACAGCAATTTCGGAAGCGGTTTCACCGGGGTGCTTTCGTATACGTACATTGACGCGAGTTATGACAACAGTTTCGGAACTTGCGTCGGTTTCTGCGCGTCGGTGGCCGGGCCGAATGCAACAGTTCTCACCGGAAACAAAATCCCGAGCATCCCCAGCAACATGGTTTATGGTGAACTTGGCTGGCGGTACGCGCCGTTTGGACTTTCTACCGCCCTGGAGGCGCGTTGGGTGGACAAGGTGTTTACCAACGACCTGAAAGACGAGTCGGCGGACGCCTATTCGATGGTGAACTGGCGTGTGGGCTTTGGGCAGAAGTTCGGCGGTTTGCGGCTGACTGGATTCGCCCGAGTCGACAACATTTTTGACGTGGAATATGTGGGGTCCGTAATCGTCAACGAGGCAAGCCGCCGCTACTACTAACCTGCACCTGGGACGAACTATACTGTGGGCCTTGCCGCAAGCTATCAGTTCTGAAGAGACCGCGGATAGCGAGTAGTGCATGTCTGCAAAAACCGGGTTGACAATCAGATCCAACAATCGGGGAAAACCAGGATGAATAACAGATATCTCCAGACCGCAGCAGCGTTTCTGTTGACGGCGGCAACAGTGGCGTGTGCGGCGCCCTTTGCCTACGTAGCCAACGAGGAAAGTGGGACGCTCAGTGTCATCGACACCGCTACCGACCTGGTGGTCCGGGAAATCCCGGCAGGCAAAAAGCCGCGCGGAATGGCGCTGTCGAAAGACGGCAAACACATTTACGTCAGCGACCAGCCCAAGAATGCTCTCGATATCATCGACATCGAAAAGGGCGAGATGGTCGGCACGGTGGCGCTGGGCGAATCCCCGGAGGGTGTCGGCATTTCCCCGGACGGCATGTGGGTGGTCGCCGCGGTGGAGCTGAGCAACTCGATTGCCTTCATCAACACCAGGACCAACCAGCGCGAGTTTCTGGTGAGGGTGAATGGCGAGAATCCGGAGCATGCGGTATTCAG
The DNA here is from genome assembly GCA_031406075.1 of Betaproteobacteria bacterium. Taxonomy (GTDB): domain Bacteria; phylum Pseudomonadota; class Gammaproteobacteria; order Burkholderiales; family JACQAP01; genus JACQAP01. The sequence goes on from JANOGP010000053.1 coordinate 24,647, forward strand.
TCCCGACGGGAAGTGGGTGTATTCCAGTGCCGAGGAGGCCTCGCAGATCGATGTCATCGACGTGGCGCAGCGCAAACAGGTCGCCGAAATCCCCGTGGGCAAACGTCCGCGCGGCATCGCTTTCCTGCCGGACGGCAAGGTGGCCTATACCGCGGCCGAGTACGGCAGCACTGTCCATGCGCTCGACGTAACCAAACATGGGCTCTTCGCCACCATCCCCGGCGGGCAGTTTTCCAACGGCGTGACGGTCCACCCCAACGGCAGCCGCGTCTACATCTCCAACGGCAAGGACGCGACGGTGTCCGTCATCGACACTGCAACCAACAAGATCATTGCCACCATCGAGGTGGGCAAGCGTCCCTGGAACATGGCAATCACGCCGGACGGAAGCAAACTTTATGTCGCCAACGGCCGCTCCGACTCGGTGTCTGTGATCGACACGAAGACCAACAAGAAGATCAAGGATATCCCGGTGGGCATCCGGCCCTGGGGGGTTGTTATCCGATAGCAGCCGCGTAACATTCGCGCCTTGACGATGCGCGTAAGCAGGGCCAAAGGGGAGGATTTTGGGACATGAATAACAACGTTGTTCAGCGATACACGGCGCCTGCGATAGCGTTGCACTGGATCGTCGCGATTCTTGTCCTTGTGATGATTGGACTCGGTTTGTACATGACCGACATCCCGCGGGGCACACCCGAACGCACCTTCTTTTACAACCTGCACAAGTCGATCGGCGTGACGGTCGCAGCCCTGGTACTGGTCCGTTTGTGGTGGCGCTTTAGGAATCCCCCGCCGCCAATGCCGTCGAGCGTTCCTGCCTGGCAGGTGCAGGCATCGAAGGTGAGCCATGCACTGCTGTATCTGTGCCTGGTCCTGATGCCTTTGTCCGGATTCTCGGCGTCCCAGTTCACCAAGTACGGCGTAACGTACTTCGGGTTGTTCAAAATCCCGCCGATGGGTTGGGAGAACAAGGTTATCTACGATTTCCTGCAGGG
>JANOGP010000082.1:0-1687 GCA_031406075.1 Betaproteobacteria bacterium
CTTCGTCCTCGACCGAGCCATACATGAAACCAGAAGACGTAAAAACCGTCGCCGACGCGAAGAAGATCGTCAACGAGCGCAAGCTCACCCATGTGAAAGTCGGTGTCTTCGACATCGACGGCATCCTGCGCGGCAAGTACATGTCGCGCGAGAAATTCTTCAGTTCGCTGGACAAGGGTTTCGGCTTCTGCGACGTGGTGCTGGGCTGGGATTCGAACGACCAGCTTTACGACAACACCGAATTCACCGGATGGCATACCGGCTATCCGGATGCGCAGGTACGGATCCTGCCGGATACCTGCCGCGATATTCCCTTCGAACCGGGGATGCTGTTCTTCCTCGCCGAATTCACCGAGGAGGCCAAGGCGCCGTGTCCGCGCGGCGTGCTGAGGCGGGTGCTCGACAAGGCGCGCAAGATGGGCTTCGAGGTGTATGCCGGCTTCGAGTACGAGTACTTCGTCTTCGACGAAACGCCGGACTCGGTGCGCGCCAAGCATTACCGCGATCTCAAGCCGATGGCGCCGGGTTACTTCGGCTACTCGGTGATCCGCAGCACCGTGCACTCCGACTACTACCTCGAGACGCTGGACCTGTGCGAGAAAATGCGCTTCCCTCTCGAGGCGCTGCACGAGGAAACCGGCCCCGGCGTACTCGAAGCCGCGATCGCGGTCGATGAAGGGCTATCCGCCGCCGACAAGGCGGGGCTGTTCAAGACCTTCATCAAGGTGCACGCGCAGCGCCGCGGCCGCATGGCGACCTTCATGGCCAAGTGGAACCCGAACCTGCCGGGCCAGAGCGGCCACGTCCACGTTTCACTCAAGAGCAAGGCAGGCAAGCCGGTGTTCCATGATCCCAAGGGCCCGCTTTTCATGAGCACGCTGATGCAGCATTTCGTCGCCGGCCAGCAGGCGCTGATGCCGGAATTCCTCGGCATGGTGGCGAGCACCGTCAACTCCTATACCCGCCTGGTGCCGGGTTACTGGGCGCCGACGCACGCCACTTGGGGCGCGGAGAATCGTACCTGCGCATTGCGGGTGATTCCGGGCTCGGAAAAGAGCCAGCGTGTCGAATACCGGATTGCGGCGGCCGACTGCAATCCCTACCTGGGTCTTGCGGTCGCGCTCGCCTCCGGCTTGTGGGGCATCGAGCACAAGCTGGCATTGGGTAAGCCGGTCAGCGGCAACGCCTACGACCAGAAGCCGCCCGCGAAAGGCGCGTTGCCGACCACGCTGTGGGATGCCGCGCAAAGACTGAGGGCCTCGAAAGCCGCGCGCGCGTGTTTCGGCGATGCATTTGTCGAGCATTTCGCCGCTACCCGCGAATGGGAAGAGCGGCAGTTCCGCAAGTCCGTCACCGACTGGGAACTCGAACGCTATTTTGAGATCATTTGAAAAATTCTTGTTTGCCACAGAGGACACAGAGTTCACAGAGAACTGCAAAGAATAAAGTGGGAACGAACTTGAAGACGCGATGAGGTTCATGGCGAATCATGGATTTCTCCCACCCTGCTTGTTTTTTTGGCTGATTGAGTTGTTTCGCCGACATCGGTTTTCCTCTGTGATCTCTGTGTCCTCTGTGGCAAATTCGTCCTTTTCGTTTTTGTCTTTGCGTTCATGACCGACGTTCAAAAAACCATTTCCCCGGTGGACGGCAGCGTTTACGTCGAGCGGCCGCTTGCCACCGACGC
>JANOGP010000087.1:0-7544 GCA_031406075.1 Betaproteobacteria bacterium
CGCAATGTACTTGCGCCCCTGCGCGGCTCGCTCTACCTCTCGGTCCTTCTGACGGCCACGATTTTTGCGATGGCCACCGGCATCGTCGGCGCGGCGGTCACGGTGCTGGGCATCATGGCCGGTCCGGTGATGGTGCGATCGGGTTACGACGCGAAATTGTCGGCAGGCGCCATTGCCGCCGGCGGCACGCTGGGGATTCTGATTCCGCCCAGCGTCATGCTGGTGGTGATGGGGCCGACCATTGGCGTGCCGGTGAATGCTCTGTATGCCTCGGCGTTCGGTCCAGGTCTCCTGCTTGCCGCGATGTACATCATCTACTGCCTGGTCCGCAGCCACCTGAAACCGGAACTCGGTCCCCCGGTCCCGCTTGCCGAACGCGTGACCGACAAGGTGGAACTGGTTCGCGAATTCCTGATCGGCGTCGTGCCGCTCACGTTGCTGATCGGTTTTACCCTGGGAACCATATTGGCCGGACTGGCCACGCCAACCGAAGCGGCCTCCTGCGGCGCCGTCGGCGCCACCGTGCTCGCCGCGGCGTACCGGAGACTGACCTGGAAGGCGCTGAAAAGCGCCGCCATGTCCACCATGATCACCTCGAGCATGGTGCTGTTCCTGGCGGTATCCTCGAACGTTTTCGGGGCGGTGTTCACCAAACTCGGCGCGACCGAGATCATCGCCAACGCACTGCTGCAACTGCCCGTGCCCGATACCGGCAAGCTTCTGCTGGTCATGGCCTTGATTTTCGTTCTCGGTTGGCCGTTTGAATGGCCGGCGATCGTTCTGGTGTTCCTGCCCATCTTTCTGCCGGTGATCGAGAAGTTGAACTTCGGATTGAGCAAACTGGAGATGCTGACCTGGTTCGGCGCATTGGTTGCGGTGAATCTGCAGACCGCGTTCCTCAGTCCGCCGGTTGCGATGTCGGCGTACTACCTGAGAAACGTCATGCCGCAGTGGAGCCTGTCCACCATCTACAGGGGCATGGGCCAATTCATGGTGATTCAGCTCATCTGCCTGCTGCTGATCTTGATCTGGCCCGAGCTGGTGCTTTGGCTGCCGCGCGCGCTGAAGTAGCGCGATCGGGGTACGGAGAAGCGGGGAGGCTCGGGCCTATTCCTTAAAGGCGGCTTTTATGCTGCCTTGTACAAGTTTCCAGTTGCGTACCTTCGCGCGTTCGTTAGAGGCGCCTGGGGCGAGACGGGATCATCGCGGAGCTTCGATACCGTTTCTTTCGCGTCCCTGCCGAACGAAATCTCAAGGAGACTATCGAATCCCTGATAGCGCACGCCATCGGGAGGGTGCGTAAAAATCCGGGAAGGAGTCGCCGTGCAGGAAAACGAAGACATGTACAGACTTAATGGGAACGGAGCACGTTCACAGGTGAATGCGTCGGGCTTGCTGGCCAAGATGCTGACCATTGCGAGCGGTGCCGTGCTGTTGGTCGTGGGCCTGGTGTTTTCGCTGTTGGTGTTTGCGATCGTGGCAACCGCGGCAATGCTGATCCTCGGCTTCCTGTGGTGGAAGACACGCGACCTGCACCGGCAGATGCGCGAGCGGCGGCCTGGCGGGCGCGTGATCGACGGCCAAGTGATCCCAGAGCCGGTAAATCCTGATCCTGAACGGCCCCGCGACTAATAGTTGAGTAAGGCCAGCAATGCTTGCTGGCTTTTTTCTTTGCCCACTTCAAATCCTGTTTGATAGCGAAAAGCCGGAGGGCTTGACAACGCTTTCATTCCGACTAATACTAAACCGGATGGTTAAGTATGAGGAAGCCGATCTCGATGCCGTGTTTGCGGCACTATCCGATTCCACGCGACGGAAGGTCCTGGCGTCGCTGAGCGCGGGCAGTCTGCCGGTGATGGAGCTCGCGAGCCCGCACAACATGTCGTTGCCTGGCTTCATGAAGCATCTGGGCGTTCTCGAAGGCGCAGGCCTGATCAGCCGCACGAAAGAGGGGCGGGTGGTGAGCTGCACGATTTCGCCGCAACCGATGCAGGAGGCGGCCGAGTGGCTGTCGCACTACAGGAAATTCTGGACTGAGAAGTTGGATGCGCTCGCCCGCTATCTGTATCAGCAAGAGGAACTGCAGGCATGGAAAACCCCAAGCTCAAAGAAAAGCCCTCGCTTAACTTCGTCCGCACCTATTCCGCCGCGCCTGAAAAAGTCTGGCGCGCGTGGACCGACCCGCAAGCGTTGAGGCAATGGTGGAACCAGGCCGGCAATCCGGACTGGCGGGCGGAGCTCGATGTGCGCGTGGGCGGCAGGTATCGCATTCTGATGAGAGGCCCCGATGGCCGGGATCATGAGGTTACGGGCGTTTACCGCGAGGTGGTTCCTCACCGCAGGCTGGTGTTCACGTGGACGGTGCCCCGCAGCGTGCCGGAGCTGCCGCGCCTGAGCGGAGAATCGCTGGTGACGGTGACCCTGCGCCTGCTTGACGGTGGCGGCACCGAACTCGAATTCAGGCAGGAGCCGATGTTCGACCCATCGGCGCGCGGCGGCTGGATCGGCGCCCTCGACAGGCTCAAGCAGTTTCTGCAGGACGAATAACCAACCTACCACGGAGGCAAGATGGCTTACGTTGACGGATTCGTAGTACCGGTGCCGAAAAAGAAACTGTCGGCCTATCGCAATATTGCCCGCAAGGCGGGAAAGATCTGGCGCGAGCACGGCGCGCTCCAGGTCCGCGAGTGCGTCGCCGACGATGTGAAAGTGGGAAAGTTGACCTCGTTCCCGCGGAGCGTGAAGCGTAAATCGGGCGAAACCGTGATGTTCTCGTACATCGTGTTCAAGTCGCGCTCGCATCGCGATAGTGTCAACGCCAAGGTCATGAAAGACCCGCGCCTGGCGGACATGATGGATCCAAAGGCCATGCCCTTCGACATGAAGCGCATGATCTATGGCGGATTCAAGGTTCTGGTTGAACTTTAGTGGAGAGCGACATGGCCGAACGGAGCGATGAATTCGTCATCACGCGCGTCTTCGATGTGCCCCGCAAGCGGGTGTGGGAGTCGTGGACCGAGGTTGAGCGCCTGAAGCAATGGTGGGGGCCGAAGGGCTTCACCGTGCATACCTGCAAGGTGGAACTGCGTCCCGGCGGCGTCTTCCACTACGGCATGACGGCGCCCGACGGCAGCGACATGTGGGGCAGGTTCGTCTACCGCGAGATCAAGGCTCCGGAGCGGCTGGTCTTTATCGTGTCGTTCTCGGATCCGAAGGGTGGCGTATCGCGCCATCCGGGGCATATGAGCTGGCCGCTGCAGACCCTCTCGACGGTGGAGTTCGAGGAGCAGGGTGGCAAGACCAAGGTCACCGTGCGGTGGATTCCCCACGAGGCGACCGAAGCGGAGCGCAAGACCTTCGAGGACGGCCGCGAAAGCATGAAGCAGGGCTGGGGCGGTACCTTCGATCAGTTCGCGGACTACCTGGCGAAAGCCTGAGACGGAATCCGGCAAACCGCAAACCGCAATCCGGAACGGAGAATTCTTCATGCTGAAAATCGTTCTCGTCGCGATAGCATTCATCGTCGTCGTGTTTCTCGTCGTGGTGGCTATGCAGCCTTCCGATTTCCGCATCGCGCGCAGCGCCACCATCGCCGCTCCAGCGCCGGCAGTTTTCGCGCAGGTGAACGAGCTGCGCAAGTGGGAGGCATGGTCGCCGTGGGCAAAACGCGATCCGGACATGAAGCAGACCTACGAGGGCGCGGCGGCCGGCGCCGGCGCCGTCACCGCGTGGGCCGGCAACAAGGCGGTCGGCGAAGGGCGCATGACGATTACCGAGAGCAGGCCGGGCGAACTCATCCGGATCAAACTCGAATTCCTAAGTCCTTTTACAGCCACCAACACCGCCGAGTTCATCTTCCGGCCCGAGGGGAATCAAACCGTCGTGACATGGAGCATGAGTGGCCGGAACAACTTCATCGCCAAGGCGATGCACCTCTTCATGGATATGGACAAGATGGTCGGCAAGGATTTCGAGGCGGGTCTTGCCAGCATGAAGGCCGTTACCGAGAAGTAAGCGAACCCGACGAAACCGTCTGACCTGACCCGTGAACAACCGACTACCGAGGAGTACTGAATGTTAAGAGAGAATCTTGTTTTTGCCGCCCTGGTTGCAGGTATCGCTGCGCCGGCATTCGCGGCGGCCGACAAGTACGAAATCGAGCCGAATCACACCTATCCCAGCATCGAGTTCTCGCACATGGGGATCTCCGTCTGGCGCGGCAAGTTCGACAGGACTGGCGGCATGATCACCATCGACCGCGCGACCGGGACCGGGTCCGCGGACATCGTGATCGACACGGCCAGCATCAATTTCGGGCTGGACAAAATGGACAAGGCCGCGCGCTCGGAAGACTGGTTCAACGTCGCGAAGTTTCCGACGGCCACCTACAAGGGCACGCTGATGTTCGCCGGCGACGTTCCAAATGCGGTCGAAGGCCAATTTACGCTGATGGGAGTCACGCGTCCGGTGAAGCTCACAATCAACAGTTTTAAATGCATACCGCATCCCATGATCAAGAAAGAAGTGTGCGGTGCCGACGCCGAAGGCGATCTCAACTGGGCTGAATACGGAATGAGGCACAGCAAATACGGCGAGGGCGACGCCGGCAGGGTTCACTTGCGCATCCAGGTCGAGGCGGTGAAGCAGGACTGAAACCGGCCGAGACAATCATGGGCAAGCGATCCACTCAGCATGCGACCTTCGTCATCGATCGCAACTTTGCAGTTTCACCCGCGCGGATGTATGCAGCGTGGGCGGACCCCGGTCCAGGGCCCGCTGGTTCTGGGCCCAGACGAGTGGGGGAAGTCGGATCACAAACTCGACGACGGCATCGGCAATCCGGCTTCGCGCGAGAAGGGCACGCGCGATCTGCTGGACAACCTGAACGCAGAACTGCGGCGCGAACCCGCGCAAAAGTAAAGGAAAGGAGGGAGTGCAATGAAGACGACACAGACGCAGAATGCTCGCCATAAGATTGTATCGAGGGACGAATGGCTCGAGGCCCGCAGGACGTATTTGGCGAAAGAGAAAGAATTTACCCGACAGCGCGACGTGCTCAGCCGGCACAGGCGCGAACTACCGTGGACAAGAATTGAAAAGGCGTACGTTTTCGATGCCCCTGGGGGCAAGGAGACCCTCGCCGATCTCTTCGGCGGCCGCAGCCAGCTCATCGTTTATCACTTCATGCTTGGCCCGGGGTGGAAGCAGGGCTGCCCAAGCTGCTCGTTCCTCTCCGATCATATAGACGGCGCCCGAGTGCATCTCGCCCATCGCAACGTGACGCTGCTGGCCGTGTCGCGCGCGCCGCTGCCGCAGATCGAGGCATTCAGGAAGCGCATGGGTTGGGGCTTCAAGTGGGTGTCGTCGCACGATACCGACTTCAATTACGACTTTCACGTGTCCTCGACGCCTGAAGAGCAGGCAAAAGGCCGGATGCAGTATAACTACGGCGAGAAGGATTTTTCCGCCGAGGAGCTCCCCGGTGCCAGCGTATTTTACAAAGATGCTTCCGGCGACATCTTCCACACTTATTCATGCTACGCGCGCGGGCTCGACCTGCTCATTGGTGCCTACAACTGGCTCGACCTTGTGCCGAAGGGTCGTGACGAGGATGCGTTGTCGCACACGATGTCATGGGTGCGCCACCACGACCGCTACGAAGATGGAAATCATTATGGGTGATCCCGTGGTTCACTGGGAACTGATGTCGCAGGATCCGGAGAACGTGTCCGCGTTCTACGAAAGGATTTTCGGATGGAAGACCCGGCTCGTCCCCGAGCTGAACTACCGCATGGTCGATACGGGCGGTGAGGGCGGCATCAACGGCGGTATCGTGAAGCCGGAGCGCGACGGTCCCTGGCCAGGCAACATGACCCTTTACATCAACGTCGATGATCTCGCCGCTTATCGCAATAAAATCGTCGTGGCCGGCGGCAAGATCCACGTCGAGGAGCAGCAGGTGCCCGGCATGGGCGCATTCTCGCTGTTCACCGATCCCGAGGGCCGAATGATGGGACTGTGGAAGGTGGCCGCGAAGTCCTGAAGAAAACGCGCTGAGGCAATTGTTGGCGCCAGCCTGCGGAACGTGGCGGGGACTGCCACCATCACGAAGAGGGAAAACCCGGAATGCCCGGCGTCGCATGCGGGCCGTTTGGCGTCCTGACCTGATCGTTTCCGGCGAAATCAAGCGGCCGAAATGACGCTACACTTCAAGCAATGCCGCCGATTATCTCGATCTCGAAACTGACCAAGACCTACGCTTCCGGCCTCGTGGCGCTGAAGAGCATCGACCTCGAAATCCGCAAGGGCGAAATCTTCGCGCTGCTGGGTCCGAACGGCGCCGGCAAAACGACACTCATCAGCGTCATCTGCGGCATTGCCACGCCAACCTCGGGTGTGGTGCTCGCAGATGGGCACGACATCGTGCGCAACTACCGGGAGACCCGGGCGAAAATCGGCCTGGTACCGCAGGAACTGCACACCGACACGTTCGAGACGGTGTGGAACACGGTCAGATTCAGCCGCGGGCTGTTCGGGCGCGCGCCCAATCCCGCGCATCTCGAGAAGGTGCTGCGAGACCTGTCTTTGTGGGAGAAGCGCAACGACAAGATCATGACGCTGTCCGGCGGCATGAAGCGTCGTGTGCTGATCGCCAAGGCACTGGCGCACGAGCCGGAAATCCTTTTCCTCGACGAGCCGACCGCGGGCGTGGACGTGGAGTTGCGCCGTGACATGTGGGCGCTGGTCCGGCGTTTGCGCGACAGCGGAGTCACCATCATCCTCACCACGCTTTACATCGACGAGGCCGTGGAGATGGCCGACCGGATCGGCGTCATCAACAAGGGAGAGCTGATCCTGGTCGAGGAGAAGACCGAACTCATAAAGAAGCTCGGCAAGAAACAGATGACGCTGCACCTGCAGGAGCCGATGGCGGCAATTCCAGCCGCGCTCAACACCTGGAGCCTGGCATTGAAGACGGAAGGCACCGTGCTGGAATACACCTTCGACGCAACTGAGGAAGGCACAGGCATTCCCATGCTGTTGCGTCGCTTGAGCGAACTCGGGATCGGGTTCAAGGACCTGCAGACCCAGCAAAGCTCTCTGGAGGATATCTTCGTCGGTCTGGTGAGCGCGCGCGCATGAGAGCGTCCGCGAACATTCCGGCATTCAACCGCCACGGTGTCCTGGCGATCTATCGATTCGAGCTTGCGCGCTTCAAGCGCACTCTGTGGCAAAGCCTGGTGACACCGGTGATCACCACCACGCTGTACTTCGTGGTGTTCGGCGCCGCGATCGGCTCGCGCATGAGCGAGGTGGGAGGCGTGTCCTACGGCGCCTTTATCGTGCCGGGACTGATCATGTTGTCGCTGTTCACCGAGAGCCTCAACAATGCCTCGTTCGGCATTTATATTCCGAGGTTCACCGGCACGATCTACGAAGTCCTGTCCGCGCCAGTATCGGCGCTCGAGATCGTGCTCGCGTACGTCGGGGCGGCCGCGACCAAGTCGATCGTGCTCGGCCTGCTCATCCTGGCGACCGCGACG
>JANOGP010000101.1:0-1598 GCA_031406075.1 Betaproteobacteria bacterium
TCACCGAGGCCGTTTCGGTGGGAACCAATGTCATGGTCTTCTCATCCCAGTACGCACGCGGCGATGAAAATAACCAGGATGCGAACGGCAAGATACCTGGCTATACCCTGGTGAATCTGGATGCGCGGTACCAGTTCAACAAGCAGATCATGTTCTTCGGGCGCATCACCAACTTGTTCGACGAGGAGTACGAAACGCTGGGGGTGCTAGGTGAGAATTTCTTCAATGGCCCAGGCAGAACGTTCGACGCCGGAAATGTCACCCCTGAACAGTTCCGCTCGGCGGGCGCGCCTCGCGGGATCTGGGTCGGAGTCAAGTACGACTTCGGCAAGCCGGGTCGCTAAGGAGACCCGCCCAAGACGAAAACTCCGTCTCCCGAGGGCTCATGCCGATCACGGAAAAAATCGGCGAGTCGCCTTGGGGTGCAGCCGTCGGCCCATAGCCAGCACGCCCCCGAAGCGATGCCCGCCTGTCTCCCAGGCGGGCATTTTTTATCTCTTCCCGCGCCGTCTATAATCCCGGCCATGTCCGCTTCGCGGTCGTTTGCGGCAACATGACAATGGAGAAGAATCGGCAATGACCCCCTCGTCAATCAGAGCGCTGACGTTCGACGTGTTCGGTACCGTGGTGGACTGGCGCGGCAGCATCATTCGCGAAGGACGCGCGCTCGGGAAGCAGAAGAACCTGAAGGTCGATTGGGCGGCGGTCGCGGACGCGTGGCGCGATGGTTACAAGCCGGCGATGGACCGGGTGCGCAAGCGGCAACTGCCGTGGATGAGCATCGATCAACTGCACCGGCTGATTCTCGATGATGTGCTGGCGAAGTTGCGGATAGACGGCCTCACTCCGGAGAACAAGGATCATCTCAACCACGCTTGGCACCGCCTGCGCCCGTGGCCGGATGCACGACCGGGGCTGAAGCGCCTGAAGAAGCGATACGTGCTTGCCACGTTGTCAAACGGCAACATGTCGCTCCTCGTGAACATGGCCAGGAACGCCGGTCTGCCGTGGGACTGCGTGCTTTCGGCGGAACTGTTCCGGCATTACAAGCCCGACCCCGAAGCCTATCTGGGCGCCGCTAAGCTGCTCGGCCTTCAGCCTTCGGAAGTCCTGATGGTGGCCGCGCACAAGGACGACCTCCAGGCGGCAAAACGCTGCGGCTTGCGTACGGCTTTCGTTCGCCGGCCTCTGGAAAGGGGACCGAATGCCAAGGCGGATTTGTCGTCAGACCGTTCCTTCGATTTCAATGCCGACGACTTCAACGACCTTGCCTCGCAACTTGGTACGTAATCCTCGGCCATGAAAGCACAGGATTCGGGCAACCTACTGGAAACGCGGGCCACGACCATCGTCTGGGACCTGCCGGTGCGCATTTTCCACTGGGCGCTGGTGCTGCTCGTGACATCCCAGATCGTCACCGCGACCATCGGCGGCAACGCGATGGAATACCACGCGCTTGGCGGCTATTCGATTCTCACCCTGGTGCTGTTCCGCATACTCTGGGGATTCGCTGGGGGAACGCATGCGCGTTTCGGCGACTTCCTACGCAGGCCGACAGCGGTGTCGCGCTACGCGCACATGATGATCAAGGGCACGGC
>JANOGP010000104.1:0-2667 GCA_031406075.1 Betaproteobacteria bacterium
CAGGATCACGTCTGCGCGGGCGCGGCGCAGCTTCGTGACAAGGCTCGAAAGATCCGGCGCGGTCGCCGAGTAACCCTCCTTGAGCACGATCTGCATCCCGAACTTCTTGCACGTTTCTTCGTTGCCGGCAGCCACACCCGAGCCGTAAGGGCCGTCCTCGTAGATGATCGCGACCTTCAGGTCCTTCGGGTCCTTGTTGAACCGGGTCTTGGCGGTTTCGTTCAACAGGCTGCATGAGGCAATGCCGAACTGGTCGGTGTGCACCTGCGGGCGGAAGACGTAGCGCAGGTTCTTGCCCTTGAACACGGTCGAGGCGGTGCAAACGTTGGCCCACATGAACTTCTTGGCCGCGTCCACTTTCTGCGCCATCGGCACGCAGTGCGCGCTGGAGAACACGCCCATCACCAGGTCGACTTTCTCCTGGTCGAGCAACCGGATGGCCTCGTTGATCGCGACCTCGGCCTTGGACTGCGCGTCGGCGTAGATGGCCTTGATCCTGTAGCCCTCGACCCCGCCGCGCTCGTTGATCATGTCGATCGCGATCTTGGTGCCGATCGCGGCTGCCTGCGATCCGCCGGCTGCGAACGGTCCGGTGTAGTCGAAGATGACACCGATCTTGACTTCTTTCGCTTGCGCCACAGCCGGCGTGAACGCCCCGACTCCTGCGATCAATATCGCCGCCATCAGCACGCTACCGCGAATGTTTCGCCCGCGCATGGTTGTCTCCTCCATCCCGATCGACCCGTTTCATCTTGTCGGCGTGCCCCAAGGACGCGGCCGCCGTCTCTTTTAAGGCGCGCGGCCAGCGACCTGCCGCACAATGACGATAATGCCCTTCATCGGGACTCGACTCAAGCCGGCGCCTGGTAAGAGATCATTGCAGCGCAAAAGATTGCTCGCGGAATCGAGTCACGGTTCACGAAAGCGTCGGTTTCCGCTGTCGCCGGAGCAGCCAGAAAGCTATCGCCAGGTTCAGCAGGTTCCAAAGGATGCCATTGACGAACGCGGCGTTGTAGGAGCCGGACCAGTCGAAGATCGCGCCCGACATCCAGCCACCCAGCGCCATGCCGAAAAGCGAGGCCATCATCACGGTGCCGACGCGCGCGCCGGCCTCGTTCGGCGGGAAGTGCTCGCGCACGATGATTGCGTAAGAAGGTACGATTCCGCCCTGGAAAAGGCCGAACAGTGCCGAGATCACATAAAGCGAAACAAGGCCGTCGAACGGCAGGAACAGCCACAGCGCGAGCGCTTGCAGGCTCGAGCCCAGCAACAGCGTGCGCAATCCGCCGATGCGATCGCAAATCCCGCCGAAGGCGAGCCGGCTTACGATTCCGCAGGCCAGCATCAGCGACAGCATCTGCGTGCCGCGCGCGGCGCCATAGCCGAGGTCACCGCAGTAGGCTACGAGATGAACCTGCGGCATCGACATCGCGACGCAACAACTGAGCGGCGCGATGACCAGCAACGTCTGCAACGTTCCGGATGGGAGCCCCAGCGGGCGTGGTGACCAGGGAGCCAGCGGTGCACCTGCCGCTGTCTGCCTGGTCGCGGGCGCCCTCCTTCTCAGCAGCAGCGCCAGCGGCAGCATCGTCGCTACGCAGAACACGCCAATGCCGACGTAGGTCTGGCGCCAGCCGACGCCTTCGATGAAATGCTGAACGATTGGTGGCCAGACTGTGCCCGCCAGGTAGTTGCCGCTGGCGAATATCGCTACCGCAATGCCGCGCCGACGACTGAACCACATTGACGTGTCGGCGAGCAGGGGCGCGAATGTCGCGGAACTGCCCACACCGATCAGAAGGCCCTGCGCCAGCGTGAATTGCCAGAGACTGCTGGCCGAACCGGCGAGGGCGTAGCCGAGGGCCAGTGCAATCGTGCCCGCAATGACCGGCACAGCGATGCCGAAGCGATCCGACAGCCGGCCCATGAGAATCCCGCTCAGCCCGTAACCGATCATGGTGAGCGTGTATGGCAGCGACGCATCTGCACGCGCGACACCGAATTCGGCCTGCACCGTCGGCAGCACCACAACCACCGACCACATTCCCACGCCGCCGATCGTGGACAGCAGCAACGCCGTCACCAGGCGGGTCCAGGCGTACGTGGACTCGGACTCGCCGCCGGGCTCTGGATTGTGGTTGTTCTTAGTACCGGCTGCCTGCCGGTCGGTACCCGACTGCGTCATCCGCTCGCCGCCATGCGGTCTCCTTTACCGGTCGCGATTGTGCCACGACCATCGACCGGAGACCTGCAAGGCCGGATCGACGCGAACAGCGGCATCAGCGGCATGCCGCTGGTCTCGCGGGTCAGAGGACGATCAGGCGGACAGTCGATGCAATGAAATGATTACCGGCGACGGAAGGAACAAGCGAGTTACCTGCTGCGGTATCAGGAAGATCTGAAGCCCGCAACATGACGAAAAGTGTGGCCCAGCCTGCCATCTCTGTGTTTTCGACGGCACCGCGTGATCATGCGGCCAGATCTGCGGTTTTTTCTCGTGCGGGCAGCCGGCAGAATCCTTGAGCGGGAACGTCCAGCGCGCTATTAAATTTGCTCGAAAGATTCTGGAAGGCGATCAACCCCGTCAGCTCGACGATTGCGTCCTCGTCGAAGTGCTGTCTGAGCCGTGCCATCAGTTCGTCGCTGACGTGTCGGTCGGTGATCGTT
>JANOGP010000117.1:0-6591 GCA_031406075.1 Betaproteobacteria bacterium
GGCAGGGTGATCACATCGAACTTCTTGCTGCGCGGGTCGAAGCGCAGCATGGCGTTGTTGCTCCACTCGGCGGCCCAGACGATGTCTTTGTCGTCCACGTACACGGCGTAGACGCGCGGCTCGGCGCCTGGCGCTTTCCAAGTGCGCCAGCTGTTGGCCCCCGTGCCCAGCGCCGGGTCGTGCACCGAGAGGTTGCCGCTGTTCCATTCGGACACCCAGATGCGGCCACGGCTGTCGGACCAGACGCGGCGCGCGCCCTGGCGCTGTGTGGGGGGTTCGACTATGCGTGACTCGCCGGTTTTGCGGTCGATTTGCGCAATGTACGAGCCGGCCAGTGAGCACCACCAGACGTCGCCCTTGGGCGTGGCGCAAATGCCGTAGGGCCCGCGCCCGCGTGGCGACTCTTTCACGCTGACCACGCCGCTGCGCACCGCCACCTTGCCCACGTAGCCGCTTTGCCCGGTAAACCACAAGTCACCGTCGCCATCAAAGGCGCAGGTGTTGAGGTTGGCGTAGGGCGTTTTCTCCGGAAGCGGGAACAACTTGATGGCGCGATCAGGCCATCCGACGCGCACGATCGCCTGCTGGCCACCGTCCGTGATCCAGGCCGCCTTGTCCGGACCCTGGATGACACCGTGCGGTGCGGAATCGGACCCCAGAGAGATGAGTTCGGTGCGGCCTGTCGCGGGATCGAAGTAGCCGAGATGGCCACTCGCCTGCGCGGTGAACCAGACGCCGTTGTCGGACGCGGGCGCGACGTTGTGGATGCCGGTGCGGCGGGAGGTTTTGAGGGGCCAGGATTGCAGGCGCGGGGATTGCGCGACTGCGAGAAACGGGAGTGCGGCGCCCAGTACCGTGGCACCGATCACGCCCAGTGCTTCACGTCGGGAGACGAATTTCATGGATTAGCTCCTTTACCTTTCACCCTTCATGCGCCTGAGCTGCGGCACTCAAAACTCCTCGTGTATTCCGTCGCCTTTCACGAGCAGATGTTTGGGCTTTCCGTCGGGTCTATGTTGCAGGTGGGCAATAACCTGCTTGCATAGACGCTTCAGGTGCCCCGTGTCTTTGCCTGCAACCACCTCCTCCGAGAAGTCCAGCTTGTGAGTACCATTCGGCAACGTCAGGTAGATTTTGTGGCGGCCCTCCGCGTTCTTGTATTCGACCGATGCGCCCTGGAACGCGTTGCCCAGAGTCCTCAATAAAACATCGATTTTCTCTTTCATGCGGTCTCCAATCTTTGTAACGTGCCACCACTCGCCCAAGGCCAAAAAGCCTGAGCAAGTCCAATGGGCGCCCCGCAGTTTCCGATAGCTGCCCACGAGTAGTCCCTCGGACGCCTGCTACTGAATCATCTTCCCTTTTGCAGGGATTGTCCCCCATTCATTCGACACCGCGCCGCGTCGCGCGCCGGTTGAGCGCGTGTTCGACCTCTTCCCGAAAGCCGGAATCCCCGATGGCGTAGCCGCCGTGCGGCGAGAGCCATTCCACCTTCTTACCCCCGGCGATTGAATCGTAGCTACTCCGTGAACATTCGCTCGGGCGTTTCGCCGCTAACAGCCTGCGCAGAAATGCCGAGGGTGTCGCCGCACAACGACAGTCGAGTCGCCGCACCGGGCCGCTGGCGCGCATTTTGCGTTCAAGTCGACATTGGCGTAACTCGAGTGTCGCGCGCAAGCTCGTATGCCTTGACGAGCCTGCGACCGGCTCCGATCATCAATGGGTGCAGATCAACAGGAGGGATGCTCGTATGCAGATCAAAACGATCATTGCCGCAGCGGGTGCAATTGCCTGCATACTTTTGGAGTGGCCGGCCATCGCAGCGGGCGCACCGAATCCGTCCGATGCTGGGGTGAACTACGATGGCCGTATAAAAACGACTGGCGAAAATTTCATCTTGCAGGCGATGGCCGAGGACGAGGCGAACGCGACGACCGAGGCAGCGCCGGAAACCAAGTCAGACGAACAGGACATAACGAAGACCGGGAAGCCGGCCGCTGGCGTGTCCCTTCGCACCGGCCGGCCGCGTATCGATCGTCACAGAGATGCCCGCGCCTGCCTCAACGCGGGTAACAACTTAGCGATCATCAAGTGCGCGGAGAAATACCGCTACCGCTAAGGAACCGGGCACGCCAGTGATTGCATCACTTACACAAGATACTACGCCTGACCCCCTTCGATCCACGAACCTCCGGCCCCGGCGCTGCGCCTGTCCAAACTCTCCGCACATCCCCTCAAGGAACGCATCCCGCGCGGCTTTCTCATCGACGAAACTTTCTGATCGACGACGCTGCAATGAACAAGGCGCTACTCACCCACGCAACCACGCGCGAATGACATGTGGGCTGGAGGAAGATTGCGATCAACATATTCAGGGGGGACCTCCCTGCCTGTCCCCATTGTTTGCCGCTTCAATCCGGGCCCCGTCAGTACTGTTTTACTGGATGTAAATCGTTCCCGGCCCGCGTTATTGGGGAGGCCTTGCGCAACCCCGTCGCCGCACACGACAATTACCTTCTCTGCGCGTATCAGGAGGAATGATGCCGCCTGGGGAGTTCCTGCTCCTGAAATGTTTCGATTCTCGGGCGGACGGGCGGGCGCGCTTCATGCCGCACGCCGGCTTTCAGAATCCGGCCAGTCCGAGCGATTTCGTGCCCCGCGAGAGTATCGAAGCGCGATCCCTGGTCGTGTTCAACGAGCTCCTCTAGTTCACGCGCTATACCGACTGTCGCTTCGTCCAAGGAGAAGTCATGCTGCAGATCTATCACGCGCCACGAACTCGGGGGTTCCGCGCCATCTGGCTGCGCGAGGAGCTCTCGCTGCCCTATTCGATCGTCCGCGTCGACATGTCGCCGGCGTATCGGTCGAGTCCCGAATGGCGACGCATGAACCCGGTCGGCAAGGTTCCAGCCATGCGCGACGGCGAATTCGCGATGTTCGAATCCGGTGCAATGGTGCAGTACGTGCTCGACAAGTTCGCCAGGGGCCGCTTGCAGCCGGCAGCCGGCACGCCGGAGCACGGCCTCTATCTGCAGTGGAGCTGGTTTGCGGAGTCGACTTTCGCTCGTCCGCTTGGCGAAATTGTGAACCACCGGCGCGAGTTCCCGGGCGCGGAAGTTCCCGCCGTCATCGCTGAGATGCAGGGGCGTGCGCTGAGCTGCGCGCAGGCCGTGGATCAGGCACTCAAGAACAAAACGTTTTTATTGGGCGACGAATTCTCGGCCGCCGACATCATGATGGGCTATACCTTGCGCATCTATCCGCGGCTGATGTCCGACCCGCTGCCCGAACACGTTGCGCGGTATTGGAACACGCTTGTCCAGCGCGCCGCCTATCAGGCGGCCGATGCCGCCGACAATAAAACGCTTGCCTGATCCATCGCCAGACTGTCGTTCGAATAAACTTCCATCGCCTACCAGGGTTCGATATTCGAGCGCATATCCAGTTCGAACAACCAGGCGCGCTGTGGCTGCCGATGCAAAAACCAGTACGCGTCCGCGAGGCCGCCGAGATCGACGAGGCGTTCCTCGCCCATTTGTTTGACCAGTTCCGGACGCCGCGTGCGCAGGCGCTCACCATCGATGCCGCCATCCACTACCACGTGAGCGACATGCAAGCCTTTCGGTCCCAGCTCCTTTGCCATTGCCTGCGCCATATTACGCAGCGCCGCCTTGGCCGAGTTGAAAGCCGCGAAACCGGCTCGCCCGCGCATAGAGGCGCTGGCCCCGGTGAAAATCAGCGTTCCGCCTTTGGGTAACATGCGCCGCGCCGCCTCCCGGCCGAACAGAAATCCGCCAAAGCAGCCTACCCGCCACGCCTGCTCGAAATAGTCGGCTTCCATGTCGACGACCATACCCGGCGTGTTGTTGCCGACGTTGTACACCGCAAGCTCGAGCGTTCCGTCGGTGGCGCAGACTTTGTCGAACAATGACAGCACATCGGCTTCCTAGGTGGCGTCGGCCACCAGCGCGGTCGCGGTTCCGCCGCTGCGTTGGATCTGCGCCACAACCTGATCGAGACTCTTGGCGGTACGACCCGCGACGAACACGTGAAATCCTTCCCGAGCGAATCGCGCAGCAACGCTGGCGCCCAAACCTTTTTCGGCACCAACGCCGATCACCAACGCGTTTCTCTTTTCTTTCATGTGTGGCTCCGTCCTGGATTCTTAAAGAAAATCAATTCTGATCCCATTCGTTCCTCAGATCCCCGGCTTCAAGGTCAAAGCGATCCCTGATTTCCGCATGATCGATTGGCATAGAATCTCATCAATCCATCTTTGCCGCGGTTTAGAATCCGGATGCAATCGGATGCAGACCCGATCCAGCCGGATCAAGTGCCGCCGTCGCGTCAGGTCTTAAAGGATAATGGATTCAGGAATGGAATGATGATCAATCTAGGATCTGGATGGCAATGACGAGCGACCTCTCGAAAACTCCGGAAAACGAATCACGCCAGGGACGCAGCTGCGATGCGCTGGTCATTGGCGCCGGGTTTTCAGGCCTTTATCAATTGCATTGCCTGCGCGATCGGCTTGGTCTTTCGGCCCGGCTGCTGGAGGCTGGCGCAGGAGTCGGGGGCACCTGGTACTGGAACCGCTATCCCGGCGCGCGATGCGATTCGGAAAGCCATTCCTACTGTTACTCATTCTCCGATGAGTTGATGCGCGAGTGGGAGTGGTCGGAGCGCTATCCCGGACCGCCGGAGATCCTGCGCTATCTCAACCATGTCGCCGACCGCTTCGACCTGAAGCGCGACATCCGCTTCAACACCAAGGTATCCGCGGCGCACTACGATGAGACGGCGAATCTCTGGCGTGTGAAGACCGAGGCCGGTGAGAAGTTCACGGCGCAGTTCCTGATCACCGCCGTGGGTTGTCTTTCGTCGGCCAATATCCCGACTATCCCGGGCCTCGACACCTTCATGGGACGCTGGTACCACACCGGCCAATGGCCGCATGAAGGCGTCGATTTCAGCGGCAAGCGGGTCGGGCTGATCGGCACCGGCTCCACCGGCATCCAGGCCGCCCCGGTGATCGCCGAAACCGCCGCTCATCTGACTGTGTTCCAGCGCACTGCGAACTACAGCGTGCCGGCCCGCAATGGCCCCCTGACCCCGGAATTCAAGCGCTACGTGCGGGAGAACAGCGCCGAGATCCGGAAGGTGATGCACGCGAGCCTAAACGGCCATCCTTGGCTCGTTGCCGAGCGCTCGGCGTTGGAGACTTCACCCGCGGAACGCCAGGCCCTGTACGAAGCGGCCTGGGAGAACGGCGGGCTGCGATTCCGCGCCACCTTCCGCGACCTGGTGACGGACAACGCGGCAAACGTCACGGCCT
Source organism: Betaproteobacteria bacterium (assembly GCA_031406075.1). GTDB lineage: Bacteria > Pseudomonadota > Gammaproteobacteria > Burkholderiales > JACQAP01 > JACQAP01. Next base: position 5,336 of record JANOGP010000117.1, read on the forward strand.
CCGAGTTTATCCGCGCCAAGATCCGGGAAATCGTGAAGGATCCCGCGACCGCGGCAAAGCTCGCCGACATCGACCACCCTTATGCCGCAAAGCGCCCGCCCATCGACACCGATTATTTCGAGACTTTCAACCGCGACAACGTGGCACTGGTCGATGTCCGCGCCGCGCCCATTGAACGCATCACTGCGCAGGGAATCCGAACGCAGGATGACGAGTATCCCCTGGACATCATCGTTTTCGCGACGGGATTCGACGGCATAACGGGCTCGCTGTTGCGCATGGATATTACCGGGCGCGACGACCTGACCCTGGCGGAAGCATGGAGGGCGGGGCCGCGCAACTACCTTGGCCTGCAGGTTGCAGGTTTCCCTAACCTGTTCACCGTGACGGGACCCGGCAGTCCCTCCGTGCTGTGCAATATGCCGGTTGCCATCGAGCAGCATGTCGAGTGGATCACCGACTGCATCGCCCATATGCGCGAGCATGGCTTGACACGCATCGAGCCTAGTGAGGACGCGACGGACTCGTGGGTGGCCCAGGTGAACGCTGCGGCTGAAGCGACGGTGCTACCGCAGGCGAAGCACTCCTGGTATCTCGGTGCGAACATACCCGGCAAGCCGCGTGTGTTCATGCCGTACGCCGGCGGGATGGCGCACTACCGGAAGATCTGCGCCGATGTCGCCGCCAGGAACTATGAGGGCTTCACACTGGGCACCTGAGCTGCCCAGCCCGCGCGGCGTCGCCGCTCTTGCGACCTTGCCCTTCACCCTCACCTGCACCCGGAAGGGTGTCACGCCTTCACCGCGTTTGCCCCGTCACTCGTCACTTGTCACTCGTCAACGCCCTTTCACCCTTCCGGCGTTTGCGCTGCGGCACTCAAAACCCCTCGTGTATTCCGTCGTCTTTCACGAGCAGATGTTTGATCTTTCCGTCTGGACTATGTCGCAGGTGGGCAACAACCTGCTTGCAGAGACACTTCAGGTGCCCCGCGTCTTTGCCCGCAACCACCTCCTCCGAGAAGTCCAGCCTGTGAGGGAAGAGTAATCGGGTCAGGCTTGGCATATTGCATAAATAACGCAATAGAGAGTAATCGGGGTCAGGCTTGGCATATTGCATAAATAACGGTCGAGTAGAGGCGCCGGTCACCCGGCGCCCCCCCCACAGAAACGGACGTTCAGCTTTACCCCCACCGGCTCTTAGGGTGGGACGTGTTTATGTCTAGCATTTACGCCCCCCGGGGGCGATAATCGGTTGGG
>JANOGP010000133.1:0-10987 GCA_031406075.1 Betaproteobacteria bacterium
CGAGCGCCGCGGCTTCAGGGTCGAGGTGCTGGAAGAATCCTCGGGAGAAGTGGCCGGAATCAAGTGCGCCACGCTCAAGGTCAACGGCGATTACGCCTATGGCACGCTGCGCACGGAATCCGGCGTGCACCGCCTGGTGCGCAAGTCCCCGTTCGACTCCAATGCACGCCGGCACACCTCCTTCGCCAGCGTCTTTATCTATCCGGAAGTGGACGACACCATTGAGATCGCGATCAATCCCGCGGACCTGCGCGTCGACACCTTTCGCGCCAGCGGCGCTGGCGGCCAGCATATCAACAAGACCGACTCGGCGATACGCATCACCCATGCACCGACCGGCATCGTCGTGCAGTGCCAAAGTGACCGATCGCAACACCGCAACCGTGCCGAGGCCATGTCAATGCTGAAAGCGCGCCTGTATGAACTCGAACTGCGCAAGCGCAACGAGGAAAAGCAGGCGATGGAGGATTCCAAGACCGATATCGCATGGGGACATCAGATCCGATCCTACGTTCTCGACCAGTCGCGCATCAAGGACTTGCGTACCAATGTCGAGACCGGCAATACGCAGGCGGTGCTCGACGGCGCCCTCGACCCGTTCATCGAGGCCAGCCTGAAACAAGGCGTCTAGTGCAACTTTGAATCACAGAGTACGCATAGGCGCAACTTAAGGTCTTACCACGAAGACACCGCGAAGACACGAAGAACACCAGGAAGAACGCTTCAATATGAACCTCATTGTCGATCGCAACGTTTTGCTCGTGGGTTTTCTTCCTGTTTCTTTGTTTTCTTCGTGTCTTCGTGGTGAGATTTTGATCTGAATTGTGTGACACGACTTTGCCGCCAGAGCAAAAAATGACCGAAAACGATACGAACAAGCCGCAGGACACCAACCAGATCGTCGAGGAGCGGCGCGCCAAGCTGCGCCAGTTGCGCACGCAGGGAGATGCCTTTCCCAATGATTTCCGCCGCCGCCACCTCGGCGCCGACCTGCATCGCGATCACGGAGCCCGGTCAAACGAGGAACTGGAGCCACTGAACGTCGAAGTGACCGTTGCCGGGCGGATGATGCTCAAGCGCGTGATGGGCAAGGCGAGCTTCGCGACCATCCAGGACATGTCCGGGCGCATCCAGATCTACGTCACCAACGACGTCACCGGCGAAGCAGTGCATGCCTCTTTCAAGCACTGGGACCTGGGCGACATCGTCGGTGCGGCCGGAACGCTGTTCAGGACCAAGACCGGCGAACTCACCGTCAAGGCCACGAAAGTGCGCCTGCTCGCCAAGTCGCTGCGGCCGTTGCCGGAAAAATTCCACGGTCTGGCCGACCAGGAAAGCAAGTACCGACAGCGCTATCTCGATCTGATCACGAATCCCGAAGCCCAGCGCGTGTTCAAGACTCGTTCCCGGATGATTCAGGCGATGCGCGAATTCTTCGTCGCGCGCGGTTATCTCGAAGTCGAAACGCCGATGATGCAGCCGATCCCCGGCGGTGCGGCGGCGCGGCCGTTCGTCACGCATCACAACGCGCTCGACATGGATCTCTACCTGCGCGTCGCGCCCGAGCTTTACCTTAAGCGATTGGTGGTGGGTGGCATCGAAAAAGTTTTCGAGATCAACCGCAGTTTCCGCAACGAGGGGATTTCGACCCGGCATAACCCGGAGTTCACCATGATGGAGTTCTACGAGGCCTACCAGGACTACAACTATCTGATGGACCTCACCGAAGAACTGTTGCGGCAGATCGCGCAGGAGGTGCTCGGGACCGCCGCGCTCAGCTATCAGGGCGAGACCATTGATTTGAGCAAACGCTTCGATCGGCTGACCATGGCCGAGGCCATCTCCAGGTACAACAAGGAATACCCGTTGGCGGAACTTGGCAAGACTGCATACCTGCGCACTGCGCTCGACGCTTTCAAAGTCGAAGTCTTCCCCGCCGACGGTCTGGGATTGCTGCAACTCAAGCTCTTCGAGCAGACCACGGAACACAAGCTCATCCAGCCGACATTCATCGTCGCGCATCCGACTGACGTTTCGCCCTTGGCCCGCCGGAGCGACGTGGATCCGGGAGTCACCGACCGTTTCGAACTGTTCATTACCGGACGCGAAATGGCGAACGGATTCTCGGAACTGAACGACCCGGAAGATCAGGCAGAACGGTTCTCGGAGCAGGCCAGGGCCAAGGAGGCCGGCAACGAGGAAGCGATGTATTACGACGCCGATTATGTGCGTGCGCTCGAGTACGGCCTGCCCCCCTCTGCCGGCGAGGGCATCGGCATAGATCGCCTGGTGATGCTGTTCACCGACAGCCCTTCGATCCGGGACGTAATCCTGTTCCCGCAAATGCGCCCCGAGCAAGCAACATGAGTTCGGCGATCGAACCCGCCGTGCTGTGGCGGCCTTCGAGGGAGCGAATCGCCAGGTCCAATATCACGCGCTTCATCCATCTGGTCAACCAGCGCTGGAATGCGGGGGTCAGGGACTCGCAGCAGCTCTACGACTGGTCGGTGCGCGAGCCGGAACAATTCTGGACTGCAATCTGGGATTTCTGCGGCGTGATGGCCGAAACCCGCGGCGAACGGGTTTTGGTCGATGGCGGGAAGATGCCGGGAGCGAAGTGGTTTCCCGACGCGCGGTTGAACTTTGCCGAGAACCTGCTGCGGCGGCGCGATGACGACACCGCAATGGTGTTCTGGGGCGAGGATAAGGTGCGCCGTCGCATGAGCTACGCCGAAGTGTACGACGCGGTTTCGCGCACCGCGCAGGCGTTATCGGCCGCAGGCGTAACGGAAGGCGACCGGGTCGCGGCTTTCATGCCGAACATGCCCGAGACCATTATCTTCATGCTTGCCACCACCAGCCTCGGCGCGATCTGGTCGTCGTGTTCGCCGGACTTCGGCGCGCAAGGCGTCCTCGACCGTTTTGGCCAGATCGGGCCCAAGTTGCTGTTCGCCGTTGAAGGCTACCACTACAACGGCAAGATCCACGATTCCCTGCCGCGTATTGCCGAGATCGCAAGGAATCTGCCCACACTGGCGCGCACGGTGATCGTCTCATATACCCGGGAGCAACCCGACGTCTCCGGGATCAGGAACGCGGTGCATCTCGCCAATTTCGTCGCACCATATCGCGGCCGCGAGATCACATTCCGGCGCCTTCCGTTCGATCACCCACTTTATATTCTCTACTCCTCAGGCACCACCGGGGTGCCCAAATGCATCGTGCACGGCGCGGGCGGCACGCTCCTGCAGCAGCTCAAAGAACATCAACTGCACACCGATCTGAAACGCGGCGACCGCCTGTTCTACTTCACGACCTGCGGCTGGATGATGTGGAACTGGCTTGCTTGCGGCCTCGCCACCGGCGTGACGCTGCTTCTGTACGATGGCTCGCCGTTCTATCCTGGCCTGCGCGTGTTGTTCGACCTGGCCGACGACGAGCGCATGACGGTGTTCGGCACCTCCGCCAAATACATAGACGCGCTCAAGAAGGCCGGCGCCAGACCGATGGATACCCACCGGCTGGATTCGGTCCAGACCATCACCTCGACCGGCTCACCGCTGGTGCCGGAGGGGTTTGACTACGTCTATCACGCCATCAAGAAAGACGTGCTCCTGTCCTCGATTTCCGGAGGCACCGACATCGCCTCCTGTTTCGTGCTGGGCAACCCGACGGCCCCGGTGTGCCGCGGTGAAATTCAGTGCCGCGGCTTCGGAATGAACGTGCAGGTCTTCGACGACGACGGCAACGCGGTCATCGGCGCAAAAGGTGAATTAGTGTGCACCGCGCCCTTCCCTTCGATGCCAATCCATTTCTGGAACGATCCCGACGGCGCCAAATACCGCGCCGGTTACTTCGAGCGTTTCCCGGATACCTGGTGCCATGGCGACTACATGGAACTCACACCACGCGGCAGCGCCATCATTTACGGACGCTCGGACGCCACCCTCAATCCCGGCGGCGTACGTATCGGCACCGCGGAAATCTATCGCCAGGTCGAACAACTTGAGGAAGTGCTGGAAAGCCTGGTGATCGGCCAGGACTGGGACAACGACGTGCGCGCGGTGTTGTTCGTGCGCCTGCGCGACGGCCTGGCGCTCGATGAAGCTCTTGAGAAAAAAATCAGGGATCAGGTCCGGACCAACACCACGCCCCGCCATGTACCGGCGAAAATCGTCCAGGTTTCTGACATTCCACGCACCAAGAGCGGCAAGATCGTCGAGCTCGCCGTGCGCAACGTGGTGCACGGCAACGCGGTTAAGAATCTGGAGGCGCTCGCCAATCCCGAAGCGCTGGAGCAGTTCCGGGACAGGCCGGAACTCAGGAACTAGCGTCCCACAACCGCCCTCGCTGCAAGGAGGGGGTTTGCTGGGCGCCCCACCCCGCTACTGGACAGGTACTCCTGGTGAGGTATTTCGGCAGCCTGATACCCGGGCGGCCGCAGCATCACCAGAGCTTCCACCACGTTTTGCTCTGACGGAGCTTGGGACTGGATTCGGGAAAATTCGTGTCCAGCGTTCGCCTGGCGTCGTCGTGTAACTCGGAAAGCCCCATCTCTTCGTAGGCCTTTACCAGCACCACGAGGGCGCGTTCGATTGCCGGCGCCTCAGGGTAATTGATCAGCGCGAACTGGGCGCGGTTGACCGCAGCGACATAGGCGCCGCGCCGCAGGTAATACTCGGCCACATTCACCTCGGCCGATGCCAGCGCATTCACCAGGTAGTTCATGCGTGCGCGCGCATCGGGCGCGTACTGGCTTTGCGGAAAGCGCGATACCAGTTCACGAAACGCGTCGAACGCTTCCCTCGCCGCTTTCGGGTCGCGCTCGGTCATGTCTTTCTGGGAAAGATAGCCCATCAGTCCCAGGTCTTCGTTGAAGTTTATCCGCCCCTTCAGATAGTAGGCGTAATCGACATTCGGATGATCGGGATGCAACTTGATGAAGCGATCGCAGCCTGCCAGCGCCTGCGCGACTTCGTCGTCCTTCCAGTACGCGTAGGCACTTTCGATTTGCGCCATCTGCGCGTAACGGCCGTACGGATAGCGCGATTCCAGTTTCTCGTAGTAGCCGATCGCCTTCTTGTAATTCTTGCCGTCGAGTTCCTCCCGTGCGGCGCTGTATATGCGTTCCGGGCTCCAATTCTTGGTTTCGTCAACGGGCTCAAGTGAGCAACCGGCGACCAGCAACAAGGCAAGAATCGCTACACTACGTTTCATGACGGAATCCAAAACAAAACTGGCGAATTATATACAAAACCCATCGTCCGACCGGATTCATAGCCTCGCCGTTCCCGCCCAATGCGCGGGCCTGCGCCTCGATCAGGCGCTGGTTCGTCTGCTGCCCGAGTACTCCCGCAATCGCCTTCAGGATTGGATTCGCAGCGGGCACGTTACCCTGAACGGCGCGCCCGCCTCCGCCAAGGCCAAGGTGTGGGGCGGCGAAACGGTCGTCGTTGCACCGCAGCCTGCCCCGGGCGATGCATCGCACCTTCCCGAGGACATTGCGCTGCAAGTGGTGTTCGAAGACGACCAGATCCTGGTCATCGACAAGCCTGCCGGTCTGGTCATGCATCCGGGCAGCGGCAACTGGAGCGGCACATTGTTGAACGCCCTGCTCCGCCATGCGCCGCAACTTTCCGGCGTGCCCAGAGCCGGCATCGTACACCGACTCGACAAGCACACCAGCGGACTGCTGGTGGTGGCGATGACCATTACTGCACAGGTCGATCTGGTGCGGCAGCTGCAGGCACGATCCGTTACCCGCGAATACATTGCCGTGGTGCATGGCGTAGTTGCGCGCGACGGCGTCGTCGAGGCGCCGATCGGCCGCCACCCGGTCAGCCGCACCCGGATGGCAGTCGTGACCAGGGGCAAGGCGGCCACCACCCATTACGTCGTGCTCGAGCGCGGAGCGTTTTGGTCGAATCTGCGCTGTCGTCTTGACACCGGTCGCACGCATCAGATCCGGGTGCATTTGCATTCAATCCGACATCCGTTGATCGGGGATCCTGTATATCGCCTCGCCCGTCACGGCACGACGCTGCCCGCGGCGGCATCGAATTTTCCCCGCCAGGCACTGCACGCCGCCAGGCTCGCTCTCGTTCACCCGCGGACCGGCGAAACTCTGACATGGCATGCGCCGACGCCGCCGGACATCGCGCAATTGTTGTCGGTTTTGAGAAATGCCTGAGCTACATCGCGACTGGATCGTCCCCGACTGGCCGGCGCCGGCAAACGTGCGCGCGTTCATCACCACACGCAACGGTGGTGCGAGCACGGGTCCGTTCACCAGCATGAACCTGGGACAACGTGTCGATGACGACGTCCAATCGGTGCGAGCCAACCGTGCATCGCTGCGGGATCTTCTTCCCGCGGAACCCAAGTGGCTGCTGCAGGTACACGGCGTCGAAGTGGTGGATGCCGACAGGCTGCAGCAGCAGGTGGAAGCGGACGCCGCTTTCGCCAGGAAACCGGGCTCGGTGTGCACGGTCATGGTGGCTGACTGCCTGCCTGTGCTGCTTACCGATCGCGCCGGCGGCGTGGTCGCGGCGGCCCACGCCGGGTGGCGTGGATTGGCGGCGGGCGTACTGGAAAACACGGTACGCGCGATGCGGATCGCGCCCAATGAACTGCTGGCCTACTTCGGACCCGCCATCGGGCCCTCCGCCTTCGAGGTCGGTGCCGACGTGCGCGACGCGTTTCTGGCTCGATATGCGGATGCGGACTCCGCATTTGTCGCCCGCAAGCAGGGCAAATGGCTGGCCGACCTGTTCGCGCTTGCAGGGCAGAGTCTCCGTGAAAGCGGGGTTACGAAGATCTACGGCGGCGGCCTGTGTACTTACTCGGAGCCGCGGCGCTTCTTTTCCCACCGGCGCGACAAAGTCACCGGTCGCATGGCCGCCCTGATCTGGCTTAGCGACTGAGGTCTTGACAGCCCGGCTATACTGGCCGGCACTTAAAACTTTACATTCCCCGTCGTCGTTCATGTCCACGCTTGCCTGGATTGTCACCGCGACCGCCCTCGGCGCGGTTTTGAGCGTACTGGCTGCGGCATCGTTCGCGTTGCGCGCGTCTCCGGCGCGCATCCCAATGCTGATCAGCTACGCCATCGGTGCACTACTCGGCGCTGTTTTCCTTGAAATCCTCCCGCATGCACTGGAACAGGCTGCGAACGTGCAAACGCTTTCCGCAGTAATCCTGTTCGGGATCCTTTTGTTTTTCGTGCTGGAGAAACTGGTGTTGTGGCGCCACTATCACGCCGAGGAGTACGAAGCGCACGACCATGACGCCGATCCCAACGATCACGGCCGCAGTGGCACTATGATCATGGTTGGCGACACCATCCACAATTTCGTGGATGGCATCCTGATCGCTGCCGCGTTCATGGCCGACACCGGTCTGGGGATCGTCACCGCCATGGCGATCATCGCTCACGAAATTCCGCAGGAAGTTGGCGATTTCCTCATCCTGCTGCACTCCGGTTTCAGCCGCACACGCGCTTTCGTCTTCAATCTGGTTTCCAGCCTCGCTACGCTGATCGGCAGTTTGCTTGCGTATTTCGCACTGCAGCCGCTGCAGCAATGGATCCCGGTACTGCTCGGGCTGGCGGTGGCCAGCATGCTCTACGTTTCGGTGGCAGACTTGATACCGGGGTTGCACAGAAGCCCGGAACTGCGCGCTACGCTCGAGCAGGTGTCGCTCATATCGCTGGGGATCGGCTCGATAGCGCTGGTTGGCTTCCTGGCGAGGGGCCACGGATAGGAACATGCCGGGTCGGTACAACGCTGCCTGCAACTTGACTTGCATGGGGGTGCGATCAAGAATTCCAAACGTGTTGTAACCACGATTTTTCCAGCGTCCCCGGGATATGAACCTACCTGCAGAATCCTCTCCCGGCGCCTATCAGGAACTCGTCAAAGCCAATCAGGCCCTGGTGGATGATTTTCTGCGCCAGCTTCCCTCTTCCGGCCGCCTCGAATTCACCGAACTGATGCGCGCGCTGGCATTCGGTTCGGATGCGCAGCGCGAAAAGCTGCGCTCGCTCCAGGAAGGCCTCTACCGCGACCACCTTGCCCTCTGGGAAAGCCTGCACGGCGGCGGCAACGACGTCCCCGCGCCGGATACGGCATCCGCGGCTGATCACCGCTTCGATGCGCCGGAATGGCGCGAGTTGCCATTTTTCCGCTACCTGCGGCAGACCTACCTTCTGAACGCGCGTTTCCTCCATCAATTGGGCGAACTGGCGGAACTCGACGCGCGCGCGAAGCGGCGGCTGCAATTCGTGCTGCGCCAGTTCGCGGACGCGATCGCGCCCACCAATTTCGCCGCAACCAATCCTGAAGTCATCAAGCTTGCCAGCGAAAGCCGCGGCGAAAGCGTGTCGCAGGGCATGAAGCTGCTCGCCGCGGACCGCGCGCGCGGCCGCATATCGATGACCGACGAACACGCTTTCGAAGTCGGCCGAAATCTTGCGGTTACACCCGGCGCGGTGGTATTGGAGAACCAAGTGATGCAGCTGATCCAGTACGCCCCGTCCACCGACGAGGTATACGAACGGCCGCTGCTCATCGTGCCGCCGTTCATCAACAAGTACTACATCCTCGACCTGCAGCCGGAAAATTCCTTTGTGCGCTTCTGTGTCGAACAGGGCTTCACGACTTTCATCGTGTCCTGGCGCAACATCCCGCCGGAACTCGGATATCTCACCTGGGACGACTACGTCCGCGATGGCGTATTGGCCCCGCTCGATGCAGCTCGCGCGATCACCGGTGCCGAACAGGTCAACACGCTGGGTTTCTGCGTCGGCGGCACACTGCTTGCGACCGCGCTCGCCGTCATGGCACAGAAGAACAATGCCTCGGTTGCCTCGCTCACTTTGCTCTCGTCGATGCTGGATTTTTCCGAGACCGGCGACATCAGCGTCTTCGTGGACCCGGAATTCGTAGAGCACGCCGAGCAGGAATTCCACAGCGGCGGCTCGATGGCCGGAAGCCGGCTCGCCGCGACCTTTGCCACCCTGCGCGCCAACGACCTGGTGTGGCATTTCGTAATCAACAACTATATGAAAGGCAAGGAACCGAAAGCTTTCGACCTGCTCTACTGGAACGCCGACGGAGCCAACCTTCCGGGGCGTCTTTATGCCTATTACCTGCGCAACATGTACCTAGAGAATAATTTGAAAATTCCCGGTAAACTCGATTCGTGCAACGTGCCGGTGGACTTGGGCAAAATCGGAGTGCCATCCTTCGTGCTGGCCACGCGCGAAGATCACATCGTCCCCTGGAGGACCGCGCACCTGAGTGTGGCATTGCTTGGAGGACGCACCGAATTTGTGCTTGGCGCGAGCGGACACGTGGCGGGCATCGTCAACCCGGCGTCGAAGATGCGCCGCCACTATTGGACCAATACCGCGGTGGCAACGGACGCTGAGTCCTGGTTTGCAGGTTCGGCGAAACAAGCGGGCAGCTGGTGGCGTCACTGGGCCGACTGGCTGCGCGAAAAGTCCGGAAAAACAAGGCGTGCACCTGCCGTGTTGGGAAACACACGATTTTCCGTGATCGAACCGGCGCCCGGGCGGTACGTGAAAGAAATACTCCGTTGAGCGCACGTGCGCGGCAGTGGAGGTCAATCAAGAACAATGGAGGGAGGAACACAACCATGGCAAAGCGAAACGTTCTCGTGACCGGGGGCATGGGCGGGCTTGGCGAGTCCATCTGCACCAAGATGGCGGACCAGGGTTACACCGTCGTTACGACCCACTCTCCCGGCAACAAGATCGCGAATGAATGGCTGGCGGGAATGAAAAAGCGCGGATACGGCTTTCAGGCGTATCCGGTGGATGTCATGGACTTCGATTCGTGTGCTGCTTGTGTCAGGCGCATCGACACCGAAGTCGGCCCGGTCGATGTGCTGGTAAACAATGCGGGCATTACCCGTGACATGACCTTTAAGAAGATGACCAAGGCCGACTGGGATGTGGTCATCCGCACCAATCTGGACAGCGTCTTCAACATGACCAAACAGGTGCTCGACGGCATGGTCGAGCGCAACTGGGGACGCGTGATCAACGTGTCATCGGTGAACGGTCAGAAAGGCGCGTTCGGCCAGACCAATTACTCGGCGGCGAAGGCCGGCATGCACGGCTTCACCAAGGCGCTGTCCTACGAAGTCGCGAAAAAAGGCGTGACCGTGAACACCATCTCGCCGGGCTATATCGGCACTAAAATGGTGACTGCGATCCCGCAGGACATCCTCGACTCGAAGATCCTTCCGCAAATTCCGTTGGGGCGACTGGGAAAGCCTGAGGAAGTGGCTGGCCTGATCATCTACCTGGCCTCGGATGAGGCCGCATTCGTTACCGGCGCCAATATTTCGATCAACGGCGGACAACATATGTCCTAGAGGCGGTGACGAGTGACGAGTGACCGGTAACGGGTGGCTGGTGGCCTGTGGCCGGTAAAAGCGGGTAATGAGCAAGACGGATCGTCGCTTCCGGAGTTTGACTGCGGGCCTGTTCACTTTTTGGATTCAAAGTACTCCATAACCTTTCGTTGGAACAGGTTATTTTGGGCACTTTAGGCATGGCTTGACCCTCGTTTGGGCGCCTCCCTTGTGCCGCGCTGCGTCAATTTTCTGCCGTTTTTACGCACCAGGAATGGGCAAAAAAAACCCCGGTGGAGTTACCCACCGGGGTGAACCTTTACCAAAGGAGAACCTTTAGATAAAGGGGGAGGAGCCTTGCATCCGTTACTTCGCGGCGCCGTTCACGGCTTCCGCCGTCGCGGCCGCCCTGACGCTGGCATCCGCGTATCCGGCCGCCTGCTTCGCGGCCTTCGAAATTCCTTCGATCATTGCCTGGGCAGTGGCCATCGCCGCCTTTGCTGCAGAAGCCGCGGCTTCCGACTGGCCAACCGGAGAGGATTTTAACGCCACCTCAACCCAGTCCCGTACTTCCTGCCCTGATTCAAGCAAGCTCTGTTCCAGCAAT
>JANOGP010000163.1:0-3878 GCA_031406075.1 Betaproteobacteria bacterium
GAGATAACCCGAAGCACGCACCATGTATTCGGCTTCACCCAGTTCCAGCACCGAGCCGCCGGTTTCCTGGTTGGACTTGCGTACCGCCTCGATCACCTTGCCATGAGGGATGTTGTAAGCGCGCAGCTTGTCCGGGTCGAGCACGATCTGATACTGCCGCACCATGCCGCCGATGCTCGCCACTTCCGATACGTTCGGGACGGCCTTCAGTTCATACTTGAGAAACCAATCCTGCAGTGCGCGCAGTTGCGACAGGTCCATCTTGCCGCTGCGGTCCACCAGCGCATATTGGTAGACCCAGCCGACGCCGGTCGCATCGGGCCCAAGGGCGGTTTTAGCTTGCGGCGGCAGACGCGACTGCACCTGGTTCAGGTATTCGAGCACACGCGAGCGCGCCCAGTACGGGTCGGTGCCATCCTCGAACAGAATGTAAACGAAGGAATCGCCGAAGAACGAGTACCCGCGTACCGTCTTCGCCCCAGGTACCGAGAGCATGGTCGTGGTGAGCGGATAGGTGATCTGGTTCTCGACGATTTGCGGTGCCTGGCCCGGATAGGTGGTGCGGATGATGACCTGCACGTCCGACAGATCAGGGATCGCGTCGAGCGGCGTTTTGGACAACGACCAGATGCCCCAGCCCGTGAGCATCAGCGTGGCGAGCAGCACTAGGAAGCGGTTGGCAATCGACCAGCGAATGAGATTGGCGATCATTTCGTCGACCCCTTCTTCTCGCCACTCATGAGGGCTTTGTCTTCGCCCGTCATCGGTTGAGCGGGCGCAGGGGTAATGGCGGAGATGGAAATGATCTCAAACATGCCGTCCCCGGATTCGCGAAACTCAAACGTGACGGTGTCTCCGACGGCCAGGTCCTTGGGAAGACCCGTCGCCGGCAGCCGGAACCCCATGGTCATCGGCCCCCATTGCAGCGAGGGGATCGGACCGTGCGAGAGCGTGACTTCGTCCTTGCCGATGCGCTCGACTTTCCCTTCCCCACGATGGGTCGGAGTGCCGGCAATGCCGCCATCCGCCACCGTTGCATCGCCCATTCGCGTTGCGGTTCCTTTAAGGCTTGCTTCCGAATCGATCAGAAACTGGCCGGACACGACGACATGCTGGCCGGACTCGAGCCCATTCCGAATCTCGGTCCGGCCGTCGGTTTCCATGCCGATTTCCACATCGATCGGAGCGAACCTCCCGTCGCCTTGCGCGACGATGACGACGCTGCGGCTTCCGGTCCGGATTACCGCCTCGGTCGGCACCACGAGGGTTTCTTTGCGTGCGGCGGGCGCGAAATTGATCGTGGCAAACATGCCCGGCACCAATTCGCCTTTTGGATTCGCCAGTTCGACGCGCGCCTTGAGCGTGCGGGTCGCAGGATCGACCTCGGGCAGGATGGCATTCACGCGACCCTTGAACGTGGTGCCGGGTACGGCGGATGTGCGGGCTTCGACCAGATTGCCTCGCCGCACTTCGCTCGCCTGGGCCTCTCTGACTTCCGCGTTTACCCACACGGTATCGAGCCCGTTGATGCGGAACAGCGTCGCCCCGGCCATCACCGTCATTCCTTCGCGCGCACCGAGTTCAGTGACGACGCCGCTGATCGGAGCGCTCACCGTTAATCGTGCGTGTATTTTTCCGGTGGATTCGACCATGCGAATCTGTTCTTCCGTCATGCCGGCCAGACGCATGCGTTGACGGGCGCCATCCACCAGCGCCTCCAGCCGGGTGCCGGCCATGCGCCGCACGGAGAAGTACTCTTCCTGCGCGGCTACCCATTCGGGGACATACAGTTCCGCCAGAGACTGACCCTTGCGCACGGCGTCGAGCGGCGCCCGCACATACAGTTTCTCTATATAGCCGTTGTTGCGCGCCTGCAATACCACGAGATCCCGCTCGTTGTAGGCCACGGTACCCACTGCTTCCACTACCGGCGCGAGAGTGCCCATCGTCACTTCGGCCGTACGCACGCCCAGGTTCTGCTGCACCCGCGGGCTGATCGTTACCGACCCTTCGTCGCCATCGCCATCGGCGTAGACGGGAACCAACTGCATGTCCATGAAGGGTGACTTGCCCGGCTTGTCGAACTTCTGTGCCGGCACCATCGGGTCATGCCAGTAAAGGACCTTCTTGCCGGTGGCGCTCGTTGTTTGGGCGTTGCCGCCGGCAGCTATAGGGCCAGAAGTCGGGTCCCCCATCTTCATGCCCCGGTTCATGCCGACCCAATAAAGGCCATAACCGGCAGCGCCAAGGAGGCTCGCGGCGGCCAGCGCGAGGACGAAATTCCTGGGTTTCATTTGAGCTCCTTGCTCCGGTTCGCGCTCGACTGCGCCGGCACGCTCGCATGAGTCGATCCATCGCCGTCCGGGAAAAGGAAATTCAGTTGCCCCCACAGGCGCGCGATACCTGCTTCAAGTTGCACGGTCTGCATGCGAATTTCGATCTCGTTGCGGCGAGCCAGAAGCAGGTCGGACAGATTCCCCTTGCCGCCCTGGTAGGCGGCGAGTGCGGCCTTTGTGCGCTCCCTCGCGAGCGGAACCAGGTCACGTTCATAGCGTGCCATGCGCTCGCGGTCGTTTTCCCACTCGGCGATCATCGCCCGTACCTCGCCAATGCGCGCGCGCAGCGCCTCCTCACGTTCGGCCTTTGCCCGCTCGGCCAACGCAAGCTTGGCTGCGAGTTCCCGGTTCTGACGGTCTTTCTGGTCCCACTGCAAAGGAATCGAGACACCAATCGACACCATGTTCGAATAGGATGGCCCGCGCTGGCTGTACATCAGCTCCATGCTCCAGTCCGCCTTTTTTTCAGACTGGGCGATCCTGGCCTCGGTCGAAGCGATTTCTTCCTGTTTGGCGAGTACGGCGATCTGCGGGTGGTGGGCGAGCTCGGTGTCGAGCGCGCCGGTATCCAAACGAATGGAATCAATGTGGGGTTTGCCCGCCAATGGCGCGTCGGCCGTCTCGCCTATCCAACGGGTAAGGTTGATCTTTGCGGTGCGGATGCGGCGGTCAAATTCGCTCGCCTGAATTTCCAATACCGCCAGCTCGCTGTGCGCCGCGAACACATCGGCCTGATTGCCGCGGCCGGCACGGTAGGCGCCCTCGACGGCCACGATTTCAAGCTTGGCCTCTCCGGCTTGCTGCGCGATCACGGCTGCGGAGGCCTCGGCGTAGTAACGGTCGAGCCAGGCGAGCGCCGTATCTTGCTGAATGGACGCGACGGCCGCGGTTTTTTCGGCGATTGACTTTTCGGCCTCGCGTTCGAATCTACGGGCACGCAGCTGGCGTTTTTCAGAACGCGTGAACTCCTGCATGACGCCGATGCGGCGCATCGTCATGAAGTCGCGCGTGACACTGAATTGGTCGGGACCATCGGCGGGCAGGTTGTCGATCCCGAGTTTGAGCACGGTATCGGGCAGCTGGCCTGCGGCTACGGCCATTTCGCGGGAGGCCACGGCGGAGGAGTCGTGCGCCGATATCTGGCGCGAACGGTCGACCGCGCGGCGCTGCGCCTCGGCGAGCGTCAGCGGCGCATCGGCGTCGGAAACAGTTCCGCAGAACGCGAGTGCCCCGGCCAAGGCGGTCAGGACGATAGAAAGGCAAAACCCGCGGACCGATTCGATCCACGCAAATCTGGTGCATGCGGCAACGGATGCCGCCGACGGAAAATCCGGGAATTTCATGATGCCTCCGCAAAGAAAACACGAACAGCCGCTTACGCGGCGGATTCAGTGCTGGCGAAGGCTAAAGCTGGAAACTACAGACGCGGATCGAAGGAGGGGGGTCGGGGGAATGCGCAGGACAAAAGATCGCCTCGATAAGCCTTGCGCCGGGATCGAACGCTGCTGGAACAGTCAGCACCGCGAGCCTGGGCATCTCGGC
>JANOGP010000275.1:0-9847 GCA_031406075.1 Betaproteobacteria bacterium
ACGTGACAATCGACGATCATCGCCGTTCCGCGGCCTACGGCAGCACTCTGATCTGCTTTACGAACTCCAGCGTGTAGGCCTTGTGCACGTCGACGCCGGGTTTCACGAGCCCGGCGTCGCGCATGAATTCGAAGGTCTGCTTCCAGCGCGCGTCGGTCATGGTGAACAGGCCGAGCTTCCTGGCGTCGCCGCCATCGACGATCGCGTACTCCTTGAGCTTGGCGATGCTGAAGGCGATCTGGTCGTCGTCCATCTGCGGGTTGTCCTTCTTGATGAGGACATTGCCCCGCGCCGGATTCTTCAGATAGCTTTTCCAGCCCAGCGCCGAGGCCTCGACGAAGCGCTTGATGACGTCCGGCCGGGCCTTCACCGTCTTGGTGAGCGTGACAACGGTCTGCGCGTAGGGCGGATAGCCGTACTTGGCCAGATGAAAGATCTTAGGCTTGATGCCGGCTTGCTCAATTGCGTAGGGCTCGGAGGTGATGTAGCCCTGCTGCGCGACGTTCTTGTCCACCAGGAATTGCTGGACGCTGTACGCGTAAGGCCGCTTCTGCGCCTCGGTGAAACCGTACTTCGCCTTGAGCCACGGCCAGTACGTGGTTTCGCTCGCCTGGCCGATCAGCAACGTGCGGGTCTTCAGATCCTCGATCCTCCCGACGTCGGGATGCGCGATCAGCCCCACAGGCTCGCTCTGGAAGTTCGCCGCGACGGTGATCAGCGGAAGATTCTGCTCGACCCCGTTGATGGTGGCGACGTCGTAGCCCATCACGAAATCGGCCTTTTCCGCGAGCAGCAACTGGTAGACGTTGACCTGCGGGCCGCCCATTCCGATCGTGACATCGAGGCCGTACTTCCGGTATGTACCTTCGGCGAGCGCCTGGTAGAAACCGCCATGCTCAGCCTCGGCGTACCAATTGGTGAGAAACGTGACCTTGTCGAGTGCTTGGCCGGCGAAGCTGCAACACAACAGAATAGTGGCAGCAGCGAGTCGGGCAATACGATTCATCTTGTCGGGCTCCGACGGATAAATTCACTGCAGTTTACGCCAGAGCTGCGAGGACTGAAAACACAACGGGCAAAGCGCAGCTTTGTGGCCGATCCGCTGAAGCGCGGGGGGTTGGGTCCCCCTGCGCCACTCTGATCACCAATCAGACCCCGGCGAACGGATCGACTTTTGCCCATGCGGGAGCGAACTTCACATCGATACCTTCTTGCTGCCCTCGCCCAAGGATGAATGCCATGGATTCATCGAGATCGTCAAACAGGTACGGAAGCGGTACCAAGGGCTGGTCGAGTGGCCGAGTGAAATCGTCCCAGTGAATTGGTATTACTTGGCGTGCACCGACGGCCTGAACCGTCTCGCGCCAGTACGCCTGCCGATAGGCTTCATCCTGTTTCCCAAGCGCACCGATCCCCAAAAAAACGACATCCGCCTTTTGTCCTCGGAGCGCTCCCTCGACAAAGCCGGCCGTGCTTTGCACCAGCAGAGTTTTTCCATTGTGCTTGATCAGAACTGAAAAACTGGTGCTTTCCCGATACTGGTACGCCCGAACCGGCGGCATTAGCGGCTCTCGGATTTCCCCACCTGTGAAGCCCGTAGGCGCATGCCGAGTTTGAATGAACGTGACTTGAAAACGGCCAAAATTGATCTGATCGCCGTTGCGCACGATACGGATTTGGTTCTCGGTAAGCTTCCAACCGCGGGCGACATTGGCAGTTGATTCGGAGCCCACGACGATGGCACCCGTAAGCCTTGCGACTTCAGGCGAATCCATGGCGTGATCATAGTGAGAGTGTGTCACGATTACGGCGGCGAGACGCGTAATGCCCGCGCGCTCCAGGGACTTGGCAATCCGTTCTGAATCGGGCATGACTTTGCGCGTGAATACGGTCTTCCCATCCGGGCGTGTGAAAAATCCATCTGTGAGGATGGCAGTCTCCCCGTCGTCGAACAGCAAGGTTGATACGCCGAGAAACGTTACCCGCAGACCAGTGGCTTTACTGGCAGCGGGCGCCAGCGCCAAATTCACATAGGGTGCCAGACTGGGACGACTGCCAAACTCATAGGCAAGCCATATCGCCCCGCACAAAATGAATACCACGAAGGCAATAAGCGTGCGCTTGACATAGAATTTCATTCAGTCACCCGAAGGTGACTTGTAAAGCGCAGAAAGAGTTCTGCGCCTCTGTTTTTGGTGGTGCGTTTCACTGCCGTAAGGCATTACCGCTCCTGCAGCAACTCGCTTTCGTGCCAGCGGCGCAAAGATACTCTGGCCAGCGCCGTTACCAGCAGGAACAGCGCAATGCCGGTCAGGGTGATGAGGATCAGCGCCGCGAACAGGCGAGGAATGTTGAGCTGCAACCCCGACAGAAGGATCTGGTAGGCGAGTCCGGACTGAGTGCCGCCGGTGCCGGCGACGAATTCCGCGACCACCGCGCCGATCAGCGCGAGCGCAGCGGCCACCCGCAGACCGGCAAAGAAATAAGGCGCCGCACTGGGAATGCGCAACCGGATCAACGTCTGCATTCGCGAAGCACCATACATGCGGAACAGGTCGAGCAGTCCGGGGTCCACGCTGCGCAGGCCGATGGTCGTGTTGGCAATCACTGGAAAAATCGACGCCACGGTGGCGCAGATTACGAGTGCAGTGCGAGGTTCGTCCACCCAGATGATGATCAGCGGCGCGATCGCCACCAGCGGCGTGACCTGCAGGATCACCGCATAGGGCAACAGGCTCGCCTCGATCAGCCTGCTCTGCACGAACAGAATGGAAAGCGCCACCCCCAGCACGATGGCAAGTGCCAGCGCTGCGCCGGTGACCTGCAGCGTGACCAGCAGCGAGCCGGACAACAATCTCCAGTCCTGCGCCAGCGTCTTCATCACCAGGAAGGGTGAAGGCACGATGTAGGAGGGCACTTCGTTCATCACCACCAGCGCGTGCCAGATCAGGATGAACGCAATGCCGACCGCGATCGGTGCGCCGGTTTGCAGCCATTTCCTGTCGCTCATGCGGGCGCCTCGTGCGTGGCGGTGGCCAGCATGCCGGAAAGGGCGGCGCTCAGGCGCGCAAATTTGTCCGCGGTGCGGAAGGCGTCGCGGCGCGGCCGGGGTTCGTCGATTTCAATTTCCTCGAAAATCCGGCCCGGGCGGGCGGACATCACAAGCACCCGCGACGACAGGAATACCGCTTCGTAGATGCTGTGGGTGACGAACAACACGGTGAGCTTTTCGCGGGCGCACAGTTCGGACAGATCCCGGTCGAGCCGGTTGCGGGTGATTTCGTCGAGCGCGCCGAAGGGTTCGTCCATGAGCAGCAGCCGTGGCCCGGTCACCAGCGCCCGGGCGATCGACGCGCGCATCTGCATGCCGCCGGAAAGTTCGCGCGGATAGAAACGCGCGAAATCGGTCAGGCCCACCAGTTCCAGCGCGTGGCGCACCTTGTCCTCTGACTTAGCCCGTTCGACGCCGGACAGGTCGAGCGGCAGGCGGACGTTGCGTTCCACCTTCGCCCAGGGCATCAGCGTCGCGTTCTGAAAAACGAATGCGAGTCCGGCCGACCGGGCCTCCGGGGAAAGTCCGACGCGGCCAACGCTTGGCTGCACCAACCCGGCGACCAATCTCAATAAGGTGCTCTTGCCGCAACCGGAGGGGCCGACCAGTGTGACGATTTCGCCTTCGTGGACGACCAGGTCGATCGGATCGAGGGCGCGCACGCCGTTGGCGAATACTTTCTCCGCAGCGCGTACTTCGACGGCGATCTTTTGGTCGCTCATTGCCTGCGTCTTACGCGCAAAGAGGCTGGCGGGTTTGAGTACAGCCTGTTTCTCAGGCCGTGCGCATGCTGCGCTTGATCGCCGTGCCGCCCACGCCAAGGACGGCGAACAACGAAAGTACCTGGAACAGGCCGATGCCGATGAACACCCACGAGGGATGCTGCCAATCCATCAGAAGGCCGAACAGCGTCGGCGCAGTCGCGAGTCCGATGTCCAGCCCCGAGTACACCACGCCGTAGACGCGGCCGGTGGCGCCCTTCGGCGCGGCCGCGCGCACCAGCAGATCCCGGGAAGGGCCGGCAATACCGGTACCGAAACCGATCAATCCCAGTAGCACGATAACGCTGGCGGCGGGGGGCATTCCGGTTGCCACCAGCACCGCGATCGCGCCTGCCGCGGTGAAGGCGGCCGCAACGACCCTGTCGTGATGGACGGTCCTGGCGGCGAGAAATCCTCCGGTGACGATGCCGCCCGCGCTTGCCAGCATGAACGCGGTGATGCACGCGGTCGCCAGCGCAAAGGGAATCTCGTAAATGTCGCGCAGCGCCGCCGGCGCGAAGCTCTGGATTCCGCCGAACGAAAACGAAGAAATCAGGAAGAAGGCAAAGCACATCCACACCGGAGCCGACATGAAGCCAAGAATGCTGCCGCCGGCGCCTCTCGAAGGTTGCGCCACCGCATGCTCCACCTCGCGCGGATCGAGCAGATCGCGGAAGGCGGCCAGCGCAACCAACACCGTGAATGCCAGCACGGCGGCAGCCAGCAGCGCCAGGCGCCAGCCGGCGATCGTTGCGATGCCGGCCAGAAACACAGGCGCCAACGCCCAGCCGAGCGTTCCCGCCAGTCCGTGCGCGCTGAACGCATGTCCGAGCCGCGGCACGCTCACCCGCCTGTTGAGCAGCGTGAAATCGGCGGGATGAAAGACGCTGTTGCCCAGGCCGGCGACGCCGGCGAACAGGATCAGCATCGGATAGTTCTGGCTGGCCGCAAGACCGAGCGCCGCAAGGCCGAGCAGCGCAATGCCGCCCAACAGCACCGGCAGCGCGCCGAAGCGGTCAACCACGAAACCGGCGAGCGCCTGGCCCACGCCAGATACGATGAAGAATACGGTCATCAGCAGCCCAAGCTCGGCATAGCTCAGGACGAACGCATCCTTGAGCCAGGGAAACAGGGACGCAAGCGCGAGGTGGAAGAAGTGCGAAGTGCCGTGGGCGAGTCCGACCAGCCCGATCACCTGGGCGTCGCGGCGAAAAGAGTCAGCAGTTGCAGCGGTCATGATCCGGGGTAAATGAAATAAGCACGAACCATAGCGTAACCATGATCTCGAGGCAAACGCCCGGGGAACCCGGACGCGCCTGGCCCCAGAAGGGTTAAAATCACGGGACAATCCAGCGAACGAGCGCACGGCACGAGTGCGCCGCATGAACGGAGGAGACCATGACTAATGCTGTGCTGACGCCGAAGCAGGCTGCGTTCCGCGACGAATACAAGCGCAACATCGCTTCCTGGTACAACGGCTGGGGGCACTTGCTGTCCATCGTCGTACCCGGCATCGCCGTGGTCTGGTACTGCGCATCGCAGGTCGAGAACCCGACGATCTGGGAGTTGCTGTTCGTGATCCCGGTTCTGGTGTTCTACAATTTCAACGAGTGGTGGCTGCACAGGAATGCGATGCACCGGCCGATCAAGGGCCTCGGCGGCATCCTCATGCCGGTCTACCACCGCCATACCCACCAGCACCATCAGTATTTCACTTCGCAGGTGATGACCTACGACACCAACCGCGAATGGCGCATCGTGCTATTCCCCCCGTACGCGCTGCTGGTGTTCATGCTGCTCACGTTGCCTGCGGCAATCGTCCTCGGCTACCTGTGGTCGGCGAACGCGGGTTACATCCTGATGCTGCTCACGCCGATCTTCTACCTGAACTACGAGACCTTCCATCTATGCTGCCACGTGCACGACAACTGGTTCGTGCGCAACTGCCCGCTGGTGAACACCATCCGGCGGCACCACGCCGCGCATCACAGCGAGCCGATCATGATGGAGCACAACATGAACCTGACCTACCCGGTTGCCGACTGGTACATGGGCACCAGCGATCTCGATCGCGGGCTTGTCGGCCATTTGTTCAACGGTTACAACACCAAGTATGTGAAGAAGGAGTTTCTCGACGATCAGGGTGCCGAGCTCAACGCGAGCGCCAGGCCGGCGTAGGCCGGCCGATGGCCGGCGACAAGAGCGTTGACGCAAAACCCTGCCATGAATGTGCAAGAATTCGAGCGCACGACATCGCGGAATACGCCGCCCTCCGGACTGAGCCCGATGCTGGAGGCCCTGTGGTTTGCCCACAAGGGAGACTGGCAACGTGCGCATGCCATCGTCCAGGAGCATGAAAACGAAACCACCTCGGCACTGGTGCATGCCCATCTCCACCGGGTCGAGGGCGATCTGTCCAACGCCGGCTACTGGTATCGCCGCGCCGGACGCAAACTCGCAGACATGACGCTGGATGACGAATGGAAGGTGCTGACGGCGCATTTCCTCGAGGAGAACAAAGAATGACCGGAATCAGCATCCGCGTGGAACCGGTGGACGATGCCGCGCCGAAGAGCCTTCCAAAGGAACTCGGCTTCGGGCGCGTGTTTACCGGCCGCATGTTTACCCAACGCTACACTGCGCAGAAGGGCTGGCACGATGCGGTGATCGGGCCGTACCGGCCGCTTGCGCTCGATCCCGCCGCGGAAGTGTTTCACTGCGGCCAGATGATTTTCGACGGCACCAAGGCCTATCGCCGCACCGACGGCAATCTCAACCTGTTCCGGGTGGAGAAGAATGCGGAGCGCTTCAACAACTCGGCCGGCCGAATGGCGATGCCGAAAGTGGATATCGGGGAGCACGTTCAGGCAATCTCGGAACTGGTGCGGCTCGAGCATGCCTGGACGCCGAAGCAGGAAGGGGCGGCTCTCTATATCCGTCCGGTGATGATTGCCACCGAGAACACGCTCGAGGTGCGCGCCAGCCGCGACTTTCTGCATTACATCATCCTCAGTCCCGTCGGACCTTACTTTTCCGGCGGCTTCAAGCCGGTATCGGTGTTCGTTTCCGACCAGCACGTGCGCACGGTGCGCGGCGGCACCGGTGAAGCCAAGACCCCGGGCAACTATGCGGGCAGCCTGGCCGGAACCGAGAAGGCGCTCGCTGCGGGGTATCAGCAGGTGCTGTGGCTGGATGCCGTGGAACGCCGCTACGTGGACGAAGTCGGCGCCATGAACATCGCCTTCGTATATGAAGGCAAGCACATCCGCACGCCGGCCTTGTCCGGAGCCATCCTGCCCGGCATCACCCGCGATTCGCTGCTCAAGCTCGCGCCCGATCTCGGCTATAGCGTGACCGAAGACCACATTGACATCCGCGAGGTGCTGCGCGACATCGAGGCAGGCAAGGTCACCGAAGCGTTCGGCATCGGCACCGGCGCGGTGATCGCGCCGGTTGGCCGCTTCGGCTACCTGGGCCGCGATTACGCCTTCGGCAGCGGCGAGGCAGGGCCGGTGGCGCAGCGGTTGTTCAAAGGGTTGACCGACATCCAGTACGGCCGTGCCGCCGATCCCTACGGCTGGACACGCGTCGTCAAAGTCGCGTCGGAAACAAGGGCGACGATCGCCACCAGCGCGTAGCGCTTTCCCGCTTTCCCGTTTTGCCGTGCCCGCCCCGGGCGCCTGCCGTTCCCCGCGACGCCGTTTGCCTCCATACTTGTACCCGAGCATGTGGTGCACTGGACTTCCCATCCTTCGTTTCCTTTTGCTGCGGTTCGTCAGAGGCGGACTATTCGCGGTGCTGTTCTTTGCCAGCATTGCCAGCGGTGAGGACAATTACGCCGCGGCGCGGCGCGAGATGGTTCGCGACGTTGAGCGCATGGCGGCGTCGATTCCACTGGAAATGGGAGGCACGCTCGACCGGAAAGTCCTCGAAGTCATGGGAAAGGTGCAGCGCCATCTGTTCGTTCCGGCGGCACAGCATGGCTACGCCTACGACAATCGGCCGCTGCCGATTGGCCACGGGCAGACGATATCGCAGCCCTACATCGTCGCGCTGATGACCGATCTGCTGCGGCCCGAGCCGGGACACGTGGTGTTGGAAATCGGCACCGGTTCGGGCTACCAGGCGGCGGTGCTGGCGCAGCTCACCAGGAAGGTATACACGATGGAAATCATCGAGCCGCTCGGGATCCAGGCAAAAAAACGGCTCGCGCAGCTCGGCTATCGCAACGTGGAAGTGGAAGTCGCCGACGGCTATTACGGCTGGCCCTCGCAAGCGCCCTTCGACGGCATCATCGTCACCGCAGCCGCGAGTCATATTCCGGTGCCGCTGGTGCAACAGCTCAAGCCCGGCGGGCGTATGGTGATCCCGGTGGGCACGAGTTTCCTCACCCAGCAGCTGATGCTGATCGAGAAAAGGCCGGACGGCTCGGTAGTGAGCCGACAGATGCTGCCTGTGCGTTTTGTTCCCCTTACCGGCAGGCACTGACCGCGCGCTGCCGCGCCGCCCGGGCTTCGAGCGATCAGCGACGCAACACTCCGGCAACGCGCACCATGTCTGAAGTCACCACACAACCCGGCACGCTGCCGCCCGGTCTGGGTGTGGCGGTGTCGCTGGTGTCGGCGGCCGCGCTAGCTTACGAGATCCTGCTCACGAGGTTGTTCGCCATCATTCAGTGGCATCACTTTGCCTACATGATCATCAGCGTGGCGCTGCTCGGTTACGGCGCGGCGGGCACGATGGTCACCTTGTTCCGGCCACGACTAGAACAACGCCTCGCGCCGGTGTTTGCATCCGCGGCGGCGGCGTTCAGCGTCACTTCGATGGGGTGTTTCCTGCTGGCGCAGGCGCTGCCCTTCAACGCGCTGGAACTCCTCTGGGATGTGCGTCAGCCGCTGTGGCTGCTGGCGATGTACATGCTGTTGTTCGTGCCGTTTTTCTTTGCCGCGGTGTGCGTATGCCTTGCGTTCACGCGCTACACGGCGCAGGCGCGGCGCGTCTATGCCTTCGACCTCGTGGGCGCTGCGTTCGGCAGCCTGGGGGTGATCTTTGCGCTGTTCGCCCTGCAACCGACGATGGTTCTCGCCTGCGTGGCGGCGCTCGGTGCGATCGCGGCGGCGCTTTTCTGGCTGAGCGCCGGCGGGCGGCCACGCACCGCGGCTCTGGCACCTCTCACGCTGGCCGTTGTCGCGTTAGTCGCGGCGCAGACGCCGGTCGGGCAGTTGCGCATGTCGCAGTACAAGAGCCTCACCAAGGCGCTCGAAGTGATGGGCGCGGGGGTGCGGGCGGAGCGCTCCAGCCCACTCGGCCAGTTGACGGTGGTGGAGAGCATCGCAGTGCCGTTCCGGCACGCGCCCGGGTTGAGCCTGAACGCGCCGCAGCCGCCGCCCGACCAGTTCGGCCTTTTCACCGACGGCGAGGGATTCAGCGCGCTGAACCGCTACGACGGCAGCCGCGAGACGCTCATCTATGTCGATTACCTCACCTCGGCGCTGCCTTATCACCTGACCAGCACACCGCGGGTTCTGGTCCTGGGAGCGGGCGCCGGCACGGACGTGCTGCAGGCGCTGTATCACGGCGCAGCAACGGTTGACGCTGTGGAGCTAAATCCGCAAATGGCGGAATTGGTAGAGCGCGAATTCAGCGAATTCTCCGGGCGCCCATACAGCAGGCCCGGCGTGCACCTGCACATTGCCGAGGCGCGGGGCTTCGCCGCCGCGAGCCGGGGCCATTTCGACGTGATCCAGCTCGGACTGCTGGATGCGTTCGGCGCGTCTGCGGCGGGCCTTTACGCATTGAACGAGAGCTACCTCTATACCGTCGAGGCGCTGCAGCGTTATCTCATGCGGCTGCGACCGGGCGGCTATCTCGCGATCACGCGCTGGGTCGATCTACCGCCGCGCGATGCGTTGAAGCTGTTCGCGACCGCGGTCGTGGCGCTCGAAAATGGGGGCGTGCGCGATGCCGGCGCGCGTCTGGCGATGATCCGCAACTGGAACACCGCGACGCTGATCGCGAAAAACGGCGAGCTGAC
>JANOGP010000283.1:0-4585 GCA_031406075.1 Betaproteobacteria bacterium
TCTTCGCCATTTCTTCCTTGGCGATCTGATCCCAGGTTTCGAGGATCTTGGTCAGGATGTCCGGTGGCGTGCGTTCGATCTTGACGCCGTGTTTTTCCCGCAACTCCACCAGCGCCTCGGCATTGACCTTGTTCGAGACCAACCGCGAGCGCAGCGTGGCATCCATGACCGCCGACTTGATGATTTCCTGCTGGTCTTCGGGCAGTTTTTTCCAGACGTCGCCGTTGATCATCAGTTCCGCAATGGCGGCCGACTCGTGAACCGAGGGCATGTAGGCGTATTTCCAGACCGTGTGGAAGCCGATTCTCATGTCTTCCGCCGGACCGACCCATTCCGCACACTCGATGACACCGCGCTGGCCGGCCGGAACAATTTCTCCGCCGGGCATGTTCACCGTATTCATGCCCGCCCGGGAGAACACTTCCGCCGTGATGCCGGTTTCCCGGCATTTGCGGCCTTTCAGGTCCTCCCAGTTCTTCACCGGCTTCTTGAACCAGCCAAGGATCTGGGGGCCACCCGAGCTCATCGGCATCACCACGACGTTGCGCTGCAGCTCCTTCTGGTAGAACTCCTGGTACAGCGCCAGTCCGCCGCCTTCGTGAATCCAGCCCATGTAGTCGAGAATGTCGAAGCCGAACGGTCCCCCGGGTGCCGGGCCGAAAAGGGTGGCCGCGCGGTTCTTGCCCACCCAGTAGGCCGCCGCCGTATGCCCGCCGTCCAGCACACCCTTGTGTATCGCGTCGAGCACTTCGAAAGGCGGCACCACTGCGCCGGGCGGCAGCATTTCGATCACCAGTCGTCCGCCGCTCAACGCCTTGACGCGCTCGGCAAAATATTTGGAACTCTCGAAGAACAGACTCGATGCCGGGAATACCGATTCGAAACGCAGCTTGGTCGCCGACTGCGCGGATGCGGTCGTGGCAACAAGCGCCAATGCGCAAGCCATAGCCAGAATTCGGGTGAGCTTCATGACTTCCTCCCTTGGTTATTGTCGTTGTCCGACGCGCCATTCCCGCCGGGAACGGCATGGACCGCTGCAAACCTACGACGGCAGGATAACGCCCTTGCCCGAAGTCTGCTTGTCGAAAAGTTGATACGCTTCCACCGCCTGCTCGAGCTTCCAGCGGTGCGTGAAGAGGCGGTCGACGTCGATTTCGCGATCGGCGATGTAGCGCGCACATTCAGCCTGGCCGACGGTCGAGAAGGTCCACGACCCGATCAGCGTCACTTGCCTGCGCAGCAGATCGTTGCTCACGTCCAGGGTGACGGTGTCGCCTTCGCCGACGAAGCACGCCTTGCCCCAGGTGCGTACGCAGCGCACCGCTTGCTGACGCGCCACAGGGGAAGACGAGGCATCGAGCGCGACATCGGCGCCGAGGCCGTGGGTCAGATCCCGGATCGCCTGCACCACGTCCCCGGTGTTCTTGGGATTGATCAACACGTCCGCGCCAAACTCTTTGGCTCGCGCGAGCCGTTCTTCGCTCGTGTCCAGGGCGATTACGCGTGCACCCATCGCGGCAGCCAGCAGCGTGACGGACAGCCCGACCGGGCCCTGGCCGAACACGGCAATGGTGTGATTACCCTGCAGATCCAGACGATGCAGCGCGCTCCACGCCGTGCCGGTGCCGCACGAAATTGCGGCGCCAGCGTCGAACGACAATTCGTCGGGCAGGGGCACCAGGGTGCGTGCCGGGCACTTCATGTATCTGGCATGCGCGCCGTGACCGGTCGCGCCGTAGACTTCGGCCACGCCCTCGACGCAGAGTTGCATCCAGCCGGTCTGGCAATGCGGGCACACGCCGCAGCCGCGGTAATGATGCTGCATGACGCGCATGCCTACGCGCGCCTGGTTCTCGGGAACGCCGGGGCCGACCGCCGCCACCACCCCGCAGGGCTCGTGCCCGGCAATCACCGGGCCGCCGCTGGTCTTGAATCCCAGCGACGCGGCGCCTCCGGACGCGCGGTAGTATTTGAGATCGCTGCCGCACATGCCGGAAGCTTTTATTTCCAGCACCACCTCGCCGGGCCCAGGGGTCGGGTCGGGGAACTCGCGGATTTCGACCTTACGGTCTCCCGGCAGAACGACCGCCCTCATGAACGTCTCCTCCCCACTGTTGTGAGTTTGTTTTTGTGCACGCCGCCGGTCGTGCAGAAATCCGGCGGAGTCGCGTGACGCGTTTACAGTATACGCTCGCCGAACTTCTTCACCGCCGCTGCGGACAATGTCAATCCCAGGCCCGGGGCTTCTTTCAACTTGAGCCACCCGTTAGCAATCTTCGGAGGATCCTCGAACAGCTCCGCCTGCAGCGGATCGCGCTCCGGGTCGGTGAACGATTCGACGATGCAACCGGCGGGGCTCGCCGCGACCACATGCGCGTGGATGAAGCAGTCGTGGTGCGGAGCGACCTGCACGTGATTCAACTCGCACAGCGCAGCGAGTTTTCGGCCTTCGGTAAAGCCCCCCATCATGGTGCAGTCGAATTGCAGGATTTGAATCGCCTGTTCTTCCAGCAGCGCGCGGCATGCATAGCTCGTCATCTCGCTTTCACCAGCGGAAAGTGGAATGCGCGTCTTCTGAGCCAGCAGCTTCAGCTCGCGGCGATCGTCGGCCCAGCGCACCGGCTCTTCCAGCCAACGCGGCCGCAACGGTTCGAGCAGGCGCGCACCCTCGATCGCTGTGGGAAGATCCCAGCCCCGATTGACGTCGACCATCAGATCCTTGTCGTCGCCGATGACTTCGCGGACGACGGCGAGCCGTTCGATGTCCTCGGCCAGTCCTGCGCCACCGGCCTTGGCTTTGAATCCGGTGTGCCCCTGCGCCTTCAGCATCTGCATTTCATCGCGCAGTTCGGACAGGGTCTTGCCATCCCGGTAGTAGGCGCAGGTCACGTAGCAGGGCACCTCGCTGCGCCAGCCGCCGAATAACCGGTACAAGGGCAACTTGGCCACTTTCCCGACGATGTCCCACGCGGCGATGTCGACGGCCGCGGAGATGCGCACCAGCGCTTCGCGCGACCAGCCTTTTTCGTGAGCCAGGCGCTGCGAGGTCAACGCGAACAGCTTCTGATACAAACGCTCCGGGGCCAGTGGATCGGCACCGACGATCAGCTCGCCGATGCCGGTGCGGAAGACATGAATGGCCGCTTCGATCGGCGTGTAGCTGGTGGCGAGGCCGATGCCTTCGATCCCTTCATCCGTGCGCATTCGCACCAGGATCTCGTTGGCTCTGGGCACGATGAAATGACTCACCCAGTGTGGCCGCCCGGTGTCCGGAGCGCGCAGGATGTAGACTTCGAGTTGCGTAATTTTCATGTCGGTTCTTTTGTGCCATGGGTCGGAGTCGGGCGCTAATGCGATAGGGCCGGGCGCTCGTCCTTCTGCCGTGGCGAAGAAGGGCAAATATCAGACGAAACGTCATCGCCGCCCCTGACCCCCTACCCCTTTCCCCACTGGTGGATTCGATATCTAACTGCGCCACTTGAGCATGGGTAGACGTTGAATCCACCCTTTCCAGACATTCGGACCCAAAAACCTGCGGCTCGATTCAGGTCAATTTACCGATTACGCCGGCCATCATGCGATCGAACAGCGGCGTTTCGTCTGCAACAACATCAACAACAACTACCACACCGAGGCGGACCAGGCGCCCAAGATCCGTTCGCGAACACTCTTTGACGGTTTTTCCCATCTGGTCAATGAAAAGGAAGCGGCTCCTGAGTGGACTGATGTAGGACAGCTTGGCCGGTCGGTGCGTGTCTTTCGTGTCTTTCGTTTCTTTCTCGCGAAATTCCACCCAGGTCCCTTCCTTGAGGTTTTTGATGAATTCAACCTCGTTCGCCTCGCCTTTTGCGCGAGGAGCGGCCGCTGCGTGCAACTCCGTGGATTCCAATTCTTCGACATTGACCTTGCCCCCACCAAACGGGTTCTTGATGGTGAGGACCTTGGTGAAATCCAACGAATCGGATTCGGCCGTTTCCGCTACGACGGGAGTGCGCGCCCGAGGTGCGGATGGCGGGATCGCTTTGCCCGTTTGCCTGGACGCCTGCACGGTGGTTCCTCTGGCGGCGGGCGCCTGTGCTGCTGTCTGCAGCGTCGGCCTCACCGGTTGCCCGGGAACCTGCACGGAAGGTCTCGGCGGAGTGGGCACCGGAGCTGCTTTCTGCGGCGTCGGCCTGACCGGTTGCGCGGAAACCTGCACAGAAGGTCTCGGCAGAGTGGACGCCGGAGCTGCTGTCTGCGGCGTCGGCCTGACCGGTTGCGCGGAAACCTGCACAGAAGGTCTCGGCGGAGCAGGCGCGGGAGCTGTTGACTGCGGCGTCGGCCTGACCGGTTGCGCGGAAACCTGCACAGAAGGTCTCGGCGGAGTGGACGCCGGAGCTGCTGTTTGCGGCGTCGGCCTGACCGGTTGCCTGGGATCCGGCACGGGAATTTTAGGCGGGGCGGGAGCTTGACCTGCTGATGGCGACATCGTCTTGGGTGGCTGGCTGGGCGCCGGCACGGGAATTTTAGGAGAGGCAGGCGCGTGACCTGTTGCCGCGGGAATCGGCCGGACCGGCGGCTTGGGCCCTTCCGCGGGAATTCTGGG
>JANOGP010000326.1:0-8718 GCA_031406075.1 Betaproteobacteria bacterium
CGCCTGCGAATCGCGGGTCTTGGCGCGCTCGCGCGCGCGCTCCTCGCGGTACAGGACATAGGCGCGGGCCACTTCGTGCTCGCCCGAACGCATCAGGGAAAGTTCGACCTGGTCCTGTATGTCTTCGATGTGAAAGGTGCCGCCGTTGGGCTGGCGGCGGATCAGAGCGTTAATCACGGTCCCGGTCAGCTTTTCCACCAGCTCGCGAACGCGGGCCGAAGCGGCGCCCTGGCCGCCGTTGATGGCCAGGAAAGCCTTGGTCACGGCAACCGAGATCTTGCCTGGCTCGAATGCGACGACGGCGCCGTTGCGGCGGATGACTTTGTACTGGGCGAAACGCTGCGGATCCCGGTCGGCCGCGCCATCTTCCGTGGAGTAACTGCTTACCGGCGTGGCCGCGGTCAGGCTGGTGGCAAGTTGCATTTTTTCTCCCTCGAATATTCTTGTCGCCTGGAAGCAACAACAACCGGCAGTGCGTTTGTCTTGAACCGTCGTTTGTCTGACACCACTATATGTTGTGCCTCGGCCATACCAACATGACTAATTCTAGTAGTACCACACCCCCTGTCAAGAATTTTTTACGTTTGAAAAACAAAATGCTCCGCTGCGCAGTTGAAGTGCGCGCGAAGTGACGAAACGCGGCAGCGACAGCACGTAGTTGTCGGCATGGAAGATCTTAGACATCAAACCCGGCTAACCGCAGAGGCGCACTAAACCTTCACCGCAGAGGCGCAAAGGCGCAAAGGAAACGCAAAGGAAAGCAACTTGAGGTTAAAAAGCAGGGCGATGGATATTCGAGCCGCCACGATACATCGACGGGGTGGGGCAAATCGGAATCCCGCGCTTTTTGCCACGCTTCGTTTGGGTTTCTCTGCGTTTCCTCTGCGCCTTTGCGCCTCTGCGGTGAAGGTTTTGATCTTACTTGCCGATCAGGCCTCGAAAACGAGCCCAGTCGAATTGCGGTCCGGGATCGGTCTTGCGACCGTGCGGGGTGGCGATGTCGGAATGCCCGACATACTCCACGATCGGGTATGCGCGCTCGAGCGCACGGGTAAGGTCCGCCAGCACCGCGTATTGGCAAGCGTCGAATGGCTGATCGTCCGCCCCTTCGAGCTCGACGCCGACCGAGAAGTCGTTGCAGGGGCTGCGTCCGCGCCACTCGGACTGCCCGGCATGCCACGCGCGCCGGGCACACGGAACAAACTGGATCAGTTCGCCATCTCGGCGTATCAGGAAGTGGCTGGAAACCTTGCGGCCCTGGATCTCGCGATAGTACGGGTGGGCACGCGGGTCGAGGCGGTTGGTGAATAGTTCCACGATGCCCGGTCCGCCGAACTCGCCCGGCGGCAGGCTGATGTTGTGGATAACCAGAAGCTCGATGTTCACGCCTTGCGGCCTGTCATCGCAGTTTGGTGAAGGCACGTAGGCCGCCGCGGAAAGCAGGCCGGAAGCGTCAGGCTTCCAGGAAGCTTCCCGCCTTCCGCCTTGCGCCGCCGGCCGCACTAGTTCAGACCAAGCCGTTCCATTCTGTAGCGCATGGAGCGGAAGGTGATGCCCAGGAGCTTGGCCGCGGCGGTGCGGTTGTAGCGGGTTTTCTCCAGCGCCTCGAGGATGGCCTCTTTCTCGACGCGATCGAGATAGTCCTGCAACGGCGCCTTGCTGTCGCCGCCGGTGGCAATGGCCTGCTCGGGCAGGTCGCGCGGGGTAAGTTGCAGGTCGTCGACAGTGATATTGGCATCGCTGCACAACGCCATCGCGCGTTCCAGCACGTTTTCCAGTTCGCGCACATTGCCGGGGAAATCGTAGCGCTTTATTTCCTCCAGCGCCTCGCTGCTGACTTCCGGTTTTTTCGTCCCGGCATTGCGGGCCAGCTTGTCGAGCAGCGCGCTGACGAACTGCGGAATGTCCTCGCGCATTTCCCGCAGCGCCGGCATGCGCAATTCGATGACGTTAAGCCGGTAATAGAGGTCGTGCCGGAACTTGCCCGCCTCGACGCATTCGCCGAGCTTCTGGTGGGTGGCGCTGATGATGCGCACGTCCACCGGCTCTTCCTGGGTAGAACCCACCTTGCGCACCTTCTTTTCCTGTATCACGCGCAGAAGTTTCACCTGCATCGCCAGCGGCAGGTCCGCCACCTCGTCAAGAAACAGCGTGCCGCCGTTGGCTGCCTGGAAAAAACCGTCGCGGTCGGAGTCCGCGCCGGTGAACGCGCCCTTGCGGTAGCCGAAGAATTCGGACTCCATCAGGTTCTCCGGAATTGCGCCGCAATTGACGGGCATGAAGGGTTGGCTGCGACGCGCGCTTTTTTCGTGGATAAGCCGCGCCGCAAGCTCCTTGCCGCTGCCGGACTCGCCGCTGATATGTACCGGCGCCTCGCTGCGCGCCAGCTTCTCGATTAACTCGCGTACCTGCTGGATCGCGCCCGACTCGCCAAGCAGCGTATGGCCGGTCACGGCCTTGGCGGCGGAAACCTGCGGCAATGACAGGGCGGATTTAACCAGCGTGCGCAGTTGTTCGAGCGACACCGGCTTGGCAAGGTAATCGAAAGCCCCGGCTTTGAGCGCCGCGACGGCGTTCTCGGTATTGCCGTGGGCGGTAATCACCGCGACAGGCAGATCCGAAAGATTGTCCGAGATGAACTGCACCAGCTCCAGGCCCTCGCCGTCGGGAAGCCGCATGTCCGTGAGGCAAAGCTCGTAGTTGCCGGACTGGACCTTCTCGATTGCCGTCTTTACGGTGGTGGCGCGGTCGACATCCAGGCCCATTCGCAGCAAAGTAAGCTCGATGAGCTCGAGAATGTCTTCCTCGTCGTCGACGATGAGCACTGAGCGGGTTTTGGCGCCCGCTGTCTGCTCCTTGCGTTTCACGCTCATGCTCCTCTACAGGTCAGGGTGAACTCCGCGCCGACGGAACGATCCACGTATTCGAGCGTGGCGCCATTGGCTTCACATATCTCCCGGGCAATGTAGAGCCCAAGACCGGTGCCGCTGGAGGCCGTGGTGAAGAATGGCTCGAACAGATGGCCGCGCAAAGCCTCCGCCACGCCGGTTCCGTCATCTATCACACTCAACCCTATCGTACCCTGTCGCGGACCCGGCCGCACGCGCAACAGAATGCTGCCGGGTTGTTTCCTGCAGTATCGCAAGGCATTCCTGCACAGGTTCCACATCACTTGATTGAGGTGGCTGCGATCGAAGGCGACGGTCGGGGTTCCTTCGATGTCGATGAGTATGATATCGCCGGAAATCTTCTCGATCTCGGAGAATTCGGAAACGAAGGTGCGCAGGTACTCGCCCAGCCTGAAATGCTCGCGCGTGGCCTGATCACGGCGGTTGAGCTTGAGAACGTCCTGCACCATCCGGTCCAGCCGCTGCGCGTTGTCGTGAATGATCTGCAGCATCCGCGCATGCGACTGGCCGCGCAATCCCGAATCCTCGAGCAGCAACTCGGTGGCGTGGTTGATCGCCGACAGGGGGTTTCTGATCTCGTGGGCGATATTGGCGGTCAGCCGGCCCAGCGAGGCCAGCTTCAACTGCTGCGCCTGCTGCTGGACGCGTGAGAGGTCCTCCAGGAAGATCACCACCCCAACATTGCGGCTGATGCCCACCGGCACGAAACGGGCAGCGGTCGGCTTGTGGGTAAGCACCGTGCGCAACGGCTCGAAGTCTGCCTTCGGATCGCGGCGCCATTGCTCGAGCCGGGCAGCCAGTGTCGGCGCATAGTCCATCAGAAGCATCTCCCGCGGGCTGCGCCGCAGCGGTCCAAGTATGGCCTCGGCCCGGCCGTTGATCTGACGAATGGCGCCATCCTCGTCCACCACCAGCACCCCGTCCTGCATGTCCTGAATTACCAGCTGGTTCACCTGCGCCATGTTGGCAAGATCAACCTCGCGTTGGGCCGCAATCGCCTCGATCACCACGGCGCGCTTGGCAAGCGAGTGCGCAAGCCACCCGGTTGCGAAGAACCCGATGCACAGCAAACCAGCCTGCGCGAACTGCGACGTCAATCCGTTCAGGAAGACCACCTGATAGGTGTGCTCGGCAAGCACGGCAATGGTTGCCAACGCCGCGAAAAACAGCGTCAGACGACCGCGGCTGATCAGGCCGACCGCGGCCAGCGATGCGAGTAACAGCAGGCCCATTCCGCTGCCGATCCCGCCACTGGCATGCATGAGGAGGACGATAAAAAAGATGTCCGCGCATATCTGCACCGTGAGTTGCACGGTGAAATAGGGCTTGCGCGGAATAACCGCGACAAACGACAGCACGCTGAAGACGATATACCCGATGTCGGCGTACAGAAAAGTCGTGCGGCTGTAAGAGCCGAACGGAATGTTCTCGCCGAACGCCATCACCGCGGCCATCAGCGCGATGGCAACGGCAAGTCGATAGATGTTGAAATAGAACAGCGAGCGCCAGAACGCGTCGCCATACTGGCGGCGCTCGACCGCCGGAGGCTCGGGAAGGGAGAGGAGGCTGCTCATCGGCGCGGGCGCGCGCAGGTCAGCGGCCGCGTTCCCGGTCGGCAAGCTGGAGATGTTCCTTGCTGCAATAGACTTCGCCGCGGGACGTGACGGCTTCGCTCTTTGGAAGGTGCACGCCGCAGATCCGGCAGCGCACCATGTCCTCCCCGTGTTTTGCCGCGGCCGCCGGCGGCGCAGATGCGTCGCCTCGCCCGCGATAACTGCGGAGGAACAGGTACACCACGATGAAGACGGCGATGACTAGGAGGAACTTGGCCACGCGGGCTCCGAAGTGGAGTGATATGGAATGGTCGGGGTGAGAGGGTTCGAACCTCCGACTCCTGCGTCCCGAACGCAGTACTCTACCAGGCTGAGCTACACCCCGACGGCGAGTCTCGTTAACGCTTCAGTAATTGCGGGTCACCGCAAAGGCCGCCAATTCTAGCAAACAATCCTTGTATTTAGAATGCGGCAGTCCGGTAATGGTTTCGCGCGCGCTTCGCGCCGAGTCTTGCGACTGCCGGCGCGCGTACTCGAGCGCACCCGTTTCCTGCATCGCCTGCATCACCGGCCCGAAATCGCTCAGACCGCCCTCGACGATGGCCTTGCGGATGAGCGCACTCTGCGCGGCGTCGCCCTTGTGCATCGCGCGAATAAGCGGCAGCGTTGCCTTTCCCTCGCATAGGTCGTCGCCAAGATTCTTCCCGGTTTGCGCAAGATCACCCGAATAATCCAGGATGTCGTCCACCAGCTGGAATGCCGTGCCCAGGTGCATGCCAAATTCCGCAAGGACATCCTCCTGCGCGCGCGACACCCCGGCGAGGATGGCGCCCAGGCGTGCGGCAGCCTCGAACAGCTTGGCTGTCTTCGAGCGGATCACGCACAGATAATCCGCCTCGGTGACGTCGGCATTGTGAACGTTCAGCAGCTGCATCACTTCGCCCTCGGCGATGGTATTGGTGGCATCGGCGAGCACCTCCATCACACGCATGCTCTGCACCTGCACCATCATCTGAAACGCCCGCGAATACAGAAAATCACCGACCAGCACGGCGGCAGCATTGCCGAACGCGGAATTGGCGGTCGCGCGTCCGCGGCGCATCTGCGAGTCGTCGACGACGTCGTCGTGAAGCAGGGTGGCGGTATGGATGAACTCGACCACCGCGGCCAACTGAATGTGGTGACGGCCGGAATATCCGCAGGCGCCCGCCGCGAGGATGACCAGAGCAGGACGCAGTCGCTTGCCCCCGGCGCCGATGATGTAGTCCGCGACCTGCCGCACCAGCACGACTTTGGAATCGAGCCGTTCGCGGATGACCCCGTCCACCGCCAGCAGCTCTGCGGCGATTAGATCGTTGATGGGGCGGGATGTCACGTGGCCGGTCCGGGGATTTGCAAAATGAAAAGTGCGCGATGGTAGGAAACGCAAAGCCCGGGTGTCAAGGATTCAATCACCGCATTCATCGAGTGTGATCGGACCGTTTACCTGCGTGCGGCGATCCTTCTTTCGGCTTTACTAAGCCTTTCTTTTTATGTAGTATGCGCGGCTTTCCTCAAAAGCGTATCGAGGGCTCCATCATGTATGCGGTCATAAAAACCGGGGGCAAGCAGTATCGTGTCTCTTCCGGCGAAAAAATCAAGGTAGAACAGATACCTGGAGACGTGGGCAGCCAGATTACCCTGGATCAGGTTTTAATGGTCGCCGATGGCGACAAAGTCTCGATCGGCGCGCCTCTGGTAGCCGGGGCAACAGTGCAGGCGACGGTTATTGCGCATGGCCGCGCCGACAAGGTGCTCATCTTCAAAATGCGCCGCCGCAAGCACTATCGCAAGCACGGCGGTCATCGGCAGAACTACACCGAGATCCAGATCGACAAGATTTCGGGATAAGGAGCAAAGCAAAATGGCACACAAAAAAGCAGGCGGCAGCTCGCGCAACGGTCGCGACTCCCAATCCAAGCGCCTGGGCGTGAAGCGTTATGGCGGCGAGGTCATCCCGGCAGGCAGCATCATCGTGCGTCAGCGCGGAACCCGGGGCCACGCCGGAGAAAATGTCGGCATGGGCAAGGATCACACCCTTTTTGCCAAGATCGACGGCAAAGTGACCTTCGCGGTGAAGGGCCCGAGCAACAGGAAAATCGTCAGCGTCCTTCCGGCGTAAGGTTTCTCGCTCTCTGAAAGAAGCCCTATCGGATCCGGTAGGGCTTTTTTGTTTCCGTCTTGCCGCCAAGGTTCTTTTCTATACCCCCTTGAGGGGTACGCCAAGAGCGCCAAGAGAATCGAACATCAAGCTGAACCACGGGGAGCACCGGGACAACCTGTCTCGTAGACCACAACTTCAGTATGGTGACGGACTCCCCCGTGTTCCCGTGGTTATGTACATTATTTTGTTCTCAGGTTTTTCTTGGCGCCTTCGGCTAAATTGTAGTTATTGAGATATGAAATTCGTTGACGAAGCCACAATCGAGGTCCACGCCGGCAAGGGCGGGAATGGAATCGCCTCGTTCCGGCGCGAGAAATTTATTCCGCGCGGCGGGCCGGACGGTGGCGACGGTGGCCGCGGCGGCAGCGTCTATGTGGTGGCCGACCGCAACATCAACACGCTGGTGGAGTACCGCTACGCGCGCATCCACCGTGCCCGCAACGGAGAGAAAGGCCAGGGTTCCGATTGCTACGGCAAGGCTGCCGACGATATAACGCTGCGCGTGCCGGTCGGCACCGTTATCAACGACCTCGCCAACGGCGAAGTGCTCGCCGATCTGTCCGCCGATGGACAGATCGCTCTACTCGCCAAGGGCGGCCAGGGAGGACTCGGCAACATCCATTTCAAATCGAGCACCAACCGCGCGCCGCGCCAATGCACGCCGGGAACACCGGGCGAAAACCGAACCCTGAAGCTCGAACTCAAGGTACTCGCCGATGTCGGGTTGCTGGGTCTGCCGAACGCCGGCAAGTCCACCTTCATCCGCTCGGTATCTGCGGCGCGTCCCAAGGTCGCCGACTATCCGTTTACGACCCTGCACCCGAATCTGGGCGTGGTGCGCGTGGACGAGAATCGCAGCTTTGTGGTCGCCGACATTCCCGGATTGATCGAAGGCGCTGCCGAAGGCGCCGGGCTCGGCCATCAGTTTCTGCGTCACTTGCAGCGCACGCGCCTGTTGCTGCATCTGGTGGACCTGGCGCCGCTCCACGATGGCGCAGATCCGGTGCACGACGCGCGGGCGATCGTCGAAGAGTTGCGCAAGTACGACGACTCGCTCTACCGCAAGCCGCGCTGGCTGGTGCTCAATAAAGCCGACTTGATCATGCCTGAAGAGCGCGAGGATAAAGTCCGGGCTTTTCTGTCCGAATATGCGCGTGCCGTCGCCCCGCCCGAAAAAAGCTTTATCATCTCAGCGCTCACCGGCGAAGGTTGCCGCACGCTGACCTACGCGATCATGGAACATCTACAGCACCATGCCCGTGTCGAGCCGGCCGAAGCCGCAGAAGACGCCGAATAACAACGCCATGACCGCCGCGGTCATCTCATGAAGTCCGTCGTTGCCGAAGCACAGCGCCTGGTCGTCAAGGTCGGCAGCAGCCTGGTCACCAATGAAGGCCAGGGGCTGGACCACGCCGCGCTCGCGCGCTGGGCGGAGCAGCTCGCGGAACTGAGGCGTCGCCAGAAGCAGGTCGTGCTGGTTTCCAGCGGCGCGGTTGCCGAAGGCATGAAGCGCCTGGGATGGAAACGCCGCCCGCACGCGCTGCACGAACAGCAGGCCGCGGCTGCAGTTGGGCAGATGGGACTGGTCGAAGCCTATGAGTCGTGCTTCCGCAAGCACGACATGCACACCGCACAGATCCTGCTGACGCACGAGGACCTGTCCCACCGCAAGCGCTACCTGAACGCGCGCTCAACGTTGCGCACGCTGCTCAAGCTCAACGTCATCCCGATCATCAACGAGAACGACACCGTCGCGACCGACGAGATCCGCTTCGGCGATAACGACACCCTGGCGGCGCTGGTGACCAATCTCATCGAGGCCGATGCCCTGGTGATTCTCACCGATCAGTCCGGCCTTTACACCAAGGATCCGCGCCGGTACAAGGACGCGGAATTGATCAGCGAAGCCAGGGCAGACGATCCTGGCCTGGAAAAAATGGCGGGCGGCGTTGGCAGCCATCTTGGCAGCGGCGGCATGCTCACCAAAGTGCTTGCAGCCCGCCGCGCGGCGCGCAGCGGTGCCGCCACCGTCATCGCTTCAGGGCGGGAGCCG
>JANOGP010000333.1:0-3580 GCA_031406075.1 Betaproteobacteria bacterium
GGAAAATGAATAAGGGAAAAAAAATGGCGCTATATTGCGCCTCGGCGTTTGTGCTGGTCGCAGGTTGCAAGGAAGCCGGCCAGAGCGGCGGCAAGAAAAGCGGCAACATGGTTCGCGTCGGCGTGCTTACCGATATGTCCGGCCTGTATTCGGATATCGGCGGGCAGGGCTCGGTGGTCGCCGCCAATATGGCCGCGGAGGATTTCGGCAGCACGGTTCTGGATAAGAAGATCGACGTCGTTTCCGTCGATCACCAGAACAAGGCCGACGTGGCCGCGCAGAAAGTGCGCGAATGGATCGACCGCGACGGCGTGGACATGATTACCGACGCGCTCAATTCCGCGGTGGCGCTGGCGACCGCCAAAGTCGTCGCCGAGAAGAAAAAGATCATGATGAATACCGGTGCCGCCTCGACCCGCCTGACCAACGAGGACTGCACCTCATACACAATCCATCATACCTACGACACCTACGCGCTTGCCAACGGCACCGGACGCGCGGTGGTGAAACAGGGCGGGAAAACCTGGTTCTTCCTCACTGCCGACTACGCGTTCGGCCATTCGCTCGAGCAGGACACCATGAACGTCGTCAAGGAAAGCGGCGGCAAGGTGCTGGGTGCGGTGCGGCATCCGCTGTCCGCGTCCGATTTCTCTTCGTTCCTGCTGCAGGCGCAAGCGTCGAAGGCCAAGATCGTCGGGTTGGCGAATGCCGGTGGCGACACCATCAATTCCATCAAGGCGGCAAACGAATTCGGGCTGACCAAGACCCAGAATCTCGCCGGGCTGCTGGTGTTCGTCAGTGATATTCACAGCCTCGGCCTCGAGGCCACGAAGGGCATGTATGTCACCGAAGCCTGGTACTGGGACCTGAACGACCAGACCCGCGCGTGGAGCAAGCGCTTTTTCGACAAGACCAACAAAATGCCGACCATGATCCACGCGGGGGTGTATTCCGCGACGACCATGTACCTCAACGCGGTCAAGGCGACCGGCACCGACGATGCCGATGCCGTTATGGCGTGGATGCGGGCCAACAAGCACAGCGATATGTTCGGCACGAACATGACGCTGCGCCAGGACGGCCGCCTGGTGCACGACATGTACCTGTTCCAGGTCAAGAAGACCTCCGAGTCGAAGGGGCCGTGGGACTACTATCATGTGCGCCAGACGATTGCGGCCGACGATGCGTTCCAGCCGCTCTCGCTGTCGCGTTGTCCTTTGATCAGCCGGTGAAAAGGCAAAATTCCGGCCGGACGCCCGAAGAACGATAAATGACGGAGATTTTCGGCGTTTCGACCGATGCGCTTTTCGGCCAGCTTCTGCTGGGGCTGGTCAACGGCTCGTTCTATGCGATCCTGAGCCTCGGCCTCGCGGTCATCTTCGGCCTGCTCAACATCATCAATTTCGCCCATGGCGCGCTCTACATGATGGGCGCGTACGCGGCGTGGATGGGATTGACCTATTTCGGCGTCGGGTATTGGCCGAGCCTGCTGCTGGCGCCACTGGTCGTGGGCGCGTTCGGCATGGTGATCGAGCGCGCGCTGCTGCAGTGGTTGTACAAGCTGGACCATCTCTACGGGCTCCTGCTTACTTTCGGCGTCGCGCTGATCATCGAAGGCAGCTACCGGCATTTTTACGGTGTCTCGGGCCAACCGTACCCGGTACCGGAATTGCTGGCCGGCTCCACCGATCTTGGCTTCATGGTGCTGCCCAACTATCGCGCCTGGGTGGTGATGGCGTCGGCCCTGGTGTGCCTCGCGACCTGGCTGGTGATCGAGCGCACCCGGCTCGGCGCCTACCTGCGCGCGGGCACGGAGAATCCAAAGCTGGTGCAGGCTTTCGGCATCAATGTGCCCCTGATGGTGA
Source organism: Betaproteobacteria bacterium (assembly GCA_031406075.1). Classification (GTDB taxonomy): domain Bacteria; phylum Pseudomonadota; class Gammaproteobacteria; order Burkholderiales; family JACQAP01; genus JACQAP01. Next base: position 1,866 of record JANOGP010000333.1, read on the forward strand.
CGCTGACTTATGGTTTTGGCGTGGCGCTGGCTGCATTTGCCGGCGTGCTGGCGGCGCCGATCATCCAGGTGAGCCCACTGATGGGCTCGAACCTGATCATCGTCGTGTTTGCAGTGGTGGTCATCGGCGGCATGGGTTCGATTCTCGGCTCGATCGCCACCGGGCTAGGTTTGGGCGTGATCGAAGGCTTCACCAAGGTGTTCTATCCTGAAGCCTCGAACACCGTTGTATTCGTCATCATGGCGATCGTCCTGCTGGTGCGGCCGGCGGGACTGTTCGGGCGCGAGAAGTGAGTCGGGGATGAAGCGCGATCACATCGTTTTCATTGCCGGGCTTGCCGTGCTGCTCGCCGCGCCGTTTTTCGTTTATCCGGTGCTGGTGATGAAGGTGCTGTGTTTCGCGTTGTTCGCCTGCGCCTTCAATCTGCTGCTCGGATTTACCGGACTGCTCTCGTTCGGCCACGCCGCATTCCTTGGCACCGCGGCATATGTGACGGGTTACGCCATGACGAATCTGCCGGTGACGCCGGAAGTAGGCCTGATTCTCGGCACGCTGGCTGCGGCTGCGCTCGGCGTCGTGTTCGGCGGGCTGGCGATTCGCCGGCAAGGCATCTACTTCGCCATGATCACGCTGGCGCTCGCACAGATGGTGTACTTTTTCTGCCTTCAGGCGCCGGTCACCGGCGGAGAGGACGGGCTGCAGGGCGTGCCGCGCGGTGCGCTGTTCGGATTGTTGAACCTGGGCAACGATATGGTGATGTACTACTTCGTGCTCGCAGTCTTCGTGGCCGGATTCCTCATCATCTATCGCACCATCCATTCACCGTTCGGCCAGATACTCAAGGCGATCCGCGAGAACGAGCCGCGGGCGCTGTCGCTTGGTTATGACGTGGACCGCTACAAACTGGTCGCTTTCGTGCTCTCGGCTGCGCTCGCCGGCCTGGCTGGCGCGACCAAGACTCTGGTGTTCGGCTTCGCCACGCTCACGGACGTTCATTGGGCGACCTCGGGAGAGGTGGTGTTGATGACGCTGGTTGGGGGCGTGGGCACGGTGCTGGGTCCGATCGCCGGCGCCGTGATCATTGTGGTGCTGCAGAACGAACTCGCGGACAAAGTCGGCTCGTGGGTCACGGTGATTATGGGCGCAATCTTCGTTGTCACCGTTCTGGCGTTCAGGCGCGGCATCGTCGGCGAGATCGCAGCCCGGTTCGGCGTCAAATAGCACCTGCGCAAGGGCGTGCTTGACGGGTTGCCGGCCCGTCCTCCATAGTTGATCAGGCGTTTGTTCCAGTCTCGCATCCGTCCGTCCCGAGGAGGGAAATCGTGAGCGCGTGTTGGCTGGGCGGCAGAAAGTCAGTTGTTCTCACTTTGGTCATGCTGGTCGTGGCCAATGTCCTCGTTTTGTCCCGCACTGCCCACCCTGCCGAAAAGATCGCCCACGTCCGGGTAATCGCAGTCAGCGTCAGCGAGCAAAGCGATGAGGCAAAGGCGTTCCGCCAAGGGCTGCGCGACGCCGGCTATGCGGAAGGGCGGGACCTGATTATCGAATGGTGGTTCGGCGGCGGCCGTTACGACCGCGTGTCAGAGGCAGTTGCCGACCTGGCTCAGCGCAAACCCGATGTGATCGTCGTGGAAAGTACCCCGGCAGCGCTTGCGGCCAAGGGCGCAACCAGCACCATTCCCATTGTCATGGCATTGGTAAGTGATCCCGTCGGG
>JANOGP010000345.1:0-1550 GCA_031406075.1 Betaproteobacteria bacterium
TCCTCTTGACTATCCGGGTCAGTGGGCAGCCCATTGGACTGATTTCAAATCGACGCCTTCTTTTGCCATCTCGTACAACGGGGACATTTCGCGCAACTTGGTGACGATCTCGATCACCTTCTTGATCGTATAGTCGATCTCATCGTCCGTGTTGAAACGGCCCAGACCGAAGCGAATCGAGGAGTGTGCCAGATCCGTTCCGACCCCCAACGCGCGGAGCACGTACGAGGGTTCCAATGTGGCCGAGGTACAGGCCGAGCCGGATGAAAGGGCAATATCCTTCATGCCCATCAGCAACGACTCGCCTTCCACATAGGCAAAGGAGATATTGAGGTTGCCGGGGAGCCGATTGATCGGATGGCCGTTCAGATAGCTTTCTTCGAGAGCCTTCATAATACTGGCTTCCAGCCGATCGCGCATCGCGATCAGCCGCACGGTGTCTTTGGCCATCTCCTGCTCGCATAGTTCACAGGCCTTGCCGAATCCCACGATCAAGGGCACCGGGAGTGTTCCAGAGCGCATGCCGCGTTCGTGTCCTCCGCCGTCCATTTGCGATGCGATGCGAACCCGAGGATTCTTCTTTCTCACGTAGAGCGCTCCGACCCCCTTGGGTCCGTACATTTTGTGGGCAGAGAACGACATGAGATCGATGCCCATATCCTGCACATCGACCGGGATCTTGCCGACGCCTTGCGTCGCATCGCAGTGAAAGAGGATGCCCTTCTCCTTGGCGATCTTGCCGATCTCTTTGACGGGGTTGATCGTGCCGATTTCATTGTTTGCCAACATGACGGAGATGAGGATCGTCTTCTCTGTAATGGCTCTCCGCACATCCTCGGGATTCACCATCCCGAATTTATCGACGGGAAGATAGGTGACCGCTGCTTTGCCTTTCCCCTCTAACGATTTGACGGTGTCGAGCACGGCACGGTGTTCGGTGGACGACGTAATAATGTGGTCGCCCTTCTCTTTGTACATTTCCAACACGCCTTTGATTGCGAGATTGTCCGATTCAGTGGCGCCGCTCGTGAAGACGATCTCTTTCGGGTCGGCCTTGATCAGCTTCGCGATTTGTTTCCTAGCCTGTTCGACGGCTTCTTCCGCAGCCCACCCGAAGGCATGGTTGCGGCTGGCCGCGTTCCCGAATTTCTCGACGAAATAGGGGAGCATGGTATCCAATACGCGTGGATCCATCGGTGTCGTGGAATGGTTGTCTAAGAATATGGGCAGTTTCATCGCTTGGCTCCTTGCTTCATGCCTTCATCGAGCTGAATACGCGTCATGAAGGGACACGGGTCATTCCCAGTCTGAATCTCTAGCGAGTCTGACCACCACTTGCTCCACGTTGCTTATCGAGTCCCGCAGTTCAGACAGCCGCTCCTTCAACACCGCGACACCCTCCATGATCGCGTTAGTCGATTCCTCAACGTTGTCTAAGGTAATTTGTAAATCTACCAAGGTATCCATTCTGATCCCTCAGTGCCAGAGCACTCTTCTCTCTGCCTGCGCTAAGGTTTCTATCAGCCCCAACCCGAGGCGGACAAGTGTGT
>JANOGP010000384.1:0-2342 GCA_031406075.1 Betaproteobacteria bacterium
GCACATTTCTCCGCGATCAACATGCAGGGCTTCAAAACCCTCAAGGAAGGCCAGAAGGTTAGCTTCGAAGTCACCACCGGCCCGAAGGGCAAGCAGGCGTCGAACATCCAGAACGCCTGAGCTGCTTCGGCTCAGAACAGAAAACCCGCTTCGGCGGGTTTTTTGTTGCCCGCAGCAAATGCCTCGACTACAGTTGCCGTCAATCACCTCGATCGACCCGAGAATGCCGGTATCCCTCCAGAACGTGCGCAGCGCTGCCGCGGCTATTGCCGGAGCCGTGGTTGCCACTCCTTGCCTGCATTCACGCACGCTCTCCGGCATTACCGGTGCGCAGGTGTTCCTGAAGTTCGAAAACCACCAATTCACCGCTTCATTCAAGGAACGCGGCGCATTGGTTAAACTGCTTTCGTTGACCACAGCGCAGCGCGCGGCCGGGGTGATCGCCGTGTCGGCCGGCAACCATGCGCAGGGAGTCGCCTACCACGCCCGGCGGCTTGGTATCCCGGCCGTTATCGTGATGCCGCGCTTCACCCCGCACGTGAAAGTTGAGCACACCCGGGCATTCGGCGCGGAAGTCATCCTGCACGGCGAGAACTTCGACGAGGCAAAGACCTTTGCGTTGGATCTCATGGCGCAACGGCATCTGGCGATGGTCCATCCTTATGACGACGAAAAGGTAATCGCGGGACAGGGGACGATCGCGCTGGAAATGCTTGCCGCGGAGCCGGATCTCGATGCGCTGCTAGTGCCGGTGGGCGGCGGAGGCATGATCGCGGGAATGGCGATTGCCGCCCGTTCGCTCAAACCGGGCATCGAGATTGTAGGCGTGGAAACCCTGCGGTTTCCCTCGATGTACTGCGCCGTGAAGGGCCTGAATCCCCAGTTCGGCACCAATTCCATTGCCGATGGCATTGCGGTCAGGGAGCCCGGGAAATTTACACTTGAGATCGTGCGCAGCCACGTGGACGATCTGATCCTCGTCGACGAGGGAGACATCGAGGAAGCGATGCTATTGCTTCTGGAAATCGAGAAGACCGTCGTTGAAGGCGCCGGCGCCGTGGGCCTCGCGGGACTGCTGAAAAACCGCGGGCGTTTCGCCGGAAAGAAAGTCGGGTTGGTCCTGTGCGGCGGCAACATCGATCCGCTCACGCTCGCAGACATCATCGAACGCGGCATGGTGCGCAGCGGACGGCTGACGCGGCTGCAGGTACAACTGCATGACCTGCCGGGGTCGCTGGCCAAGGTCACCGCCTGTCTGGCCGAGGCCAATGCCAATATCGAGGAAGTGCATCACGAGCGTGCGTTCACCCGCCTGCCGGTGCAGTCGGCAGAAGTCGACTTTGTGCTGGAAACGCGTGGTCATGACCATATCCAGCAGATCATCGCGGCGCTTGAGAAGGCGGGGTTCAAGGCGAAATTGCACAACGAGGGGTGAGGGGTGAGGGGGAAAACCTGGCGCGAGGCGCCGTTTCATCATCCCTCATCCTTCCGCCTTCATCCTTGTTTCTCGAGCGCCCGCTCGAGAAACTCGATCCTGTCCTGGCCCCATAGCAATTCCTTGTTGTAAACGTAGGTGGGCGCTCCGAACACCTGAAGTTCAGTCGCTTCGGCAGTGAGTTCGTCGTAACGCGCCTGCGCTTCGTCCGATTTTGCCGCAGCCATCAGACCGCGTGGTTCCAGGGCCTGTTCGCGAACGATCGAGGCGATCTCCTCTTCATCCGCCATGTTTCTTTCCTCCGCCCAGCATGCTTTGAGAATTGCGCCGGCGAGCCGCATTGCGGCACCTGTCCCGCGACCATCCGCAGCGATGATCAGGCGGGCAGCGAGGCTCGGATCGTAAGGAAAGAATTTCGGATGCACGGTGAGCGGCACCCCGAGATGGTCGCGCCAGCGCGCCAATTCCACCAAACGATATGCCTGGCGTTGCGGTGCGCGCTTCGAGACCGGCAATCCGCCTGACGCCGGAAAAATCCTGCCGTAGTCCACCGGCTTTACGTTGATCGTCGCGCCATGCTTACTGGCGATTTCCGCAAGACGGGCATGGCCAAGATAAGTCCACGGGGACATCGGCGAGAAATAGTAATCGATGGTTCTCATTTTTCGAATTCCGCGCCAGGGCCGCGAAAAGAGGAGTGGATGAAAAAAGGACGACAGTCTACCATCGTGTCCGAGGAGCCGGCGCGCAGGACGCCGGGCAAACAATAATCCGAAATGAGCCTACCCGTCCTTTCCCTGCTGGCCCTTCTCGCCGCTGTCATCGCGGGCAGCTTTCTGCCGGTAAACGTGGGGCTGCTCTCCATCGCGCTGGCATTCCTGATCGGCGTTCTGCTGGGCGGGATGAA
>JANOGP010000397.1:0-5835 GCA_031406075.1 Betaproteobacteria bacterium
CTGATGACCTCCCCGATCTCCTGTTGCGAAGACTGCTCCAGCCACTGCGCCGCGGTCTGCCCCCGGCTCGTATCCATTCGCATGTCCAGCGGCCCGTCGAAACGGAAGCTGAATCCCCTTTGCGCCTCGTCAAGCTGCGGCGAGGACATGCCGAGGTCGAGCAACACGCCGTCGACATGCGCAACCCCCGCCCCGCGAACCACTTCCCGCAACGCACCGAATCGCGCATGAAACGCGGCAAGGCGCGGATCCGCTATTTCTGTTGCCGCTACAATCGCCATGGCATCGCGATCCAGTGCAATCAGCTTCCCCGAACTGCCGAGCCGCGCCAGAATCGCCCGGCTGTGACCGCCGCGACCGAAGGTTCCATCCACGTAGACGCCATCGGCCTTGATGCGAAGTGCCTCGACAGCTTCCTCAAGCAGTACCGTCTGATGTGAGCGCAAGGGGTGATCCGCTCGATCTCACAGCGCAAAGTTCTCCATCCCCGGGGGTAGCTTGTCGCCGCCGGCTGCAAGCTGCTCGAGCTGCTTCTCCCAGGTGCTTTGGCTCCAGATTTCGAAGTGACTGCCCTGCCCGACCATCATTACTTGCTTCTCCAGACCACCGAATTTGCGCAATTCCGGTGAAACCAGCAGCCGCCCGGAGGCATCCAATTCGACTTCCTCGGCAAAACCGACCAGAAGCCGCTTCCACAAACTGGTCTGGGGATCGAAGCTGGAGAAACCCATGATCCGGGCGCGGATCGGTTCCCATGCGGGCGCGGGGTAGAGCAAAAGGCAGCGATGCGGATGGGCTGTAAGTACTTGCTTACTGCCATTCGCTGATTGCAAGGCGTCGCGATGGCGCGTTGGAACCGCAAGGCGGCCTTTGGCATCGAGGTTTAGTGCTGTCGCCCCCTGAAACATTTGTTATTCCGCCGGAAGTATTGGAATTTCCAGGTTTTCCCACAAAAACCTACTTTTCCCCACTCTAGTGGAAAAAAAATGGCAGGTCAAGGGGAGCCCACCGGCTTTTTTCAGTTACGACAAAGACTTACAAGCGACTCTTGAATCCAAACAGGAATTCAAGTAAAAACACTATAAAATAATATAGTTACGCCGTATTCTTAAAGTTTTTTCGATGAATTGGCGCAGGATGCCAGGGTTCAGGCGTCCGGGCCGCAATCTCTTGGCAGGAAATCGTAATGCGGGAAAGAGTGAAGCTGGCCTGTAAGCCGGGTTCTGTGGAGCGCCCTTCGGCACTCCGGCAGTCATTCATCTGGGCCGGCAGTCGCCTGCCGGCTCGAGCGACCTACCCGGGAGCAGCGCGAGCCGCGCTATCGCTCCCCTATTTGGTCTTGCTCCGGATGGGGTTTGGCGTGCCGTCCGTGTTGCCACGTCCGCGGTGGGCTCTTACCCGGCAGTCTTGCGACCGCCCACGTTCCTTGCGGAGCGCACACCGTTTCACCATCGCCTGATCCGACGTCCTTCCCGCTGCAAGAGCGAGACTTTGCGGCCTTGCGGCTGCAAAGTCGGGCGTCGGCCATCGGCAGTCTGTTCTCTGTGCCACTTTCCATCGCCTCGCGGCGTCCGGCAGTTAACCGGCATCCTGCTCTGTGGAGCCCGGACTTTCCTCTGCGCAAGCGAATTGTGCAGCGACTGCCCGGCCAGCTTCGGAGTGGATTATCGCATCGGAAAGCCGGGATCCCCGGACTTTAGTTGCGGCATGACTTTGATCCGCTGCGCGGCTAAAAGCTCAGCCTTCACAGCAACATCGCTTGCGCCGGCCGTGGGCCGGCCGGCCGCGAAGTTGTCCTCTGCGCAAGCGAATTGTGCAGCGACTGCCCGGCCAGCTTAGGAACGAATCCTATTTGACTGCAACGCAACATTGTCCGACCGCCAGGCAAAAAAAGAGGGGCGCTTCGCCCCTCGGCTGTCCGGTCTATCTTTTAAGTAGGATCTTATTTCCTGCCGTTGACGGCCGCCTTGAGTTTTGCGCCCGCCCCAAACTTCGCGGTCTTTGCCGCTGGAATCTTGATCGCCGCACCAGTTTGAGGATTGCGTCCCGTGCGTGCGGCACGCTTGCCCTGGGAAAAGGTTCCGAAGCCGACCAGGGTCACGCTTTCGCCTTTCTTCAGAGATACGGTTACGGCGTCTATAAACGCACCGATCATGGTGTCTGCCATGGCTTTGCTGGCGCCTGTCTTTTTTGCCATCGCCTCGACAAGTTCTGCTTTATTCATTTATCCCCCCGTCATCCAAACGTACAGCGACCGGAAGCTTAAGTTTTGATTGCCATCCAGTCAACGCACACACGCATTGAGCGAGACTTTCGCGGCGATGCACCACGAGTGTTGATACATTCGCACGGGCATCGTTCTTGCCTCCCTCGATGTCTCCTTACACCCCGCCTCATTATCCACGACCCGCGGCGCGTACTCTAGCGCCACCTGTCATGGCAACCGCGAGGCGCGATGCTTCTACTGTTCCTGCGGGATCCTTCCGCGCGCCGCAACCGGCAGTGTCTTCAAGATGATCGCGTCACGCAATCTGCCATGCGATCGAATCGCCGCTTCGCAACGGCACCAGTGTGTCGGCGCCGTAGCGCAACTCCTTTGGCACCTGCCAGGTTTTCTTTTTCAGCGTGATGCGCTCGCGATTGCGCGGCAGACCGTAGAAGTCCGCGCCGAAAAACGCCGCAAAACCTTCCAACTTGTCGAGCGCGCCGGCCGCTTCGAAGGCTTCCGCATACAACTCGATGGCTCCGTGAGCGGTGTAGATTCCGGCGCAGCCGCACGCGTTCTCCTTAGTATGACGCGCATGTGGCGCGCTGTCGGTGCCCAGAAAGAATTTGGGATTGCCGGAAGCTGCTGCTTTCACCAACGCCTGGCGGTGCTCTTCGCGCTTTAGCACGGGCAGGCAGTAGTGATGCGCGCGGATTCCGCCGCGAAACAAGTCATTGCGGTTTAGCAGAAGATGATGCGCCGTGATGGTTGCCGCCACCGTGTCAGGCGCGCTGAGCACGAACTTCACCGCGTTGTCGGTGGTAATGTGCTCCACGACGATCTTCAGTCGCGGAAAACGCTGCACCAGCGTGATCAGAGTGCGTTCGATAAAGACCTTCTCACGATCGAACACGTCCACGTCAGGGTCGGTCGTTTCGCCGTGTATCAGCAGCGGCATTCCGACTTCGGCCATGGCCTCGAATGTGTCGGAGCACTTGCGGATGTCGGTTACGCCCGCATCCGAATTGGTCGTTGCGCCGGCCGGATAGTACTTCACGGCATGCACGAACCCGCCCGACTTCGCCGCGCGGATCTCGTTCGGCCGGGATTTGTCCGTCAGATACAGTGTCATCAATGGCAAGAAACTGCTGCCGATAGGCAAGGCGGCGAGGATGCGGTCGCGATAGGCGCCAGCCATGGCTGTTGTCGTTACCGGGGGACTGAGGTTAGGCATCACGATGGCGCGCGCGAAGCGCCGCGCCGTGTCCGGCAGCACCGACTTCATTGCGTCTCCATCGCGCAGATGCAGGTGCCAGTCGTCCGGTTTGATGATGGTGATCTGCATGAAGTCAGTGGCTGGCGATCGGGAAAAACCGCTGTTTCATTCCTGCTTGCGTTCGAGCGCGCGCTGGTAGAGCGCGTTCTTCCTCGCGCCGGTGATTTCTGCGGCGAGCTTCACCGCCTGCTTCAGCGGCAACGCGTCGAGTAGAAGTTCCAGCACGCGCGACGAACGGTCCTCCGGTTGCGCGGCGTCTTCGGTGCAACCTTCCACCAGAAGCACGAATTCGCCTCTGCGGTGGTCCTGGTCCTGTTGCAGCCACGCGCCGGCCTCCGCAAGCCGGCACACATGAATCTGTTCGAAGAGCTTGGTTAACTCGCGTGCGAGGCCGATGCGACGCTCACCACCGAACACGCCAACCATGCTCTCGACCGAGCCTACGATCCGGTGCGGGGCCTCGTAGAACACCAGTAGGCCCGTTTCCCGGCTGAGCCCTGCAAGCGCAATTTCGCGATCGCCCTTCCTGGCCGGCAGGAAACCGTGGAAGCTGAACCTCGCAGCCCGCATTCCCGATGCCGCTATGGCGGCGATGGCGGCGTTCGGGCCGGGAATCGGCACAACGCGATAGCCTGCCTCCCGGACTCCAGCCACAGCTATCATTCCCGGATCGCTGATTCCCGGTGTGCCGGCATCGGAAACCAGCGCTACCGACTTTCCGACCGAGAGAAGCGCGATCAGGCGCGTGCCAGCATCGTGCTCGTTGTGTTCATGCAGTGCAAACAGCTTCGCATGGATGCCGTGGTGACTGAGCAGTTTGCGGGTGACTCGCGTGTCTTCGGCAGCAACGCTGTCCACGGATTTCAGCACGTCGAGCGCGCGCAGCGTAATATCGCGCAGATTCCCGATCGGTGTGGCCACCACATATAATGTGGGCTCAGTCAGTTTGGTGTCCTCACTATGCAACTTCGCCCGGCCTTATCGCTGTTGGTACCGGCGTTACTATACTGGGCGCTCATCGGCTTATCCACCGGCCCGGTCCTCGCGCAGGTTACCGAGAACGCCGAAGCCCCGCCCACGCACGCGCATATCGCGGTAATACTGCCGTTACAGTCCGCTTCTTTCGGCAAGCACGCCGACTCGGTGCGTCTTGGCATTCTCGCGGCCGCCGGGTTGATGCAGGGAAGCGGGCCTGAAGTAACCGTGTACGCCACGACGGAGGACTCGGATCAGATTCTTTCCGCATATCAACGCGCGGTGTCGCTCGGCGCCCGCGCGGTGATCGGGCCGCTGACCCGCAACGCCGTCACTGCCCTGGCTCTGAGCGGCGTGGTCAGTGTGCCGACGCTCGCACTCAATATTCCCGACGGCGACATATTGTTGCCACGCGGACTGTACGCATTCGGCCTGCACATCGAAGCCGAGGCGCGCCAGGTTGCACAGCTCGCATTCAGTCAAGGCGGGCGCAGGGCCTTTATCGTGGCCGGCGAGACCGCGCTCGGCGGCCGGATCGCGCACGCCTTCAACGATGAATGGAAGAAATTGAAGGCGGACGTCGCTGGGCAGTTTGTCTATAGCGCGGAAGCTGCCGCACTTGCCAGGCTGCGCGAACAGGTGACGACCTCGAAAGCGGACGTCGCCTTCCTGTCACTCGACGCGACGCGGGCGCGCTTCATTCGTTCGTATCTCGGTGGCAGCCTCCTTATTTATGCCACTTCGCTGGTTTTCGCGTCCAATACCGACACGCTTGCCAATTTCGATCTGGAAGGCGTGCGCTTCCTCGACATGCCCTGGCTGCTGCAACCGGACCATCCCGCGGTGATGAGTTATCTGAAGCCTGAAGTCCAAAATTCGGCGCTCGACCTGGAACGGTTTTACGCCCTTGGAATCGATGCATACCGGATCGTGCAGGAATTGTTGCGCCCCTACGAGCCGATGGTATCGCTGGACGGCGTAACCGGAACGATAACGCCCACCGACACCCAACAATTCAACCGCTCACTGGTGCCGGCACAGTTTTCCCAGGGCAATGCAAAACCCCTCGAAGCGGCCCTGATTCGATGAGCAATCGTGGGACCTGGGCCGAGGATGCCGCTGCAGCTTTCCTGGTAAAGCGCGGACTCAAGCTCCTGGAGCGCAACTACCGCTGCCGTTTCGGCGAAATCGATCTGGTGCTGCGCGATGTCAGGACACTGGTATTTGTCGAAGTGCGATTCCGTGGGAGCCACTTTTTTGGCGGGGCCGGCGAAAGCATTACCACGAGCAAGCGCAAAAAACTCCTGCGGGCGGCGCGACAATACATGGCGGCACACAGCGAGTTTCCAGCGTGCCGTTTCGATGCAGTGTTGCTGAA
>JANOGP010000022.1:0-2614 GCA_031406075.1 Betaproteobacteria bacterium
CTCATCAACGTGATCAAGGGCGAAATGAGCTTCATCGGTCCCCGCCCGGAGCGCCCGGTCTTCGTCCGTGACCTCGAAAAGCAGATCCCCTTCTACGACCTGCGCCAACTGGTCCGGCCCGGCATCACCGGCTGGGCCCAGGTCATGTACCCGTACGGTGCCTCGATGGACGACGCCCTCGAGAAGCTCCAGTACGACCTGTACTACATCAAGAACTACTCGCTTCTGCTGGATTTTGCGATCCTGCTGAAGACCCTGCGCGTAGTAGCCCTCGGGCGGGGGCGGTGATGTCGAGTGGCGGAGGCGCCGTTGGAACCGGCCGAGGCGCCAGGCGAAAGCCACCGCTTGGACCCGCTGCACTTTGCCTATTCACAGCGATTACACGTAAAATACGTGATATGAGTTTCACGTATCGGAGTTTTCCATGAAACAGAACATTACCCTTGCTCTTGACCGGAAACTCCTCAAGGCGGCCCGCGCTCTTGCTGCACGGCACGGCACCAGCATCAGCGCCATGCTGGCGGAGGAGCTCCGGGCGAAAGTCGAGCAGCAGACCCGGCACGAGCACGCCAGGCAGGCCGCGCTCGCCATGCTCGCCCGTCCCTGGTCACTTGGCGGTCAGGGTGTCCAGGATCGCGAGGCGTTGCATGACCGCTCTGCGCTTCGTTGATACCAACGTTCTGATCTATGCCCACGACCGAGATGCCGGACTCAAGCATGAGCGCGCGAAGGAACTGCTGATCCGGTTGTGGAACGAGGGCAACGGCTGTCTGAGCACGCAAGTGCTGCAGGAATTTTTCGTCAACGTCACGAAGAAAATTCCGCAGCCTTTGCCGACGCCCGTCGCCCGGGAAGTCATCGGCACCTACCTGCCGTGGGTACGGGTGGCGACCGACGGTGAGATGGTGTTGCGTGCCGCGGAGATCGCAGACGTGTGGCAGACGTCGTTCTGGGACGGCATGATCGTTGCGGCGGCAGAGCGTGCGGGGGCGTTGGAATTATTGAGCGAAGATTTACAGCACGGTCAACAGCTTGCTGGCGTCACGGTGGTCAATCCCTTTTTCGAGTCCTGACCGCGCCAATGCCGGTCAGCCAACCGGGGGAGACGCTGCGCTTTGCAATGCCGCCAACGCGAGGCCGGCTTCTCTGCGGGGATCGTCAACCTGGACAAGCTTACCTACGCCGGCAACCAGCGATCGGTTCGAAATGACCCGCGACACCTCTTCGGGCACGCAAAGCGGGCAGCAAGCTCAGGCGCCAAGGCATTTCGTTCCCTGAACAAAGGGATTATTGCAGCATGCGGCGGTTGAACGGCCACAGTGACTTAGCTAGCCTTAGCTAAGTCCTTAAAAGATTGCAATGGCAACCATCAACATCCATCAAGCCAAGACGCTACTGTCGCGTTTGATCGAGCGCGTCAACGCCGGCGAGGAAATCGTTATCGCCAAGGCCGGTCGCCCGGTTGCGCGGCTCGTGCCGGTGGGTGCTTCCGCGGCTCCTCGCACGCCCGGTCTCATGAAAGGCCGCATTCGCGTGAGCAAGGACTTCGATGCGCCGCTTCCCGGCGATCTGCTGGACGCCTTCGAAGGCAAGACCGGTTCCCGGTGAGGCTGCTGGTTGCGCAGCGCCTCGTGGAGGCGATGCACTTGCTCACGCAAGACCAGCCGCTCTCCGCGTACGGGCCTTCGGTCCTCGTCGCCCGGAGTGATTGAGTGATTCAGTGATTCAGTAACTCGATCCCTCGATTCCCCAATCGCTAGCCCCCCGCCTCGCATATCCGATAATATGATTTGATCGAATTTTAAGGCAAACTAATGAAAACAATCACCGCGACTGAGCTGGCACGCAATTTCCGACAGTACCTTGATCAGGTCGAGCATCAGGGCGAGGAACTGGTCGTCGTCCGTAATCAGCACCAGGTCGCAAAGATCGTTCCGGGACCGGTCAAGATGACCGCGATTGAGGCGCTGGCCGATCTCTATCGCACACTCCCGGCGGACGCTGGCAAGAACTGGTTGCGTGACAGCCGCGCTGGGGCAACGGCGAAAGAATTGCGTGACGCATGGGCTTCCTGATAGACACCTGCATCTGGGTGGACGTTGAGCAGGGTCGGCTGGCGCCGGCGGACGTGGCATCGGTAACAGGTGATGCAGCAATTTTTATGTCGCCGGTGACCATTGCAGAACTCAAGTTCTGAGCGGAAGTTGCCGCGAAGTCTGAGATCAAACAAAGGCGGCTGGCCGCGCTTCACCGCCTGCGCCGCAAGCCGGTCCTACGCATTGATGAAACCACCGGCGAAATCTTTGGCGGTCTGGCTGCCCAAATCAAGATAAACGGCCGCAGCCACCGCTACCGCGTCCAGGACCTGTGGCTTGCGAGTCAGGCCATACAGCACGGCTTCGGTTTTCTCACCCTCAATCGCAAGGACTTCGCCGATATTCCCGGTCTCGACTTAGTGGTAATGGAGCCACCGCGAGCCCGTTGAGGCTTGCGTGTAGAAGCATTATGGGTTATATCAATAAAACGCAAAGATAACCTTCCTGGTGCGCAAAAAGCAAAATCAACGAAGAATGTGATGGAATTATGACTTGAGTTAAACAAAATAAAGTATGAA
>JANOGP010000088.1:0-5457 GCA_031406075.1 Betaproteobacteria bacterium
ATCGGCAAGGGGGAAGGGGTCGTCGACATCGTTGCGTGGCCCGGTTACATCGAGCGCGGCGACACCGACAAGGGCTTCGACTGGGTCACCGATTTCGAGAAAAAAACCGGCTGCAAGGTGCGCGTCAAGACCGCCGGCACATCGGACGAAATGGTCGCGTTGATGAACGAAGGCGGTTTCGATCTGGTAACTGCGTCAGGGGACGCCAGCATGCGCCTGATTTCGGGCAAGCGCGTGCAGGAGGTGAACGTCGGCCTCATCCCCAGCTACAACAGCATCGACCCGCGGCTGCAAAAGGCGCCCTGGCACCATGTCGGCGGCAAACACTACGGCGTGCCCTACCAGTGGGGTTACAACGTGCTGGCCTACAACACCAAGGTGTTCAAGAAGCCGCCGCAAAGCTGGGACGTCGTGTTCAAGGAAATGAAACTGGACGACGGCAAGTCGAACAAGGGACGGGTGCAGGCTTTCGATGGCCCGATCTACATCGCCGACGCGGCGCTCTACCTGATGCACAGCAATCCTTCTCTGGGCATCAAGAATCCCTACGAACTCGACGAAGCGCAATACAAGGCGGCGCTGACGCTGCTGCGCGAACAGCGCAAGATCGTGTCGCGCTACTGGCATGACGCCTTCGTGCAGATCGACGATTTCACCAACGAAGGCGTGGTAGCTTCTTCGTCCTGGGGTTTCCAGGTCAACCTGCTGCAGGGAAAGAAGGCGCCGATCTCCAGCATCGTGCCCAGGGAAGGGGCGACCGGCTGGGCCGACACCACCATGATGCACGCGGACGCGCCGCACCCGAATTGCTCGTACATGTGGATGGAACATTCCATCAACAAGAAGCTGCAGGGCGACCTGTCGGCCTGGTTCGGTTCGGTGCCGGCAGTCCCCGAGGCCTGCAAGGGCAACGCGCTGCTCGGCGACAAGGGCTGCGAGACCAACGGCATCAAGGAATTCGACCGGATCTGGTTCTGGCGCACCCCGGTTGCCAACT
Source organism: Betaproteobacteria bacterium (assembly GCA_031406075.1). Lineage (GTDB taxonomy): Bacteria > Pseudomonadota > Gammaproteobacteria > Burkholderiales > JACQAP01 > JACQAP01. Next base: position 998 of record JANOGP010000088.1, read on the forward strand.
GCGGCGCGGGCCGTACCTGCGTTCCCTATTACCGATGGGTGACGGATTACATCGCCGTCCTGGGCGGCCGGTAAGGCGGTGCCGTTGACGGCGCTGACCACTCGCTGAAGAATCACAATCCGTAAGATCCGACAGAACGGGCCGCGCTTTGCGGCCCGTTCTTTATGTGGCATCTTCCGCGCATGACCAAGCCCTCAGGAATCGCCGTCAAATTCAGCCGCGTCTCGCGCCACTTCGGCGCGGTGCGTGCCGTGGACGGTGTCAGCTTCGAAATCCAGGACGGAGAATTCTTCTCCATGCTCGGCCCCTCCGGCTCGGGCAAGACCACCTGTTTGCGGCTGATCGCCGGATTCGAGCGTCCGGACGCCGGAAATATCGTGATTCACGGCGCCAACGTCGAGGGCGTGCCGCCATACCAGCGCGACGTCAACACGGTATTCCAGGATTACGCGTTATTCCCGCACATGACCGTGTCCGGGAACGTCGAATACGGGCTGATGATCCGCAAGGTGGCGGCGGCCGAACGGCGCCGACGCTCGCAGGAGATGCTCGAGCTGGTGAAACTCGAATCCATGGGGGAACGCAAACCCAACCAGCTCTCCGGCGGACAGCGCCAGCGCGTCGCGCTTGCGCGCGCGCTCATCAACCAGCCCAGTGTCCTTTTGCTGGACGAGCCGCTGGGCGCTCTGGACCTGAAGCTTCGCGAACAGATGCAGGAGGAACTCAAGGCCCTGCAGCGCCAGGTCGGCATTACCTTCATCTACGTGACCCACGACCAGGGCGAGGCGCTGTCGATGAGCGACCGGCTGGCGGTGTTCAACCAGGGCCGTATCGAGCAGATCGGCGCGCCGGCCGAAATCTACGAGCATCCGGCAACCGCATTTGTCGCCGGTTTCGTCGGCGTATCCAACGTCTGTACTGGCGAGCTGGCGCGCCGGCTCACCGGATCGGCGCAGGCTTTTGCGATCCGCCCCGAGAAAATCGGCATGATTGCGGTACCTGAGCAAGGGCCTGACGGCTGGCTCAGCATTACCGGCCGCGTCCGCGTGGTGACCTACCATGGCGCCACCACCCGCTACGCGATCGCGCTCGACGGCGGCGGCGAACTGGCGGTGATGCAACAGAACGCGGGCGACGGCGCGGTGTTCGCAAATATCGGCGAACCGGTAAAACTGACCTGGTCCCGCCACCTCAACCAGCCACTTGCAGAGGGCACATGAGCACGGCTTACGCATCGCCGTCTTTATCGTCGCGGGTTTCTTCGATGCTTTACCTGCATCCGAAGCTGTTACTGGCGCTGTTGCTTGGTCCGCCTCTGATCTGGCTCGGCGTCATCTACCTCGGTTCGCTGTTCGCGCTGCTGCTGCAGAGTTTTTTTTACATCGATGACTTTTCCGGCAACATCGTCCGCGAATTCTCGCTCGCCACCTACGAGCAACTGTTCACCCGCGCCAACGGGGACATCTTTCTCCGAACCAGCGTCATGGCGGCGGCGGTCACCGCCGCCGCCGCCTTGATCGCTTTTCCGATCGCCTATTACATGGTGCGTTACGCCTCGTTGAAGGTGAAGGCGGCGCTGTATCTCGCAGTGATGCTGCCGCTTTGGTCGAGTTACCTGGTGCGCGTTTACGCGTGGAAGCTCATTCTGGCCAAGGAGGGTATCGTTAGCTGGTTCGCCGAGCGTATGCACCTGACGTGGCTGCTCGATGCGGTGTTGTCGATCCCGGTCATCGGCGGCCCGTCGCTGTCGATCTCCTACATCGGCAGCTTCCTGGTGTTCCTTTACATCTGGCTGCCCTTCATGATCCTGCCGATCGTGGCGGCGCTGGAGCGCGTGCCCGCGTCGCTCACCGAAGCCTCCGCCGATCTCGGCGCGACACCGAAGCAGACTTTCCGCAAGGTCATCCTCCCGCTGGCGTTTCCGGGGGTGGTAGCGGGCTCGATATTCACTTTTTCACTGACGCTCGGCGACTACATCATCCCCGGCATCATCGGCAACTCGCGCCCGTTCATCGGCCAGGCGGTGTACCAGTTTCAGGGCACGGCGGGGAACATCCCGCTAGCCGCGGCGTTTACCGTCGTGCCCATCGTGATCATGGCGATCTATTTGACGATCGCGCGGCGGTTGGGAGCATTCCGTGCGCTCTGAAGCCGCGGGACAAGCGCGCCACGGGACCAGAGCCGGACTGTCCTTGAAGGCGGGCGCCTTGCTAGGAGTCGCATTCCTGCACGTGCCGCTGGCTTTCATCATCCTCTATGCCTTCAGCACCGAGGACAAAAGTTTCGTTTTTCCGCTGCCGGGGCTGACGCTGAAATGGTTCGCGGTGGCCTGGGACCGTGAAGACATCCGCTCCGCGCTGTCGCTTTCGCTGCAGGTCGGCGCAGTTTCGACGGTGGTGGCAATGCTGCTCGGCACTCTCGCCGCGGCAGCGGTGTGGCGCTCGAAATTTTTCGGCCGCGAGGCGATTTCCCTGCTTTTGATCCTGCCGATTGCACTACCGGGGATCATCACCGGAATCAGCCTGCGTTCCGCGTTGAACCTGGCGGACATTCCCTTCAGCTCGTTTACCATCGTCATCGGCCACGCCACGTTCTGCATCGTGGTGGTGTACAACAATGTGCTGGCACGCTTCCGGCGCTCTTCGCCCGCGCTGATCGAAGCCTCGATGGACCTCGGCGCCAACGGCTTGCAGACATTCCGCTACGTGGTGCTGCCGAACATTGCCACTGCGCTGCTGGCCGGCGGCATGCTCGCCTTTGCGCTGTCCTTCGATGAGGTCATCGTCACCACGTTCACCGCCGGCCAACAGACCACGCTGCCGATCTGGATGCTCTCCGAGCTGGTGCGCCCGCGACAGCGGCCGGTCACCAACGTGGTCGCCGTGTTCGTCATCGCGGTAACCTTTATCCCGATTCTGCTGGCGTTCTATCTGACCCGCGACACCCACGAAGTTGCGGGCAGCGGCAAGTAACAAGGAGGCAATCCATGCAAACCAAACTGCTCATTGACGGACAACTGGTCGCCGGGGCCGGCGCCGAAGTCGAGGTACTCAATCCGGCCAGCGGTGAAACGATTGCGAAGATCCGCGAAGCCGCGCCGGACCAGGTCAACCAGGCGGTGGCGGCCGCCGGCCGTGCGTTCAGCAGCTGGGGCAATACCACACCGCAGGAAAGATCGCTGCTGCTGCTCAAACTTGCCGATCGCATCGAGCAGGACGCCCAGGCTTACGCCGGTCTCGAATCGCTCAACTGCGGTAAACCCAGGGCGCGCGCTCTCGGCGACGAGATGCCTGCGATCGTCGATTGTTTCCGTTTTTTTGCCGGCGCGGCGCGCTGCCTGCACGGTAGTGCGGCCGACGAATATCTTCCCAACCACACCAGCATGATCCGCCGCGATCCTGTCGGCGTGGTGGCGCAGATCACGCCGTGGAATTACCCGCTGATGATGGCGGCGTGGAAAATCGCGCCGGCGCTGGCGGCCGGCAATACCGTCGTGCTCAAGCCCTCGGAAATGACGCCGCTCTCGACGCTCAAACTCGGCGAGCTGCTGGCAGAAATATTCCCGAAAGGGGTGATCAATATCGTCAACGGCCGCGGCGACACGGTCGGTTCGCCACTGATCAACCATGCCGGCGTGCGAATGATCTCGGTGACCGGCAGCATCGCCACCGGTCGCAAGGTGCTGCAGGCGGCGCAGGCCACGCTCAAGCGCACCCATCTGGAACTCGGCGGCAAGGCGCCGGTGATCGTGTTCGACGACGCCGATCTCGAAGCGGTGGTCGGCGGCCTGCGCACCTTCGGGTATTACAACGCGGGTCAGGACTGCACCGCCGCGTGCCGCATTTACGCCGGCGCAAAAATTTACGACAAACTGGTCGCCGACCTCGGCGCGGCAGTCAAGACGATCAAGTTCGGCCAGCCCGACAAGGACGACTCCGAGATCGGCCCGCTGATCAGTGCCGCACAGCGCGAGCGCGTCGCCGGATTCGTCGACCGTGCAAGTGCAACCAGTCACATGGAAGTCGTCGCCGGTGGCGGGGTCGCCGCAGGCAAGGGCTTTTTCTACCAACCCACCGTCGTGGCGGGTGCGCTGCAGGACGACGAGATCGTGCGCAAGGAAGTGTTCGGCCCGGTGGTGTCGGTGACCCGCTTCAAGGATGCCGACGAAGCCATCGCCTGGGCCAACGATTCGGAATACGGCCTCGCTTCCTCGGTGTGGACCCGGGACGTGAGCCGGGCGATGAAAGTGGCAAGCCGGCTGGAGTACGGTTGCACCTGGATCAACTCCCACTTCATGCTGGTCAACGAAATGCCGCACGGCGGGATGAAGATGTCCGGCTACGGCAAGGACATGTCCATGTACGGGCTGGAGGATTACACGATTACCCGTCACGTCATGGTCAACTTCGGCTGATCGCTTGACCAAAGCATTCACAACACCCAGAAGTTCAAAACCGAAA
>JANOGP010000103.1:0-13624 GCA_031406075.1 Betaproteobacteria bacterium
GTTGCCGGCGGTGGCCTCGATGATCGTGCCGCCCGGCTTGAGTTTCCCGTCCTTTTCCGCGGCGGCGATCATCGACAGGCCGATGCGGTCCTTGATCGAACCCCCGGGATTCTGGCTTTCCATCTTCAGGAACAGACGGCACTGGCCCGCGTCCATGCGGGTCACTTCGACCAGCGGCGTATTCCCTATCAGGTCGAGCACTTGCTGCGTGGGCACTAAGGCGTCTCCCGGGACGGATTTACTGGTTGGCGGAAAGCGTCGGACATCCAGCGCAGAAAGACGCTTCGGACGAGACGGCGTGAAGCAATGGGTGGAAGTTTAACCCGGACAGGAAATTCGGTGAATCGCCGCGACGGGTCTGGCTGTTGCCCCTCCGGAGGGTTAGGGCGCCGGGGCTTCAGCAACAGATTGCGTCGTCCCGGGACTATTTCAGATCCTGGCTATTGGTAACTTTCTTATACCCGTATAAAGACGTATCCAGAAATAGAAATGTTTATCATGAGACCCAATTCTAGAATGTCCTCGTCGCATATGCAGATTCCCGACGCCGAACTCATCGCGGAGGCGGGACCGCAGCACGCGGCGGAACCCGTAGAGATCGTATTCGACGACGATGTACCTACGTGGTGTGCCGAGCGTAATGGGCAGTATTGCGGCAACCCCGTCGCGATGGCTATTCGCGACGTTCCAACGGGCACTGAGTATGGTCTCGCCGTTGAGAAGGCTCTCGGCGACAATTGCATGCGGATCGTTCGTTGGGACTACCCTTGCCATCACGACGCCACGCCCTTGCGCAGGAGTTGGCTGGATTCTTATCAGGCTTGGAAACCCACATGAATGACGCAGAATCGAATGCCTGACCCGGATTTTCTTCCCTGATGGCTCCGATGACTCCGGAACTCAATCGGCGGCTGAGAGACACCACATCCACCGGAGAACGGGAAAACCCATGACTCAAGGCAAACTTCTCGAAGGTGACACGGCGCTCGTGACGGGTGCGGCGCAGGGCATCGGGCGCGCGGTCGCGCGGGCACTAGTCGAAGAGGGCGCGCGCGTGCTCACTTCGGATCTCAAAGCGGGCTGCGATGTTCTCCTCGATCTCGGCCGCCCGGGCGCAGCCGAGGCGCTTGCACGTGAATCACTCGATCGCCTCGGCCGGGTCTCCATCTTTGTCCACGCCGCCTGTCCACCGCGACGGGAAGAACAAACCGCGTTGGCGGTCAGCGAAGCGCAATGGCGCGAAATGCTGGAGGTGAATGTGAACGCGGGCTTTCTTCTCGCGCAGGCGTTCGGGCGGCACATGCGCGAGGCCCGCATCCGCGGCCGCATGCTGTTCATCACTTCGCTGCACGCCGATTCGCCACGCAATCTCCCGCACTACAGCGCCTCCAAGGCCGCGCAGACGATGGTGATGAAGGAGTTGGCACGCGCCCTCGGACCGCACGGCATCAGGGTGAACGCCATCGTGCCGGGCGCAGTTCCCGGTGCGGGCTTTGCCGGTTCGCCCGGGCTGGCAGAGAAAATCGCACTCCGGCGCCTGGGGACGCCCGAGGACATCGCACCGATGGCGGTGGCAGTGCTCTCCGAGCGCTTCGGTGCCTACGTCACCGGCGCCTCGATCGTCGTCGACGGCGGAATCGCGCTCTACAACTGGCTTCACGCGAGCGAATGAATTCGGGAAGGCGTGGCGTCAGACTTGGTTTGTTGCATAAATAGTGCAATATCCCGAGCCTGACCCGGCTTGTCTCCGAATATCTGTATCCTTGCGTACCCGATTGGTGTGTTGTGGTGTTCGACAGGCGGTTGGGTCGAACAGAGGCAGTGGGACGGAGTCCTTGCCCCGGATAACACAGCACGTAATTCAATAATCGAACAACATTTTTTCCGGAGGAATAATTGAAAATCTCGATGTATCAAGCCTCAGTACCCGTGTTTGCCCGCGCGCTCAATAACCTGGCCGCCATTCTCGAAAAAGCGGCCACGCATGCCGAAGCCCGGAAAATCGATCCCGCAGTGCTGATCAACTTTCGCCTCTACCCCGACATGCTGCCGCTTTTGAAGCAGATACAGATAGCCTCCGACAGCGCGAAGGGCGGTGTCGCAAGGCTCGCCGGCGGCGAACCGCCGAAGTACGAAGATAACGAAGCGAGCATTCCCGAGCTCGTCGCGCGTCTGCGCAAAACGGTTGCCTACCTCGAATCGATCAAGCCCGAACAGATCGACGGTTCCGAAGACAAGACGGTTTCGTGGAAGACGCAAACGACCACGCGGACCATGCAGGGCATGCCTTATCTTCTGAGCCACGTGACCCCGAACGTCCATTTTCACGTCACCACGGCTTACGGAATTCTCCGGCACTGCGGCGTCGAAATCGGCAAACAGGATTTTCTCGGAAAACTCTGAGCGCTTTTTCTGCCGTTCAGCGCGACAAGGATGGGCCTTTCGTGGCAATGAACACCAGAGAAGAACTAACGGTGGCGGGTATTTCAACGAAGCATCGGCGCACAAAACGAGGCCGCATCTTCAAATACAGGAATTTGATAATTTATTTCGTCGTTATCGACACGCGTCGCAATGCCTGACCTTCGACGCTGCGGTCCAGAGCGGGGATCCGTACAGAGACTGAGCTATGAATCGTAGTCGCGCGGCTACTGGCTGATTCGATAGAGTTCCCCACCATAATGCACGACGTAAAGTTCGCCGTCCTTACCTTCCCCAAACGAAGAGATGCTGAGGCTGGACACGAAGCTGTTCGTTACCGTTAGCGATAGCGTGGGTTGCGTGTTGCCCGCGATGTTGAAGATCCTGCCGGAGGTAAAGTCGCCGAAGACGTAGCGGCCGACAAGGGGAGCGATCGCCGAGCCCCGATAGACATAACCGCCGGTGATACTCCTGCCGAGGCCGTGGCCATACTCCGCGACCGGCGGCAACGGGTCGGACGGCGATCCGCAGGCAAGCCTGGTGTCGCGGGTGCCCTCGAAGCAGCGCCATCCGTAGTTCCCGCCGAGCGTGACCCGGTCAACTTCCTCGAGCGCGCCCTGGCCGACATCGGCCACCCAGAGTTGCCCGCTCATCCGGTCGAAGCTCCATCGCCACGGATTGCGCAAGCCGACGGCGAAGATTTCCGGGCAGCTTTGCGGGCCCGTGCCGTCGGTGCCGCAAAGCACGGTACTGACAGCGAACGGGTTGTCCGTAGGAATCCGATAGAGGAAAGCGCCGGTGGTGCCTTCGACGTCGATGCGCAGCATCTTGCCGAGCAGCGTAGTCGGCAACTGCGCGTTGCCGATGGTCCCGTGCTCGTCGTTGGCGCCGCCGCCGTCGCCGAGCCCGACGTAGAGGAAACCGTCGGGCCCGAAGGCGATGCCACCGCCGTTATGATTGCTCTCCGGTTTGTCGATTGTAAGCAGGACGCGTTCCGAATCCGGATCGAGAGTCAGGCCGGCGTCCAGCGTGCTGAATTCCGAGAGTCGCGACAGCAGTCCGAGAGTGACATCGGTATGCGAGTAGAAGAGATACACGCGCGGGTCGTTCGGAAAATCCGGATGAAACGCCATGCCGAGCAATCCGGTCTCATCGACGAAGGTCACACGACCCGCGATGTCTACGAACACTGTTGCAGCCGCGACCGTCGGGATGTTATCGAACACCCGTACCTGCCCCGCCTGCTCGACAACGAACCAGCGAGTACTGTCAGCCGGGTCCTGGAGCATCGCAACCGGGCTGCTAAATGGCGGGAGTCGGGAAAATACGCGTTGCACTGTGAGCGGCACCGCGGATTGCTGCGACTCGCCATCCGATCCGCCGCCACACGCGCCGAGCCCAAGCGCTACAAGAGCAAACGCCCTCCAGGGCAACTGCCGAAAGTCAGCCATCACTCCGCCCTCGTCGAACGCACGTCAACGTCTCATCTTTGCACAGGACTCGAGCAGCGGGAAGAAATTTGGATAGACCAGTTGCTGCGATGGAGAGCGAATCAAAGCGCTATTGCGGCGCCCCCTTCACGGTTCAGTTCAAACCGTCGCGACCGAAATCTCTCCGCGGTCGATGGTGTAAACCGTATCGAGAATTTCCTGCGAGTGCGAGAGATCGGACTCGGTGAGAATGATCGAGAGACCCTCGCTTTTCAGTCCGGCAATCACTTCCGCAAGCCGGTGCGCCAGCACCGGCGCCACGCCCTCGAACGGTTCGTCGAGCAGCAGCAACTTGGTGCCGCACATCAATGCGCGTGCAAGCGCCGCCAGTTTCTGCTGGCCGCCGGAAAGTTGCAGCGCCTTGCGGCCGGCGAAGGCTTCGACTTCGGGGATCATCTTGTACACGCGCGCCAGTCGCGCCTGCGGATCCGCCACACCCGCCGCCCACGCCGGTATAAGTACGTTCTCCTCGACGCTCAGTTGCGGAACGAGGCGCCGGTCCTCGGGCATGTAACCGATGCCGCCGCGCGCACGCTGGTGGGCGGGCATTTTGTCGAGTGGCACATCGTCGAAGCGGATACTGCCCTGGCGCGCCGGGAGAATGCCCATCACCGAGCGCATCAGCGTGGTCTTTCCGGCGCCGTTGCGGCCGATCAGGCCGGCGAAAGTTCCGGTCGGCACGTCCATGCTCACGCCGCGCAGGATGCTGACCGACTGAATGGAGACATCGAGTCCTTCAATGCGCAGCATGCTTGCCTCCGCCGGCGGCGCGCGCTTCGCCGGTCACGTACTTGCGAACCTCGGGATCGTCGAGCACGACGCCCGGATCGCCGTCGGCGATGATCCTGCCCTCGTAAAACGCCAGCACGCGATGGGTATAGCGATTGACGATATCCATGTCGTGCTCGACGAACAGCACCGTGACTTTTTGCGCTTGCACCGCTTCCATGACCATGTCCATCAGGCCGAACTTCTCGTCCGCCGACACGCCCGAGGTGGGTTCGTCGAGCAGCAGGACTTTCGGCTTGACCGCCATGGCCATGGCAATGTCGAGCAGCTTGCGTACGCCCTCGGGCAGCACGCCGGCCGGCTTGTCCCGATACACAGTGAGATTGAAACGCTCCAGCATCGAGTCCACCGTTTCGCCGGGGGTACCGGCATAGCGACTCGCGTCCGCCCACTTCCCGCCGCCGGAGGCTACGATGCCGACGCCGACCAGCAGGTTCTCATACACCGACAGCGTGTTGAACAACTGCGGGATCTGAAACGATCGGCAAATGCCGAGACGGGTAATCTGGCGCGGCGCCAGGGGCGTGATATCGCGGCTGCCGAAGACAATGCTGCCGGCACTGGGCTTCAGGTAGCCGGTGACCATGTTGATGAACGTGGTCTTGCCGGCGCCGTTGCTGCCGATCAATCCCACCACGCTGTCGCCTTCGACGGCGACGTTGATGTCCGCCGCCGCGGTGACCGCGCCGAAACTCTTGTTCAGCCCCCTGGTTTCCAGAACGACCGCCATGTCAGGCTGCCTTCCGCATTCTGGTGAACAGCGACCACAGCCCGCCCGGCAGGAACATGATCACCAGCAACATGGTGGTGCCGAGCGCCATCTGCCAGGTATTGGGCGAGTATTCGTAGGCGAAGCTGCGAATGGTTTCAAAGATGAACGCGCCGAGGAAGGGCGCCAATACGCTGCCGGTGCCGGCCAGAATGGCCACGAAGACGAACTCCCCGGAGGTGGTCCAATAAGACATTTCGGGATCGATGTGGCCGACGCTGACCGCAGCCAGTGCACCGCCTAGCCCGGCCAGCACCGCCGATATCACGTAGTTGACATGAATGGTGTTGCGCACCGACGCACCCATGTACTCGACGCGCAATTCGTTATCGCGGATCGCCTCGGCCAACCGTCCCATGTGCGAGGCCAGGTACCTGTACATGCAGATGGCGGCGACAAAGGCGACGATCACGGTAACGGCGAAGATCACGTAGCGCTCGAAGTCGGTGCCCGCGATCCGTATTCCGAACAGCGTCTTCGCCGCGACGTTGAAGCCGTCGGAACTGCCGAGCGCGGAGGACTTCACCAGCAGGCCGTAGAGAATCATCGAGAATGCGAGCGAGAGCATGGCGAAGAAAATGTCCCGGTACTTGCGCAGAAGCATCCCGAGCAGGACCGATACCACTCCGGTGACCGCGACTGACGCCAGCAACATGATTGCGATATCCGAGACGCCGAACAGGACATCGAGCGTGCCGGCGGCGTAGGCGCCCAGGCAGTAGTACAAACCATGGCCGAAAGACACCACGCCGGTGCGCATGAGCAGCATCATTCCGAGCACGACCATGCCATAGCACAGCGATAACGTGATGAGGAACATGGCCCAGCGCGGCAGTAGGGGCCCTCCCAGCAGCAGCGCAACCAATACGACGGCAAGAATGCGGATGGTGAAGTCGCGCTTCATATTTTGCGTGCCTCTTGCACGCTGAACAGTCCCTTGGGACGCACGATCAGCACGACCGCCATGACGAAGTAGATTGCGAACAGGTCGAGTTCCGGCCGGAAGTGGACCGAGGCGGCGCGCACCAGCCCGACCAGGATGGCGGCCAGCGCCGCGCCGGGCAGGCTGCCGAGGCCGCCGATTACCACGACCGCGAACGCGAGCACGATTGTCTCGGCGCCGATTCCGGGCTGGACTGAAATCATCGGCGCGGTGAGTGCGCCGCCGACCGCGCCGAGCATCGCGCCCACGGTGAAGGTGACGAAGTAGACGAGGCCGACGTTGATGCCCATCGCCGCCGCCATCTCGCGGTCGTGAATAACCGCGACCAGCATCTTGCCGCGACGGGACTTGGTGAGTACCCAGGCCAAGGCGACGCCGATCACGATGGCAACCGCGCAAAGCACTAGGTTATAGACCGGATAAGTCAGGTCGCCCACGTCGAAACTGCCGAGCAGGCTGTACGGCTGGTACAGAAAGTAGGGATCGACTCCCCAGGCGAGCTTGATGAAATCCTCCAGGATCAGGAACACCGCGTAGGTGACCAGCACCAGGACGATTTCATCCTTTCCGTACATGAAGCGCAGCAGGCCCCGTTCGATCACCGGCCCCGCGATCAGCCCGACCAAGATCGCGGCAACCAGCATCACCGCGTAACTGCCCATCGGCGCGTGCCCCTGGTCGATCCAGTAGCCGGCGAGAGCCGCGGCGCTGTAGGCGCCCAGCGCGTACAGGCTGCCGTGGGCGATGTTCAGGATTTTCATCACGCCGTAAATCAGCGTGAGGCCGACGGCGATGATGAACAGCCACGACGAGTAAATCAGCCCGTCGATGAGGACCGCGAGCAGTTGGTTCATGGCGCAGTGCGCAGCTTTACCACTTGCCGGGTTTCATCCCGGCCTTGATCCAGTCGAGGCTCTTCATACCGTCAGGTGGTTGTACGCGTTCCAGCGCGTAGTACTTGACGTTGCCGACCGTGACCTGGCCATTGACAGTGCGTGTGGTTCCGTAGGCGGTTCCGGTCACCGCCTGATGGCCCTTGCCGAGCTTCATCATCACCATGCCTGCGGGCGAATCGAAATTGAGGAACTCGAATGCCTTGATCACGTCCTCGGTGGCGGGCACGCCGCCGCCGGCGCCGCGCGCCTTTTCATAGGCCGCCTTCAGTCCCAGAAACGCCATCGCCACGCTGTAGGCCGGATAGTTGGGATAGACTTCGGCGCGCTCCTTGTAGATCTGCCGCAGCCAGTCGTTGAGCGCACTCTTCTTCGCGTAAACACCATTGGGGCCGCGCGCACCGACGATCGTTCCGTCGGGCATATTTCCCGTCAGGCGGTGCAGGTAGGGTTCGCCCGCGACCAGCACCAACTGGCTGCGATTGAACAGCCCGCGCGGCGTGGCCTGCAGCATGAAGGCCTCGAGGTCGCCGCCCCAGAGGCTGGAGTGGATCACATCCGAGTTGGTTTGCAGCAGCGCCGAAATTTCCGGACCGTACTGCCCGGCGCCGAACTTGGGCATCTGCGAAGAAGTGATTTCAGTTTCCGGCTTGAGTGCCGCCATGACCGCGGTGAAGTCTGCCCATGAATCCTGGCCCCAGGCATAGTTCTGGTTGATCCCAGCGTAGCTCTTCACCGCGGGCCGGTTTTCCAGCAGGTACAGTGCGCCCGCCACTGCGTCCATGGTGGCGTGCGAGCGCGTGCGGAATACGTACTTGTAGCTCGCCTCCTCGAAAACACGCGGCGTGCCGCAGTCGAAAAGAATGGTGATGGTCTTCAATTCTTCCGCCACCGGCGCGACCGCGAGACAGTCGCCGCTGGAGATGTAGCCGATGACGAAGTCGACGTTCTGGCGCTCGACCAGGTTGCGCAACTCGGTCACCTGCTTCGTCGCGCCGCCGGCTTCGTCAACGATCGCCAGTTCCAGCGGCGTTCCGCCGAAGCCCTTGGTGTTGTAAGGCGCGGGCGCCTTGCCGGCATTCAGCGAATCGACAATCGCTTCCGCGGCAATCTTGGCCGGCACGCCGAATGGCCCGGCCGCCGGTCCGGAAAGAAAGGTGACCAGGCCGATGCGGATCGGCTTGCTCTGCGCATGGCCAGTCGCGCAAAAAATGGTCAGCGCCGCGCCGACAAGCACTGCCGCAGCCTTGTTCAGGGGCCGTGAAAAAATCCCGTCCATGATGACTCCTCCCTCGTTTTTTTTCATGCAACAACAAATCGTCCGGCGGGCGCTGCGCCGCGCCGGATTCACCGAATCCAGCTTGACAGTCTTCGGGCAAGATTGCGCGCCCGCTCGCGCCGGGCCGTCAATCAACCGCGAATTTCGCCCAGCAGCCCGTCAATAGCAGCCTGTGCCGAAGCAAGATAAGAACCGCCGAACAGATTCAGGTGATTGAGCAAATGGTACAGGTTGTAGAGCCGCTTGCGAACCCTGTAGCCGGGGTCGAGCGGCCACGCGTCGTCGTAACCGCGATAGAACGCCTGAGGGAAGCCGCCGAAAAGCTCGGTCATTGCCAGGTCGGCTTCGCGGTCGCCGTAGTACACCGCGGGATCGAAGATTGCCGGTTCTCCGTTGGCAAGAACTGCGGCATTGCCACCCCACAAATCACCGTGCAGAAGCGATGCTTCCGGCCGGTACCCGGCAAAGAATGCGTCGAGTTCGGCGAGCAGCCTCTCCCCCGAGGATTGCAGCCGGCCGCCGTAGCCCTCGCCGTGCGCAAGCTGCAGTTGAAACCCGATGCGGCGCTCGCGCAGGAACACAATCCAGTCGCTGCACCATTCGTTGTGCTGGGGCGTGGAGCCGATGGTGTTGTCCCGGTTCCAGCCGAAAGTGGTGGCGGTGCGCCGATGCATCAGGGCCAACTGCGCGCCGAGGGCGGCCAGGCCGGTACTGCCATGGCCGAGTTCGAGGTGTTCCAGCACGATCCAGGAAAAGAACACATCCGACCCGCAGCAGATGGGTGCCGGCACGCGTACCGCCTTTGCGGCAGCGAGTTCCATGAGCCCCGCCAACTCGGCATCGAACATCGCCAGCCGCGCCACCGAGTTGAGTTTGACGAAAAATCGTTGTCCGCTGCCGTCCAGCCGGTATGCCAGGTTGATCGAACCGCCGCCGGCGGGCTCGGCGCCAGCGGGAGAAAAGGACGAGCCGGTGGCGCGGGAGAGATCGGCCGCGATCGCCTGCCAGGTCGCGGCGTCTGGCGCAGGTACCACGGCCTTCTGTGCGGGATGCGTTAGCGCGCAGCCAGCCAGGCACGTGCGCGGGCAATCGCCGCGCGCACTTGCGTCGGCGCGGTGCCGCCGACGTGATCACGCGAGGCGACCGAGCCCGCCAGCGAGAGCTTGCCGAGCGCATCGGCGTCGATCAGCTTGGAGAACTGCCGCAATTGCTCGACACTCAGTTGCGAAAGATCCACGCCCTTGTCGGCGGCGAAGCGCACCGCGCGCGCGACTGCCTCGTGGGCTTCGCGAAACGGCAGGCCCTTCTTTACCAGATAGTCGGCCAGGTCGGTTGCCGTGGCATGGCCCTCGAGCAGCGCCTGGCCCATCGCCTCCTTGTTAACGGTGATGCCGCCGACCATGTCGGCATAGATCCTGAGCGTGGCGCTCAGCGTGTCTACTGTGTCGAACAGGGGCTCCTTGTCTTCCTGGTTGTCCTTGTTGTAGGCCAGCGGCTGGCCTTTCATCAGGGTGAGCAGCGCCACCAGGTGACCGTTGACACGCCCGGTCTTGCCGCGCACCAGTTCCGGCACATCCGGGTTTTTCTTCTGCGGCATCATCGATGAGCCGGTGCAGAACCGGTCGGCGAGCGTGATGAAACCGAAGCGCGGGTTCATCCACAGGATCAATTCCTCGGACAGCCGCGACAAATGCGTCATCGTCAGCGCCGCGCAGCCACAGAACTCGATCGCGAAATCGCGATCCGACACCGCATCGAGCGAGTTCTCGCACACGCCGTCGAAACCCAGTTCCGCGGCGACGCGCTCGCGATCGATCGGATAGGTAGTGCCGGCGAGGGCCGCCGCGCCCAGAGGCAGCACGTTAAGGCGCCTGCGGCAGTCGCCAAAGCGCGCGTCGTCGCGTTTCATCATCTCGAAGTAGGCAAGCAGGTGATGCGCGAAGCTCACCGGTTGCGCCACCTGCAGATGCGTGTAACCGGGCATGAGCGTATCGACGTGATGCTCGGCCAGATCGAGAAGGCCTTTCTGGAAATCCCGAATCAGCGCAACGATTTCATCCGCAGCCCAGCGCAGATAGAGCCGGATATCGGTCGCGACCTGGTCGTTGCGCGAACGCCCGGTATGCAGCCGCTTGCCGGCATCGCCGACCAGATCGGTGAGCCTCTTCTCGATATTAAGATGCACGTCCTCCAGGTCAACCGACCAGGCGAACTTTTCCGCGCGAATCTCACCGAGAATCGCGTTCATGCCGCGTTCGATGTCGGCAAAGTCCTTGGCGGTGAGCACGCCGACGGCATGGAGCATGCGCGCGTGTGCCAGCGAAGCGGCGATGTCGAACTCCGCGAGCCGCTTGTCGAAGTCGACCGACGCGGTATAACGCTTCACCAGTTCGGAAACCGGTTCACTGAACCGGCCGGACCATGGTTTGCCGGCGTCACCTGCGGGTTTTTCCCTGGGTTGCATTAAGGTTCTGCCCTGTTCACAATGTCCGCGTTAAGCGCCTGTTCTGGCGCGATTTTTGGCCTGAATCAGCCGATGGCAAGTATAAATCAAAACCGCTACCCCAACCTTCTTCCGAATTTCCGCAATCAGGGCGTCATGTTGCGCTTGTTGCTGATCGTGGTCGTCATGACTGCGGTTGCGGCGGCGTTGAAGTCCTCCAACTGGACCGGCATGCTCAATCAGTGCCTGAGCCTCTCGGCGCTGGCGCAGCCCACAGCCATCCTGTCTCTGCTGCTGCTTGGCGTCGCCGATCGCTGGCTCCACAAACTCGAATACGCGCTTGCCGTCGCGGTGATCGTGGTGGTCGAACTCGGCATAGTGACGGTCGTAGTGATCGCGACCGATTCGGTATTCACGCCCGATTCGCCCGGCCTGGCACGCAGTTGGTTCTTTACTGCCGTTGCCACGCTGCTGGTGCTGGCCTACTTCAATTTGCGCAGCCGGATGCTGTCGCCGGCACTGACCGAGGCAAGGCTGCAGGCATTGCAGGCGCGCATCCGTCCGCATTTCCTGTTTAACAGCATCAACGCCGTCCTGTCGCTGGTGCGCACCGAACCGCGCCGCGCCGAAACGGCGCTCGAAGACCTCGCCGACCTGTTCCGCGTACTGATGGCCGATAACCGCGACTTGGTGCCGCTTGCGCGCGAAGTCGAACTGTGCCGCCAGTATCTCGGTCTTGAAGCGCTGCGACTGGGCAATCGACTTCAGGTCGAGTGGCAGGCGGACAAGATGCCCGGGGACGCGCTGGTGCCGCCGCTGCTGTTGCAACCGCTGCTGGAGAACGCGGTCTACCATGGCATAGAGCCATCCATGGAGCCGGGGCTGATCAGCATCCAAATTTTCAGCGATCGCGACCAGGTGCGCATGTTGTTACGCAATCCTTACCGCGAGGGGGGCAGCCATCACAGTGGCAACAAGATGGCTCTGGCCAACATCAGGGAGAGGCTGTCCCTGCATTTCGACGCCGAAGCCAGCCTGCAAACCCACGCCGGCGACGGACATTATGAGGTGCGCATCACGCTACCCTATGTGAGGGAGGAAAAGTGAGCAGGCATCCGGATTCGTTACGGATCGTGATTGTCGATGACGAGGCGCCGGCGCGCAGCCGCATCAGGGATCTGCTGGAAGACTGCGCCGGCAGTTTTCCCATCGAGCTCGCTGGCGAGGCCGCGAGCGGCCGCGAACTGCTGACGCTGCTGGAGGAAACCCCCGCTGACGTGGTGCTGCTGGACATCCGCATGCCGGAAATGGACGGACTCGAGGTGGCGCAACACATGCTGAAACTGCCCGAGCCGCCTTCGGTGATTTTCACCACCGCCTACAACGACTACGCTCTGAAGGCCTTCGAATTGCACGCAGTCGATTATCTGCTGAAGCCGATCCGGCTGCGGCGCCTGCACGAGGCGCTGACGCGGGTGCGCGCAATAACCCCGCTGCGGCTGGACGTATTGCAGCAGATCACTCCGGACGCGCGAACCCATCTTTCGGTACAGGAGCGCGGCAAGGTTGTGCTGATTCCCCTGCCGGAAATACTTTATCTGCGTGCCGAGTTGAAGTACGTGACCATCCGCACCGCCGCGCGCGAATTCCTGCTGGAGGAGTCGCTGTCGAAACTCGAGCAGGAATTTTCCGGGCAGTTCGTGCGCATCCACCGCAGTTGCCTGGTGGCGAAAGCACATATCACCGGGTTCGAGAAAGATGGCGGCGATGGCGGAGAGGCGCGTTGGATGGTGACGCTGGCCGGGCTCGATGAAAAACTGCCGGTGAGCCGCCGTCAGCAGCATATCGTCAAGGAAATGGGGCGCACGGTCGTATGAGAGAACGCATTTGCGCCGCGTTCCTGTTGCTGGTCGCGGGGGCAGCATCGGGAGCGCAAGGGCTCGAAATGCCTGGATCGCCGCTTTCCGACCTCGACCGCACGTTATTCTCCTGTGTCGCGACCGAAGCGCTGACCGTGTGCCGATCGGAGGGGAAGCCGCTCGAACATCTGGGATTTCCGGTCCTTGGAATGACGCTCGAGTACCGCGGAGAACTTCTGAATAGAAAGACGGTCCTGTTCGATGAGGCGCGTTTTGCCGAAATCGAAAGCCGCATGACGGCGCAGTTCGGCGCGCCTGAGATTCATGACGAACAGTTGCGCAGCGGCATGGCCGGGGCGATCCTCAATCGGGTCCGCGTCTGGCGCAGAGACAGGGAAGTGGTGATGCTGGAGCAGTTTTCCGGGAAGATCACCCGTTCGGCGCTCCGCTATTTATCCGTGGACGACTACCGGGAACTCATGCATGCCCGCGATGCCGTGCGCGTTCGCGGGACGCGCGATCTTTAAGAGTGGGTTTGCGGCAGTCCCGCTGAAAACGGCGAAGAATTGCCCTATGATTCGAAACAGGCGCAGGACCTCTTCAACAAGACGCAAGGAAATTGAAAATGGCTGCTGATCTTGGCATCAAGGAGAAAGACCGGTTACAGATCGTCGATGGCTTGTCGAAGCTGCTTGCCGACACCTACACGCTGTACCTGAAGACCCACAATTTTCACTG
>JANOGP010000148.1:0-2229 GCA_031406075.1 Betaproteobacteria bacterium
GTTCATGATCCCGGGCGCCGATCCCGGGGTGCAGCTCTACGTGCGCAACAAGCGGCCGCGCGACCTGTCTTCTTTCCGTCCCGACAACGTGGTGCTGTTCGTGCACGGCGCCACCTATCCGGCCGAGACCGCGTTCGACCTGCAGCTGGACGGCATGTCGTGGATGGATTACATCGCGGCGCGCGGCTACGACGTCTGGCTGGTCGACATCCGCGGCTACGGCAAGTCCAGCCGCCCGGCGGAGATGGACCAGCCGGCGGCGGCCAACAAGCCGGTCGTCGACACGCAGACCGCGGCCAACGACTACGGTGCGGCGGCGAACTACATCCGGGCGAAGCGCGGCGTCGGCAAGCTCAGCGTGCTCGGCTGGTCCTGGGGCACCGCGATCACCGCGCTCTACACCACGCAGAACAACGACAAGGTCAACCGCCTGGTGCTGTACGCGCCGATCTGGATGCGCCAGACCAAGTCGCTCACCGACGCCGGCGGCACGCTCGGCGCCTACCGCACGGTGACCATCGACGCCGCGCGCAAGCGCAAGGAGACCGGCCTGAAGCCCGGCAAGAATCCGATGCCGGACGCCTGGTTCGAAGCCTGGGCCGAGGCCACTTGGGCCACCGATCCCAAGTCGAAGGAAACCGGGCAATTGCGCGCCCCCAACGGCGTGATTCAGGACCTGCGTGAATACTGGATGGCGGGCAAGCCCTATTACAACCCCGCCGACATCCGGGTGCCGACGCTGATCATGCACGCCGAGTGGGATCAGGACACGCCCACGTACATGGCGACTGCGCTGTTCGGCCTTCTCAAGAACGCG
Source organism: Betaproteobacteria bacterium (assembly GCA_031406075.1). Lineage (GTDB taxonomy): Bacteria > Pseudomonadota > Gammaproteobacteria > Burkholderiales > JACQAP01 > JACQAP01. The sequence goes on from JANOGP010000148.1 coordinate 818, forward strand.
CCAGTGAAGCGCATGGTGGAGATCGGCGAGGGCACGCACACGGTAATCATGGAAAAGAACCGGATGCAGCTTTTCCGCGAAGTGCAGTTGTTTCTGGATGAATATCCGAAATGAAAATATTTCACCGCAAAGTCGCAAAGGACGCGAAGTAAACCATACAGAAGAAAGCAATCTTGACAGAGCAATTTCTGAGGTGAATGCTGCCGCCGGTTGCCAACGACGAAGCACGACATACGCAGCCCGCTCGCTTTTATCTCCCATTTTTCTTGTTTTCCTTTGCGATTCCTTTGCGTACCCCTCAAGGGGGTATTGAAAAGAATCTTTGCACCTTTGCGGTGAAAAGATCTATTCAGTGCGAAGCTGAAACCGGCTGGATAGTTTCCGCGACCTGGACGGTTTCCAGCCTGCATTCGGCCAGTAAACCGAAGATGCTGTTCCCCACTGCGCCGAGATCGTCATCCGGGTACAGCGGCCAGCGGTGTTCGCAGGCCATTGTTGTATCGAAAGGCGAGCCGAGGTTGATGCGGACGCTTGCGTCCGAGTAGGAGGCGACGGTTGCATCCGGGTCGCCGACGCGCGCGCGAAATCGGCGCAGCGCATCGCTGAGAAACAACTGAAATTCCATTTCCCTGAGTGCGAAGCGGCCGCTTTCCAGCGCGCGCTGCAGGTTCATAGGCGGGCGCGGGATAGCCAGCAGCGACAAGCCTTCCTGACCGAGTTGCGCCCTCAACGCCTGCGTGACCGGGAGCCCCCACGCGCCGATGTTGCCGGCCGTTTCGGCAAAACCCGGTGCGTTCGCCGGCGCGACCGCCGCCCCAACCAGAAAGCGCAGGTGTACACGCTCTTCGGGAGAGTCCACTTCAATGTCCTGCGGTGAAACGTCCGGCGGCCGGAATCCTTCCTGTCCCAATCCGCGGGTAAGCCGGTAGAGCATGCTGGGTTTCACCGCGGCCAGATTCTCGGCGCTTGTCAGCGCATTGCCCAATCCGAAGTTCTTCGACTGACCGAGCGCGCCGTGCTTTTCGAACAGCTTCTGCAACTCGCCGACGTCCGGCACCACCCCGGGCACCACCGACAGGCCGCGCCCGCCGGTAACGATCAACAGCGGAATGGCGAATACCCGCATCTCCAACGCCGCCTCGTCGCGCGCTTCCAGTGCCGCCCCGAGCGCACGAGTGAGCGTCTCTCGCACCGATTGGGACGTCGCCTCCGCAAAGGCCTGCTCGATCCGGGCATCGTTGCCCGCATCCAGGGCTTCTCGAAGGCGGCTCAGGAGCAACCCGCCGGCATCTTGTTGCTGCAACGCAGAACCCGCTTTTGCCGCACGTTCGGCTGCCGCGACCAGTGGATTCGACGAGAACGGCGTGTAAGCCCGCGGATCAGGAAGGGTTTTCATCAGTAGAAACTTCGGT
>JANOGP010000213.1:0-2669 GCA_031406075.1 Betaproteobacteria bacterium
AGCGGGAATCGCTTCTGGTTGGCGAGCTTGCGCCCGGCGTCGTCCGTCACGTCCGCGGGGATCTCGACCACGAACTGTGCGCGTTCGGGAAACGGTCCGCTGAAACTCACTTCCTCGACAAACTCGGCGGCATTGCGCGCATCCGGCAACTCGGCCGGGTAGGCCTTGCCGGCCGCGGTCTTGAGTGTGATTCTCCCGGCCGCGGTTCTCGCAACCGGCGCGGTGAATGAAATCCGCATCGGCATGATCGGCAGGCACTGTGCATCCTTGTTGGCCCGGTCGCAGGTAAACCTTGCCTGGAAGGTATCGCGAACCCGGTAGGCGATTGTTTGTTCCTGGCTGGTCGCCACGCCGCTCGCGGACAGGATGCCCTTGCCCCATACCAAACGGATTTCAGCATTGTTCGGCAGCCGCCGTTTGCACTGCACCGCCACGATGGGCAATCCGCCCGCTTCACCACTCTTGAGCATCGTGTCCATGCGCGTGCCGCGGATCAGCGACTGCACGAATCGATGCACGAAGTCCTTGCGCGCCTCGAGCACTACGCGGCGATCCTCGCCGGCGAGCACCCGAACGTCAACCCGCTCGGTGATGCCCTTGATATCGCAGTAGGCATTGGCGGCGATGGACTCTTCGGTGGCCGCCGCATCGAGGCCGAGAATGAAGATCTGCTCTTCATCCACCGGAACGCCTTCGTAGGGCAGCGTTTCAACGATTGCGGGTCCGCCGGTGGAGAACTCGAAGACGGGAGCGAGCTCGATCCTGGCGCCGGCCAACGACAGAAGGCCGGCCTTCACGCGAAAACTGCAACGCACGCCGGCCTGCAGATCGCGGCCAAAGTCGTACACCCAGTTCTTCTGGTCGGCCCAGCGCCCGGTGCCCGGCTCGGGACATTCGATGTCGAAAGGCTCCGGCAGGCGCGGATCGCCGAAGGCAACCATCGGTTCTGAAAATCGCACCGCCACCTGGCGCACGCCCTTGACCTCGCCCTGCGGCGAGAACACCTCCACCTGCGCCGCCGATACGGTACCGGCAGCCAGCAACAGCAGGATCACAGACCAGTTGGTCTTCATTCCCTGCTCACCATAGGTTCGGCTTCCATGAGCTGATCTTCAGTCCGCATCATCGCGACGGCTAATGGTAGGGGGCGAATGAAACCCGGGCAACAGGTAAAGAAAAAGCCGCCTCAGGGGCGGCTGCATTTTCTGGACGATCGGAAAACCTGATCCCTGGACTGCATGACCCGGAAACAGGATCCTCATCAACTCGCTATCCTATCTTCTTCTGTTTCGCGTCCCTTTTCGTCCTTTGCGAATATGCGGTGAAAACGTTTCAGATCTTGCGGAGCCGCTCGCAGACCATTTCCAGCGTGGACTCCGCATGGCTTTTGGGGCGGACCTCTTCCCACATGCGCTTCTTCATCGGACCGGAGGACCACACCACCGCACCGTCCTCGCCGATCATGTCGATCTGCGTGACCCGGTTGATGCGCCGCACGCAATCCAGCTCGATGGTGCCGATGGTTTCCTTGAACGTGGTCGGATGGCCGCCGAAGTTGTCGGTGAGCACGTGGGTGTACATGCCGCGCTTGTGCACGCTGACGTTGTCGCCATCGATGCTGATCGAGTCCACGTCGACGTAGTACCGCGCTTCGGTGTCCGCGCCGACTTCGACCCAGTCGGTTGCGTTTGCCGCCGCCGCGACCAGCGCCAGGCCCGTCAACAGCGCTCGCAAGCTGTTCGCTCCGATCAAACAATCACCCCCAACAGCTTCGCCGCAATGCCGACGACTTCAGCGCCGACGGATTCGACCGCGGCCTGCTGGCGCTCGTCCTTGAGTTCGCCGTTCGGTTCGAACGCATCGTTGGCGCGGCTGATCGCCATCTGCGTGGGAATCACGATGACGCCGATGCTGGAGAGAATCGAACGCAGCACCGCCAGGCCGCGAATGCCGCCGAGATTGCCGGGGGACGCGGATACCAGGCCGACAACCTTGCCCTTGAACGCCACGAGCGCCGGCTCGTTCGGCTCCGGTCGCGAGGCCCAGTCGATGGCATTTTTCAAAACGCCTGATATGGCACTGTTGTACTCGGGCGAACTGATCAGGAATCCGTGATGCTCGATCAACAAACGCTTGAACACCTTGGCGTTCGGCGGCAGTCCGTGATCGCGCTCGACGTCGCCGTCGTACAGCGGCATCGGAATATCCCGCAGATCGACCTCTGTGACCTCCGCGCCGGCGGCACGCGCGCCGGCAGCGGCGATCCTGATCAGCTTCTTGTTGAACGATCCGCCGCGCACGCTTCCGGCGAAGGCGACGATTCTGACGTTGGACATGACCCCTCTTCCAGCCCGACCGAAGCGCTCATGAACTGGCGAATCGCGGCTTCAATTGACTAAGCGCTGATCAAGACCTGCGACTGCTTGCGGGTCCTGACCAGCGCTTCCCTAGACGGCTTTTTTCTCCAGCTGCCCTGTGATCAACTGTTCCAGCTGCCGGACGGTGAGCGGCTCCCCGAACAGATAACCCTGCGCGTATTGGCAACCGTAGGCGTTCAGGAAGGCGAGCTGGGCCTCGTTCTCGACGCCCTCGGCGATCACCTTGATGCCGAGACTGCGCGCCAGCGTGATGATCGCGCGCACGATCGCCGCATCGTTCGGGTCCGAGGA
>JANOGP010000214.1:0-2183 GCA_031406075.1 Betaproteobacteria bacterium
GCACACCTGAGAGCGCCTGGTCGATGACGCTCGCGTATGCCGCACGCAGGTCGTCGGGAACGAAATCACTGCCAAGCAGGTACGCCCGTGGTTCTTCGCCGAAAGTGGGGATATCCAATGCCGGACGATGCACGAATGGCGAGAGCGACCCAACCGCGTGAATGCGGCCGATAAAGCGGCCGAGCCACTCGAGCGTGTCGGGAGCGTCCAGTTCCGGGGCGCGCCCGCCGCGGCGCGGATACAGCGCGAAACGAAATCCCTGAAATGCGTGCAATGTGCGAGCGTCTACTGCAATCGGCGGCACAGCGGGAATCTCGCGTTCCGCCAGTTCCGCGGTGAACGCATGTTCCTCGAGGATCTGTGCATCGCTCCAGCGCGCCGGCCGGTAGAACTTCGCGACCAGGGGTTTGTCGTCTTCGATGCCGATCTGATAAACCCGGTTCTCATAGCTGTTCAGCGCCAGCAGCCTGCCGTCGCAATGAAACCCCACGGATTCGACCGCGTTCAGCATCAGGTCGGGCGTCAACCCGGCATACGGTGGTGCGGTTTCGCTCATGCCCCGACGATACGCGAAGTTACAGATCTGCAAAACCGAAAAGCTCACCACGAAGGACACGAAGAAACACGAAAAGCGGCAAGACAATATTTGTTGAACGCGGGATTGCACAGATTTACCTGCTCTCGCGATACCGATTGCGCAGCGCTCACTAATTTAGGATCTCTCAGTTGCCGGAAACTTGTGGATAGCGTGCCCCGTACCGCACGTCCAATTTCAGGAATTTTTCTGGACGTTTTCTTCGTGTTTCTTCGTGTTTCTTCGTGTCCTTCGTGCCTTCGTGGTAAGACTTTCTGTGCTACCAGTAAGATGACGAGCACAGCCGCTTTCGCTACAGTGGCAGCCAGAGCTGACAAAGCGCATCCGAGGAGATCAAGTTGAAGTTCATTGCCTGGAAAATCCTGCTGACTGCAGCATGCCTGTGGGCCGCAGCCGCGACCGCCAACGACGAAGGCATCAGGGCGAAAGTGCCGGCACTCGTGACCGAGCACATCACCATTCCTTCCGACACGGCGGGCATCCAGCTCTATATCCGCAACAAGCGGCCGAAGAATCTCACCGTGTTCGCGGACCGGATCCTGCTGTACGTGCACGGGGCCACCTATCCCGCCGAAACCGCGTTCGATCTGCAACTCGGCGGCATGTCTTGGATGGATTACATCGCCGCGCACGGCTGGGACGTTTACCTCGTGGATCTGCGCGGTTACGGACTTTCGACGCGCCCCCCGGAGATGGAGCAGCCGGCTCAGGACAATCCGCCGCTGGTCACCACCGACGTGGCAGTTCGCGACGTGGCGGCCGCCGTGGAGTTCATCCGCAAACGCCGCGGAGCGGCGAAAATCAATCTGCTCGGCTGGTCGTGGGGCACGTCGATCATGGGCGCGTACGCAGCGGCCAACAACGACAAGGTCAATAAGCTGGTGCTCTACGCACCGCTGTGGTTGCGAAACACGCCGAGCCAGATTGGCGCAGACGGCCCGCTCGGCGCCTACCGCACCGTTCTGAAGGAAAACGCGAAGAAGCGCTGGCTCAACGGCGTACCGGAAGACAAGGCGGCGGAGCTGATCCCGCCGGGCTGGTTCGAAGCCTGGGCCGAGGCCACCTGGGCCAGCGATCCCAAGTCGAAGGAATCCGGGCAATTGCGCGCCCCCAACGGCGTGATCCAGGACCTGCGCGAGTACTGGATCGCGGGCAAACCCTACTACGACGCCGCCAACATCCGCGTGCCGACGCTGATCGTGCACGCCGAGTGGGACCAGGACACACCGGCTTACATGGCGACCGCGCTGTTCGGCCTGCTCAGGAACGCTCCGGTGAAGCGCATGGTGGAAATCGGCGAGGGCACCCATACGGTGATCATGGAAAAGAACCGCATGCAGTTATTTCGCGAAGTGCAGTTGTTCCTGGATGAATCAAATTGAATTAGCCACAGAGGACACAGAGAACACAGAGGAGAAACGGGAGCCACAAGAACATTGCGCTGACACCCGCGGTGCCCGACAATCGCCTTTCGACAAGATTTGTCATTGTTCCCTTTACTTCAGTCTTTCTCTGTGAACTCTGTGTCCTCTGTGGCAAATAGGTTTCGCAGTCAATGAGAAGCAGCCGGGGCGAGCCAGACGGTTTC
>JANOGP010000215.1:0-57821 GCA_031406075.1 Betaproteobacteria bacterium
GTGATCCCCAACATCCAGATCGCCGACATTCTCGGCGGCGCGGTGGTGCCGGCGATGGGTATCCTCGCTGCGCTGCGCGATGCGCAGCGCAGCGGCCAGGGCCGGTATGTCGATGTCGCCATGACCGAAGGCGTGCTCGCCCACAATCTGCAGGCGCTGGCCGCGGTTGCGTCGACCGGCAAGGCGCGGCCGCGTGGCGCGGATTTCCTGTCGGGGCGCGAACCATGCTATTCGGTTTATCGCACAGCCGACGGCCGCCACATGGCAGTGGGCGCGCTGGAGCGTAAATTCTGGGAACGCGTGTGTGACGTTTTGCAGCGTCCGGATCTCAAGGCTTGCCACTGGGAAATCCGCACTGAGCCCGGCGCCAGGGATGCGCCGTGGGGCAAGGAACAAATTAGCGCGATCTTCGCATCCCGGGCGCAAGCTTACTGGGTCGAAAAATTTTCCAGCGAGGATTGCTGCGTGAGTCCGGTGTTGACGCTGGAAGAGAGTTTCCAGGATCCGCAGATCCTTGCGCGCGGGATGGTGGTGCGCGACGGCGAAACGCTGCAGTTCGCGCCGCCGCTGAAAATGAGCGAGTACGAGTTCACCACCGAGCGCGCGGCGCCCAAGGCGGGCGAGCATAATGACGAGATCCTTCAGGCGGCCGGTTATACCGCTGCCCAGATCGAGGCGTTACGCACAGCAGGCGTCATCTGACGGTGCACTTCCGTTTTATCTGCGCCTCTGCGGTGAAGCCCTTTTTCAGGCTTAAAGCGATTCAACGAACTTCACCAGCGCGGCGCGATCTGCCTTCGGCATATTTCTGAACGAATCGCGCGATTTGTCGGCGGCACCGCCGTGCCACAGGATGGCCTCGATCACGTCGCGGGCACGGCCATCGTGCAGCAGGTTGTTATGTCCGCTTACGGTCCGAGTCAGGCCGACGCCCCACAGCGGCGGCGTACGCCACTCGCGACCGCTGGCCCGGAAATCCGGCCGGCCATCCGCCAACGCTTCGCCCATGTCGTGCAGCAACAAGTCGGTGTACGGATGAATGACCAGATTCGCGGCGGCCGCAATTGCAGGTTTGCTGCCAGTTTCGAGCCGGGGCACGTGGCAGGCGCCGCAATTGGCTTGCGCAAAGAGGCCTTCACCGCGTATCACCTCGGCGTCGTCCACGTTTCGCCGGGCGGGCACCGCCAGCGCCTGAAGGTACAAGGTAATGTTGGTGAGGCGGCTGGGGACGACCTCGGGCCGGTAATTTCCGGTACATCCGCCCTGGCCGCCGCATTTGCTTGCCGATGGCAAGTCCAGGCACTGAACCTGCACGCTCGGACAGTTCTCCTCCGGGAAAAATTCCGATGTCGCGCCGATATCGCCGAAAAACGCGGCCGCCGTTTGCTGACGCAGGTTGGGTTGGTTTGCTTTCCAGCCGAAGCGGCCGAGCACGGTCTTGCTGTTTTCGTAGTCCCAGACGTAGTTCGGTCTGCCGCTCACCCCGGACTTTTCCTGTTTTGCGGCGAGAGCAAGAATTGTTTCCTCGGGCACGGCTTCCAGTAATCCGAGCCCGACCATGGCAGGCGCTATGCGCAGTGACGTCAAGGCGTCCTTGCCGAGTTCACCGAATCCAAGGGCCAGGAACTGAATCTTCGGCACACGCAGAACGACGTTTTCTCCATCGGCCAGGCTCACTTCGCGCGCTTGATAGGTAATGACCGCCTGGCCTTCGGCGGGGACGCGACCGGGAATACCCCGGTTTTGCAACTGGTCGCCGTAGGCGGGATGCGGATTCGGTGCTCCTTCCTTGGTCTGACCCGAAATGCTCAGGCGAACCAGCATTCCGCGGACGGATTCCTCACCGTTCTCCGGCGCTTTGGCGCGTCCATTGTTTACATGACAGTGTGCGCAGCGGTCCTCGTTGAACGTAGGACCCAGACCCCAGACCCCTCCGGGCTCCGGCGCGACCACCCACGCTTCATTGAATTGCTCTTTGCCCTTGATGAACTGCTCGGCCTGCTCTTTGTTGAGCATGGCGACCGGTATCGAAAAGGCGTTCGCATCCGATTCGGCTGTGGTGAAACTTCCTGCGGAAAGCGCAGCGGGTTCGAATAGATCGGTATTGCCGCTCGCCAGCAATGCCATGCAGGCGAGACTGGCCGACACGGCCAGACTTGGTGCGTTGATCGGTGACATTCGGGATCGACGAGTTGGGGAAGGTTTACAAAGCGCCGCGCACTCGCGCGGGGCTGAAGTTGTGCTGCCGTGCCTCGCACCGGGCGCCGTCAGTGATCGTGGTCCCACGGGCTGTGCTTGACTTCGGGCGGAATCCAGATTGTTTGATAGATCTTCTGCAAATCCTTTTCCTTGGCGATTTCATCGCTTTCCGAAAGCTTCGAATACTTTGCCTGCGTCGGGCTGGAGTGGTTCTTGGTATTCAGGCTGGGCGCCGAAATGACTTTTCTAAGGCTGCCCTTGCAGCTCCGACAATGCGCCGGCCCCGGGTCGTTCATCCCGTGGCGGGTCTGGTAGATCACGCGACACGGGTCGCAGGCGTACTCATAGGTCGGCATTTTCGTTCTCCTGCGTTCTTGCTTGGACGGAACTGAAAAGGGCCGATCCCGGATGGAATCGGCCCCATCGACGACAGCTCCGGAAATCAGGCCAGCTTGGTCTTGTTTTCCAGAATCTCGACTTTTGCCTGCATCGCCGCCTGCTTGTTGATATTCCAGATGCGGGCTGCATTCTCGCCGAAGACTTTGCGACGGATTTCGTCGGTGATTTTCGGATAACCGTAGCCTTCGACCAGTTGGTCCGGGATCTGGAATTTGCGGAACGCCTCGATCTGCCATTGCGGGTTGCCCCACAGCAGCGAATCGGTGCCCCACAGCACGTAGTCGGGCCCAAGGTCCCGCAGCAAGGTGCCGATAACATGCGCACATTCCACCGGCCGGCTGGTGACGGTCGCCGCGAACGTCGAGCCGACTTCGCAGTACAGGTTCTTGCGCTGCGGCTTGAAAGTCCTCAGCGCGGCCAGTTCATTGTGATACGGCCAAGCCGAGTGATAGGCGATGAAGTTCAGATCCAGGAAGTCATCCGCCACAGCGTCGAAGTCCTCCGCGTGCGCATAACGCGCGTAGAACTGGCCGAACGGGATGCCCTTGTGGCAGCCGATGTTTTTGATGCCCAGCTTGCGGCACTTCTCCCACATCGGGTACGCGAGTTTCTCGTCGTCGAACCACCAGCCTTTCTTTGCGGTCGCGTCAAATGTGTAGAGTTTGAGGCCGGAAACCTTGTACTGCTCGGCGTACTGCGTCAGGCGATCCAGCGTCACGCTCAGGCCCTGGTTCGGCGTCAGCCCGCCGGCCAGCATCAGGGTGGACTTCGGCCAATTGTTGCGCACCCCGACCTGGTACTCCATCGGGATCATGTCCTGCCCGCCGTAATGCTCGCGGAAGCCGAACGGGTTGAAGATGCCGACGGTGGTGTCGCTTTCCTGCAGGATCAGCTTGCCGTAGTTCTCGACGTTCATGTCGCGCGTGCCGTTGGCCAGGCCGAAAGCCTTGCCGAGATCGTCGAGCAACTGCACGAACCACATGCCGCGCTCGGTGGTGTTGACGCCGAGTTGATAGTGGCCCGGGCGGGTACACACGTGCGTGTGAACATCGACGATGAAGTCGCTGCTGGCGCGAGCGACCTGGATGGCTTCGTTCTTGGCGCCGACGTCGGCAGCTTCGGCCGCGCCGACCTCGAAGAACTTCATTCCCGTAATTTCGTTGGCAGCGAGCATCGCCGCCGAGAAACCCAGGGAAGACTTGATGAAATTACGTCGGGAGACGCCGGCCTTCTTGGCATAGCCGTCCATCCTCTCGGAGATTTTCGGCCCCATGCCCCCGGTGAGGAACAATGAAGTGCCGGTTTCGTTACCGTTGAACGGGTCCTTGGGTAGCTCATCAAGGCCCTTGAAGTGCTGCAGGATATTGAACTCCATCGCGCTCCTCCTCCGTGCTTGTTATCAAAATTTCTGTTTTGACCACAGAACGGCTCGCCAGAAACACCGGGCCGGCCGCCCAGTCCTACACCGACAACGCAATGCTTATTTTCGGCCACGCTACACTTATCGCGCGCGCGTTGCAACGCCTGCCTGGCGGCGCGACGGGACGCGCCGAATTTCAGCAATGTCGTTCCTGGAAAGTATCCACCCATTGAATGGTCGGGCGGCCACGAAATCGCGACAAAACAAACGCCTCGGCGTAGCACTCGTGGCCAGAGACTGCCAGCCCGGGTCACTCACGGGAATGCGGGCGCCAAGGCGCCCGTGATGTGGCAGCGCAGCACCCGCGGAGGCGCGGATCGCATTACGATTCGAGTTCCGCCAATCCTGAATACACAACTGACGGAATTACCCATGACCAGCAGAATCTGGCACGAATGGACCAGCCGGCAGAATGCCGGCTCCTGCGAGAGCCTGCTGCGCAGCGAAATCTTCAGGGGAGTCGAGCACCGCGATCCCGGATTAGCGCGGCATCCATCTGCTCAGGCGCGGCGTACCTGAAGGGGTCGAATTCGTGACCGTCATGTGGTTCGATTCGCCCGACGCGGTACAGTCGTTTGCCGGAGAAGATTTCGAAGCCGCAGTGGTGCCCGCCAAAGGCGCACGAGTTGCTATCCCGGCTCGACGCGCGCTCGACGCATTACAATGTTCTTGTCTCACCGGAGCAATGAGAGATGAGCAAAATCCAGAAATCGGAACAAGAATGGCGGAATGTGCTGGCGCCGGAGCAGTTTCGCGTGCTGCGCGAGGAAGGCACCGAGCGCCATTTCACCAGCCCGCTCAACAGCGAATACGCCAAGGGCACGTTTACCTGCGCCGGCTGCGGCCAGCCGTTGTTCAAGTCGGATATGAAGTTCGATAGCAAGACCGGCTGGCCCAGTTTCTTTTCAGCAATTCCCGGCGCGCTGGAAACCAAATCGGACCGCACGCTGTTCATGGAGCGAACCGAATACCATTGCGCCAACTGCGGCGGTCACCAGGGGCATGTTTTCGAAGACGGCCCCGATCCGACCGGCCTGCGTTACTGCAACAACGGCGTGGCGCTCAAGTTCGAACCGGATTGACTTGATTGACGGGTGGCGGGCCGATTACCTGACGTTGATCTCGACGCGCCTGTTCCGCGATTCGTAAACATTGTTCCGGGTTGGAATAAGGAGCTCCCGTTCGCCGCGACCGGCGATAGTGATGTTGCCCGGTGGGATGCCGCGGGCCATCAATAGCTGACGCACGTGTTTAGCCCGTTGCGATGACAGCTTGTCGTTGAACTGAATGGAACCGACGGTATCGGTGTGTCCGATGACCGAAATTTCCGCTGCCGGCCGTTTCGCAAGCTCCGCCAGCACCCTCGCCAACTCTTTCTTCGACGTGGCGGTCAAAGCGTCTTCCCCCTTCAAAAAATACAGCATGAAGCCGGCCGGCTTGGGCGGCAGCGCCGCAAGCGTTGCAGCGAATGCCTCTCGTGCAACCACCGGGTCCTCGATGAGTTGCCTGACCTGCCCGGGCCCTTCGATCACCGCGGAAGCATAGGCCTTGTCGAGCACGATCTCGACGCCGTCCTGTCTGACCACGACGGCACCCACCGAGCCGTCGGCCTTGGGCAACAGAATGACCTGATCGTTACGCGTAACTTTCTTCTCGACGGGCGGAGGTTCCGGCGGCGGCGCGGGTTTCGGTGGCGTAACCTGAACAGGCTACGCCGGTTCCGGTATCGGCACTGGATCCGGCTGAGGAAACAGCAGCGAACACGAAGCCAGGGACTGCGCAAGGGCAAGGGCAACTGTTGCGCGGGCACATGCGTTGCACCCGCCGCGATCGTCGGCCGCGACGTGCTGCGCACCGGTGATTTCACGCCGGTCGGGCATGATTCTCCCTTTCACTTTAAGCCGCCGTCAACGGGGCTTGCGCGATCACAACCTGCGGCCGCGTACGCCCATAACCATTCAGGCTACGGCAATCGCACTGGCAGACCGTGCACAACTGACGCTTTTATTCGATGCGGTTACTGCGTGGACGCGCCTGGCTGCCTTCTCTTTTTCGGCCTGGGTTTGGGCTTGTCCTTATTCTTGGGCAGTTCGATTGAAACCGCCGCAGCCTCCGTGTATGTGGCGACGACATTATCGCCCGCGGTCAGAGATTCCAGCACGTCGCGGTCACGGACGTAAAGGTCTACCAGGTTTGCGTCCGGAAGCTTCAGCGTCAGCGTCTTCTCCTTCGGACTTACCGCTTCCACGTAAGCGACAACGGTGAATTGCCTCGCGGCGCCCGACACCGCATTGTCTCCGGTCCCGGAATCCGGCGCCGTTTCCTCGAATGCGACCGGATCGCTCGTTTCCGTTTTGCGAAGTTTCAGTCCCACCGACTCGTGATAGCGCACGACGACTTCGTCCCCGACCTGAACCTGTGGCAGGTTTCTGACCCGCTTCTCCACACGAAGCGTGATCGGGCGTCCCTTCGGTCCGTTCAGCGTTATCTCGCGTGCATCGAGATCGATTGCTTCGACCGTCGCCTTGATTTTCGCCGACCGTCCGTACATGACCGGACTGGAATCCTCCAGCACGGTGATGGCCGCCGGTTTCGTGTCTTGGACAGGCTTTGTGTCCTGGGCAACAGCCATGCCTGCGCAGAGCACCGCGAAGCACGCAGTGTGCAGCAACGCCCAAATTAGTTTCATTGCACTGCCTCCCTTGCTTTCCTGAGCGCATCGAGGGCCGGGATCGGCGTCCACACGGATCGACATCCCCGCTTTCCCCGCCTCACTGCTGCGGGTCTGGTTTTCCTTCAGCGGGCGGCGGCGCAGGGGTATCCGCAGGCGGCACATCCTTCTCCGCCTTGCGCAGGCGCTTTTCTTCCTGCTTTCTCTTTTTAGCCAGCTCTTTTTGGCGCTTTTCGAATTGATAGTTTGGTTTCGGCAATCTGTTGTCCTTTCGTCATCATTTCGTTAATCATTTGCCGCCTCGGCCCGTCGTCGTCCTGGGATCTTGCGCCCCGCCATACACCGGGCTGCGGCATTCGCGCACCTGAATCCCCCGTGTGCCCGACAGCCACGGTGACATATTCTCACGGGCCAGCACCGGATGGCGATCAAGGATTGCCCCGAGCGATCGTCAATGCGGCGGCAAGCCAGCATCGCAAGCTCCGCGGCGTTCGCCTGCTCCGACGCTACCGGCGCGACTCGCCTCCTGACCGCGGACGAAGCAACCGCCAAATAGTTTATTCTATATCATTCAGATATATAAACCATTCATCATACTATTTACTTCATGCTTTCCTGAAAATCATCTATGCACGGTCGCAACCCGTCCCTATCGAAACCCTTAAGGTTGAATTGCTGGCCTTGATTTTTTCTTGTGTCTTGATGACCCTCATGCTTCGCCGCAAGCCTTTCGGTTTCAGGTTTTTCGCTGGGACCGAGGGGCTTCCGGGACGATTACCGAGATGTGCGGGTGCCCTGGAAGGTAGCGAATTGCGACTTTGTCTCCAACCGCGAACGTGATTCCTCGCGGAAGCCGATTCGTAACTGGAGATCGGATTCTCCCAACCCATGGCGAGAAAGCGGTACTGAACCGTTGCACCCCGCAAATGGGGCGCGTAGCCGGTTATTTCCGCTTCCGTCGGCAGGCCTTTGCGCAGCACCGTTTCGGTTTCCTCGCGCCTGGCTCTCAGGACCTGACCGAACACCCACAACAGGAAGCCGATGAACGGAAACGCTACGATGGAAAGGATCAGCCAGCCATGCCCGCTCATCGGCTGGCTCCATGACCGCAGAATGCCCCCTCCTGCCCGATATCCATTGCCGGTTACTTGAATCCGTAGAGTTCCGCCGGATTGTCGACCAGGATCCTCCGGCGCGTGGCATCGTCCGGCACCCAGTCCAGCAGTAGATCGAGCATGGCGGCGCTCGACGGCATGGGGCTGCGATACGGATGCGGCCAGTTGCTGGCCCAGAGCATGCGTCCGGGCGCGCGCTTCACCAACTCGCGGGCCAGGCGCGCCACATCGTCGTAACGAGGCGCGCCGGATTTCGACGATTCATAGGGCGCGGACAGCTTCACCCAGCAGCGGCCGGTATCGAGCAGTCTCAGCAACGATTGAAACGAAACGTCTTCAGGTGGCACCGGATCGATGTACTTGCCGATATGGTCTATCACGAAATGACCGGGGAGCTTCTTAAGTTGCCCTGCGTACGTTGGCAGATCGCGCCCATTCAACTGGATATTCGCGTGCCAGCCGAAAGGATGCACCCGCGCCATGATCTGATCCATTCGCTCGAAGCCGACCGCCCCCCCCGGCAACGCAAAGAAGCGCTGCGCGCAGATGCCGGCCCCGGTAAGCCGCTCGATCTCGGCATCCGCCACGTCTGGCTTCACTGCGGCGACACCCTTCGCGCAAGTGCCCAGTTCCGCGATCGCGGATAGTGTCACGCGGTGATCGTGTTGGTAGGCGTTGGGCTGCACCACGATGACCCGCTCCAGGCTAAGCTGCATTTGCAGCTCCCGGTACATCGTCACGGTGTAGTGACCCGGAAGCGGCGGGCCGCCCGGTGCGCCCGGCACGGTGCGATCGTAGAAGTGCATGTGGGTGTCGCAACTGCCTGGCGGCGCCGCGGCCTTCGGACCCTCGTTCATCGCTTTTTCTTCTTCATTTTCGGCAACGCGCGGGTCGGATCGCCGCCGACTTCCGCCAGCACGAAGGTGCCGCCCTGGAACTCCTCAGTACGCGGATCGGCGCCTGATTTTTCCTTCGCCAGCACTGCCGCCGCGTAGGCCTCGGCGTCGTCGCGCGGCCGGTAACCGAGGCGCTCGGCGTTGGAATTGTCGTACCAACTGCGCTGGTTTCCAGAGACCCCGTACACTATCTCGAAGCGGATGTCCGGATGCTCGACGCCGATTTTCACCAGTTGCGCCAGGTCGCGCGGGCTGATCCAGATCGAAAGCCGGCGCTTGTCCGCCGGAGCCGGATTCACGTTGCCGATGCGCATGCAGAGCACCTGCATCCCGTACTTGTCGGCGTAGAGACTGCCGAGCTGCTCCCCGAATACCTTGGACAGGCCGTATCGACTGTCCGGCTTCGGGTATACACGATGGTCGATCTTCTGGTCGCGGCGGTAGAAACCGGTGGCGTGATTGCTTGTAGCGAACAGGATGCGCTTTACGCCGTTCACCCGCGCCGCCTCGAACATGTTGTAGCAACCGATGATATTGGCGCGCAAGATCACGTCCCAGGGGCCCTCGACCGCGAAACCACCCAGGTGCACGATCGCATCGACACCTTTGATGACCCGCTGCATGTCGGACAACCGCCCTACGTCGCCGCGCACAAAGGTCTCGCCCTTTGCGAGCTTTGTTATCGGCTTGATGTCCGACAGGCAAAGCATGTAACTACCCGCAAGCTCGTTGCGCAGATGCGTGCCGACGTCGCCCGCCGCGCCGGTGATGAGAATGGTTTTCACGTTTTCGCGGTCCTCGGAAATTTTCGCACCGATTCTACGATGCGAGTCGCCGGATCCAGAAAGTAGTAAATCAGCCCGCAGCCGCGGCCAGTGACTTGCCGCCGCCGAAGCTCATCTGTGCCCTCATTTTCCCGCCGCGCATCACTTTCACCGCGCAGTACTTGAACTCGGGAATCTTGCCGATTGGATCGAGTGCCGGATTGGTAAGGAGATTCGCCGCCGCCTCGTAGAAGCAGAACGGGATGAATACCGCGCCTGCCGGCGTGCCGTCGTCCGCGCGGGCGTAGAGCACGATCTTTCCGCGCCGTGATTTCACGGTCACGATGTCTCCGGGCTTCACACCCAGTTTTTCCAGATCCAGCGGATGAAAAGAGGCCACCGGATCCGGTTCGATCGCATCGAGCACCGATGCGCGGCGCGTCATCGCGCCGGTATGCCAGTGTTCGAGTTGCCGCCCGGTGATGAGCACCAGGGGGTATTCCGCATCGGGACGCTCTGCGGCAGGAATGATGTCCGCGGGCACGAACCTGCCCCGCCCGCTCGGCGTCGGAAAGTGATCTGTGAAGACCACCGGTTCGCCGGGGTCGCCTTCATGTTCGCAGGGGTAGGTCACCGAACTCTCTCGCGCCAGCCGCTCCCAGGTAATGCCGGCGATCGAGTGCATCGCGCGGCGCATCTCGTCGAACACCTCCGCCACGCCGCTTTCCGGCCCCTGGTAGTGCCAGTCCAGTCCGAGCCGCCTTGCCAGTTCCTGGATGATCCAGAGGTCCTGGCGCGCGTCGCCGGGCATGTCGAGCGCGCGCCGCCCGAGCTGCACCATTCGGTCGGTATTGGTCACCGTGCCGGTCTTCTCCGGCCAGGCGGAAGCCGGCAGCACGACATCGGCAAGATACGCCGTCTCGGTCAGAAAAATGTCCTGCACCACCAGCCAGTCGAGGGTCGCCAGCGCTTCGCGCGCGTGATCGAGGTCCGGATCGGACATCGCCGGATTTTCTCCCATGATGTACATGCCGCGGATCTCGCGCTTCTTGGCGGCGTTCATGATTTCGACCACCGTCAGTCCCGGCATGGGATCGAGCGCCACGCCCCATAGTTTCTCGTACTGCCCGCGGAACTCGGCATTGTCCACGCGGTGGTAGTCGGGAAACATCATCGGGATCAATCCGGCGTCCGAGGCGCCTTGCACGTTGTTCTGCCCGCGCAGGGGATGCAGCCCGGTACCCGGACGCCCGACCTGCCCGGTCATCAGCGCCAGCGCGATCAGGCAGCGCGCGTTGTCGGTGCCGTGCACGTGCTGGGAGATGCCCATTCCCCAGAAGATCATCGAGGCCTTCGAGCTCGCGTACAGCCGTGCCACCTCTCTGATGACCTGCGCCGTCACCCCGCACACGGGCGCCATCTGTTCCGGGCTGTAGCCCTCGACGTTCTTCTTCAGATCGTCGTAACCGATGGTGCGGCTGGCGATGAAAGCTTCGTTCACCAGCCCTTCGTGCACGATGACGTGCATCATGGCATTGAGCAATGCCACGTCGGTGTCAGGCTTGAACTGCAGGAAATGCGTCGCGTGGCGCGCCAAGTCCGAGCGGCGCGGGTCGGCGACGATGAGCTTGACCCCCTTCTTCGCCGCATTCTTGAACCAGGTCGCGGCGACGGGATGGTTCACAGTGGGATTGGCGCCGATGATGATGACCACTTCCGCGTTTATGCAGTCGGACACCTGGTTGGATACCGCACCCGAGCCGATCCCTTCCAGCAGCGCCGCGACCGACGAGGCGTGGCACAGCCGCGTGCAGTGATCGACATTATTGGAACCGAATCCGGTGCGCACCAGCTTCTGGAACAGGTAGGCCTCTTCGTTGCTGCCCTTGGCGGAGCCGAAACCCGCCAGCGAGCGTTTGCCGTGCGTGTCGCGGATTTCCCTGAGCCGCCCCGCGGCCAGATCGAGCGCCTCGTCCCAGTTCGCCTCGCGGAACACTTCGTGCCAGCGTTCCGGGTCCACTACAAAGTCCTTGGTCTTCGGTATGCCCGGCTTGCGCACCAGCGGCTTGATCAGCCGCTGGGGGTTGTGCACGTAATCGAAGCCGTAACGCCCCTTCACACACAGGCGGCCATGGTTGGCAGGGCCGTCGCGGCCGCTGACCTGAAGGATGCGGTCGCCCTTCACGTGGTAGGTGAGCTGGCAGCCCACGCCACAATACGGACAGACGGAATCGACCGTCTTGTCCGGCACTTCCAGTCCGACGCCGCGCGCCGGCATCAGCGCGCCGGTGGGACAGGCCTGGACGCATTCGCCGCAGGCCACGCAGGTCGAAACGCCCATGGCGTCGTCGAAATCGAACACGATCTGCGATTCATGCCCGCGGAAAGCGTAACCGATCACGTCATTGACCTGCTCCTCGCGGCAGGCACGCACGCAGCGCGTGCACTGGATGCAGGCATCGAGGTTGACCGCGATCCCGGGATGCGACAGATCCGCCCTGGGCTGGTGGCGCCGCGCAAAGCGCGGCTTGCCTACTTTCAGATTGCGCGCCCAGAGATCGAGTTCGGAATCCGGCGAATACTTCTCTTCGGGCATGTCGGATAACAGAAGTTCAAGAATCATTTTCTGCGCGGCGACCGCCCGCGCGTTCTTCGATTCGACTTCCATTCCGGCCTTCGGCGCGCGGCAGCACGACGGGGCCAGCACGCGCTCGCCCTTGATCTCCACCATGCACGCGCGGCAGTTGCCATCGGGGCGATAGCCAGGCATGTAGCACAAATGCGGAATGGCGATGCCGTAACGCTGCGCCGCCTGGAGAATGGTCTCTCCCGGCGCGGCGTGGATCTCAGTGCCGTCCAACCTGAATGCGATCATCTCGCTACGCTGATTCAAGGTTCAACCTCAAGTTATTTAGCCACAGAGGACACAGAGATCACAGAGAAATACAAGAACAGGATTACTCGATTTCATTCCCGAAAAAAAGCAGCCCGGCTCGCGGTCGAAACCTATACCCACATTCACGCATTGCGTTCAGTTGCATCGTCCTTTGTACTCCTCTGTGTTCTCTGTGTCCTCTGTGGCAAAAAGATCTTTCACTTCAGTTCGTGAGAGAAGTATTTAATGACACAGCGCACGGGATTCGGCGCGGCCTGTCCGAGGCCGCAGATCGACGCATCCGCCATCGCCTGCGCCAGTTCTTCGAGCAATGACTGGTCCCAGTCGTCCTTCTGCATCAATTGCAGGGCTTTGGCGGTCCCGACCCGGCAGGGCGTGCACTGGCCGCAGGATTCGTCGGAGAAAAACGCCATCAGATTTCGTGCGGCATCGGTCGCGCGATCACGGTCCGACAGGATAATCACCGCCGCGGATCCGATGAAGCAGCCGTATTCGTTAAGCGTGTCGAAGTCCAGCGGGATGTCGCCCATCGAAGCCGGCAGGATGCCGCCCGAAGCCCCGCCCGGCAGGTAGGCGTAGAACGCATGTCCCGGAGCCATTCCGCCGCAGAACTCCGCAATCAACTCGTTCACTGTAATACCGGCGGGTGCCAGATGCACGCCCGGCTTTGCCACGCGTCCGCTCACCGAGAACGAGCGCAGGCCCTTGCGGCCGTGGCGTCCCTGCAAGGCGAACCAGTCCGCGCCCTTTTCCAGGAGATCGCGCACCCAGTAAAGCGTTTCCATGTTGTGCTCGAGCGTCGGCCGGCCGAACAGGCCGACCTGAGCCACGTACGGAGGGCGTAGCCGCGGCATGCCGCGCTTGCCTTCGATCGATTCGATCATCGCCGATTCTTCACCGCATATGTAGGCGCCGGCCCCGCGGCGCAGATATATCGGCGGCAGCGCGCAGGGCGGCGACTTTTCAAGCGCGGCGATTTCCTTTTCCAGGATTTCGCGGCAGCCGGCGTATTCGTCGCGCAGATAAATGTAAATTTCGGCGCAGCCGGTGGCCCAGGCCGCGATCAGCATGCCGTCTAGAAACCGGTGTGGATCTCGTTCGAGATACCAGCGGTCCTTGAATGTGCCGGGTTCGCCTTCGTCGATGTTGACCGCCAGCAACCGCGGTGCGGGCTCGGCCCATACGATGCGCCACTTTCGTCCGGCCGGAAATCCGGCGCCGCCCAGTCCGCGCAGGCCTGAATGCTCCATGGTCTTGAACACGTGCTCTCGTTCGAGCTTGCCGTTCAGGCACTTTGCCAGCGTGGCGTAACCACCGGCCTTGCGGTACGTTTGATAGCCGGTGTAAGGCGTCGGCGGACAGGTTGTCTTCGCGGCGCTCACGGCTGCTTTGACTGCGCCAGCCGTCGCGTTCGGCAGAGGATTTTGCCCTACCACCGCTACCGGCGCTGTCTCGCAGCGCCCGACGCAGGGCGCAGGGATCACACGCACGCCCCCGCCAAGGATCGCGGGCAGGCGCGCCAGCAGATCTTTCGCGCCGGCGAGTTCGCAGGACAGGGAATCGCACACGCGCACCGTGAGTGGTGGCGGCGCGGCCTGCCCTTCCTTGACGATGTCGAAATGATGATAGAAACTCGCGACCTCGAAGACCTCTGCCTGCGACAGTTTCATTTCCTGCGCAAGCGCGGCGAGGTGCGCCGAAGAAAGCTGCCGGTAGCGGTCCTGAATCTTGTGCAGGTGCTCGATCAACAAGTCGCGCCGGCGCGGCGCTTCATGGAGTATTGCCCGTATTTCGGCGAGCGCCGCGGGATCGACCTGCCGCCCTTTGGGGGTATTGCGCGCCTTGCGGAAATTCCCACCGGCGCTTCCGGAGCCGTTTCCAGACTGCTTGGGCAAATCGGATTCCTTCCTGTTGGCACAGTCGCAGAGCGCTGCAGGATGACAGGCGGGAAGGCGACGCGCGCGACGCCCTGGAGGGAACTACTTGCGCTTCCTGGGGGAGTTCTTATACCGCTCCGCTACGCGATCCTGTGCTTTGGCAAGCGCCTTCTTGGCCGCTTCATCGTCTTTCGCCTTTTTTTCCGCGGCAGATTTCTTCGTCTGGGCTTCAGCTTCGGTCGGCGGCGGCAACTTTCCCCACGCCGCGTGGGCTGCCAACAGCAGCATGCCGGCCAGACCGGCGAGCGACATTTCTCGTTCAATCACGTCCGCTACCTCCCAGTAGTCCCGCGCGCTGCGCGCCACTGCCGCCGCGCTTTCCTGCCTTGACTTCCTCGTACCAGAGTTCGTGATGCTCCTTGGCCCAGGTCTCATCCACCATGCCGGTTTTCATTGCCTGGTAAGCGCCTTCGGTACCGATGGTTCCCATGTAAATGTGCCCAAACGAAGCCAGCACGAACAGCAACGCTCCAACGCCATGCACGATATTGGCAATCTGCATCGTGTTGCGCGTCTGGTCAAAATTAGGGAAGTCCAATACCAACCCGGAAGCGCTCACGATCAGACCGAGCAGCGCCACTCCACCCCAAAACCAGCCTTTTTCCGCGGCATTGAACCGCCCTGAGGGAATATGCGCTTTGCCGGTCAGCACCTGCGGCATTTTCAGCATCCACTGCAAATCGATTCTCCTGAAAACATTGTCGCGCAGAAAAGTCACGAAAATGCACGCCACGCAGAAGATGAAAAGCGGGCCGACGAAATTGTGCAAGTTCTTCGAGAATGCGGCGAACCAGGAAAAGGCGCCGTAGCCGATCACCGGCAACAGGAAATACTTGCCGAAAAACATCAGTATGCCGGAGACCGCCAGCACCACGAAGCTCACCGCCGTAAACCAATGCACGATGCGCTCCCACTTGTTGAAACGCTCGATCATCCGCCCGGTCGGCCTGCCGTGCATTTTCATCGGTCCGCTGTAGCCGTAGAACGCCCAGATTACCAGGGGCACCAGGATCAGCAGCGTGCCGAATACAAGCGTGACGGGACCGTTTCGGATCTGCCGCCAGGTCTCGCCGCCTGCCTGGATCAAAACGCCGGTCTCGCGCCCGCGCACTTGCGTTGTGTTCGGCTCGCCGGAACGCACGTCGCGCCAGGTCGGCGCATTGTTCAAGGGCTGCGTCTGCTGGCGCTGTGCCTGGGTTTCATCCGCCGCGCCCGCATTTTCCGCGACCAGGACCGAAACGGCCTGATCATCCGCTGCCCGTACGGTTGCAACCGGTACGGCGGCTGAACCGGCAATCGTCACCAGCACTCCCAGCCACAGACTCAACAGCGCGCGCGCAAGCATGGTCAGCCGCCGCCACCCGAGGTGCGCTCATATTCGTTCTGGTGCAGATTGCGGGCCTTGATCGCGCGCTCCCAGTCGGCGCGGCCATTCTTGAAGTCATCCCCGGCCCAGGCGGGCGTATCCGGTTTGCCCGCGTATCGGCCCTTGCTGTAGGAAACCTGTTGTGATTTCTCGCCGCAGCCAGCCAGCGCCAACGTGGCGCCGAGCAATACGGCCGGCAGCAGCCGCATCATGATTTCGGCTCCTCGGCTTTCTTTTCCGGCTTGCCGTAGGCGGTGCCCCAGCCCCACACTTCGGCGCCTTTTCCGCGGACGACGACTCTTTCGCGCAGGATGTCCGCCAGCACATCGCCGTCGCCCCCCAGCAGCGCCTTCGTGGAGCACATTTCCGCGCACAGCGGCAACTTGCCTTCCGCCAGCCGGTTGCGTCCGTATTTCTCAAACTCCGCCTCGGAGTGGTTCTCCTCCGGTCCGCCGGCGCAGAACGTGCACTTGTCCATCTTGCCGCGCATGCCGAACGCGCCTGTCTGCGGAAACTGCGGCGCGCCGAACGGACAGGCGTAGAAGCAGTAGCCGCAACCGATGCACAAGTCCTTGTCGTGCAGAACCAAGCCGTCCTCGGTCTTGTAGAAGCAATCCACCGGGCACACCGCCATACACGGCGCATCCGAGCAATGCATGCAGGCGACCGACATGGACTTTTCGCCGGGCATCCCGTCGTTGACCGTCACCACACGCCGGCGGTTGACGCCCCACGGCACCTCGTGCTCGTTCTTGCACGCGGTGACGCAGGCGTTGCACTCGATGCAGCGCTCCGCATCACAGATGAATTTCATTCGGGCCATTTGATCTCTCCTTCTCGCGCTCGCCGCACTAGGCGCGAGTGAACCGGCAAAGGGTCACCTTGGTTTCCTGCATCATGGTGACCGAATCGTAGCCATAGGTCGTTGCGGTGTTCACCGCCTCACCGCGTACGAAAGGCGCCGCGCCTTGTGGATATTTTTCCAGCAGGTCCTTGCCCTGCCACCAGCCGCCGAAGTGATAGGGCATGAACATCACGCCGGGCGCGACCCGCTCGGTGATCTGCGCCTTTACCTTGATGCGCGCCTTGCTGGGGGTCTCGACCCAGACGTACTCGTCCTTGCGGACACCCTGGTCGTTGGCGTCCTTCGGGTTGATCTCCGCGAACATTTCCTGTTGCAGTTCCGCCAGCCAGGGATTGGAGCGCGTTTCCTCGCCGCCGCCCTCGTATTCGACCAGACGACCGCTGGTCAGGATGATCGGGTACTCCTTGCCGATATTCTTGTTCTGCTCCTGCACCGAACGGAACAGCGTCGGCAGGCGCCAGAACGTTTTCATGTCATTGTGGCTCGGGTACTTTTCAACCAGATCGGCGCGCGGGGAGAACAACGGCTCGCGGTGCACCGGCACCGGGTCGGGGAAATTCCACACCACCGCGCGCGCCCTGGCGTTGCCGAACGGCGCGCAGCCGTGCTTGATCGCCACGCGGATGATCCCGCCGGAGAGATCGGTCTTCCAGTTCTTGCCTTCCGCCTTCTGCTTTTCCTCGGGCGTGAGGTCGTCCCACCAGCCCAGTTTCTTCAGCAGCACGTGGTCGAACTCGGGGTAGCCGCCGTCGAGGTCGGAATTTTTCGGTTGGGAACCGTCGCCAGCAAGCAGGTTGACGCCGTTGCGCTCGACGCCGAAATTGGCGCGGAAGCACAGTCCGCCGTCCTTCACCTCCTTGGAGGTGTCGTACAGAATGGGGGTGCCGGGGTGTTTCATCTCCGGCGTGCCCCAGCACGGCCACGGCAGGCCAAAGTAATCGCCATCGCAGGGCCCGCCCTTCGCCCGCAGCGTTACCACGTCGAAGGTGTGCATGTTCTTCATGTGCAGCTTGAGGCGCTCCGGCGACTGGCCGCTATAACCGATGGTCCAGGTGCCCTTGTTGATTTCCCGGAGAATGGCTTCCGGCACCGGCTCTTCCCAGCCGTCCTTGCCTTTGGTCAACGCGATGTTCTTGACCAGTTCCTTCTCGAAGCCGAATTTCCTGGCGAAGGCATACATGATCGTGTGGTCGGGCTTCGACTCGAACAGCGGATCGATCACTTTCTCCCGCCACTGCAGCGAGCGATTCGAGGCGGTACAGGAGCCGGAGGTTTCAAACTGCGTCGCCGCAGGCAGCAAATAGACGCCGTCCTTGCGATCCGGCATCACCGCCGCGGCGGTTGGATACGGATCGATGATCACCATCAGGTCGAGCTTCTCCATCGCCTGCTTCATTTCCGTGCCGCGGGTCTGGCTGTTGGCGGCGTGGCCCCAGTAAATCAGCGCGCGCAGGTTGGATTCCTGGTCGATATACTCGTTGGCCTCCAGTACGCCGTCGACCCAGCGCGACACTGTCATGCCGGACTTTTCCATCATGGCCTGGGAAGGGTAGCGGCTCTTCACCCATTCGTAATCCACACCCCAAACCGTGCACCAGTGCTTCCACGCGCCTTCGGCAAGACCGTAGTACCCGGGCAGCGATTCCGGATTGGGGCCGACATCGGTCGCGCCCTGGACGTTGTCGTGACCGCGGAATATGTTTGCCCCGCCACCGGAAACGCCGATGTTGCCGAGCGCCAGCTCGAAGATGCAAAGCGCGCGCACATTGGCGTTGCCGACCGTATGCTGGGTGATGCCCATGCACCACACCACCGTGCCCGGGCGGTTCTCGTGCATGATCTTCGCCACGTTGAACACGTCCTTCTCGTCCACCCCGCTGACGTCCTTCACGCGCTCGGGAGTCCAGTGCATGACTTCCTTGCGCACGTCTTCCATGCCGTAGACGCGGTCGCGGATGAACTGCTTGTCTTCCCAGCCGTTCTTGAAGATGTGATAGAGCACGCCCCAGATGAAGGGAATGTCGGTACCCGGGCGAATGCGCACGAAATGGTCGGCCTTGGCAGCGGTGCGGGTGAAGCGCGGATCCACCACGATCATTTTCGAACCCTTCTCCTTGGCGTGCAGCACGTGCAGCATCGCCACCGGATGCGCCTCCGCGGCGTTGCTGCCGATGAACAGCATCGCCTTGGAGTTCTGCATGTCGTTGTAGGAGTTGGTCATCGCGCCGTAACCCCAGGTATTCGCCACGCCGGCCACCGTGGTCGAGTGGCAGATGCGCGCCTGGTGATCGCAGTTGTTGGAGCCCCAGAAGGAGACGAACTTGCGCAACAGGTAGGCCTGCTCGTTGCTGTGCTTCGAGGAACCTACCCAAAACACCGCGTCCGGGCCGCTGGCGCCGCGAATTTCCAGCAGCTTGTCGCCGACTTCATTGATGGCCTGTTCCCAGGAAATCCGCTGATATTTGCCGTCGACCAGTTTCATCGGGTATTTCAGGCGCCGCTCGCCATGGCCGTGCTCGCGCACCGCAGCACCTTTGGCACAGTGCGCTCCCAGATTGATGGGGGAATCAAAAACCGGCTCCTGGCGGATCCAGACGCCGTTTTGCACCACCGCATCGACCGCGCAGCCAACCGAGCAGTGGGTGCAGACGGTGCGATGCACTTCGGTTGCGCCGCCCTTGGCGGCCGCCGATTCGGCTGTCGCCCTGCCGATCATGTTGAACGGCAACTGGCTGACGGCAGCGCCCAGCCCGACGGTCAGCCCGGAACGTTTTAAGAACGTGCGGCGGTCCATGGTGCCCGCCGGTACCGCCTGGACAAACCGGGAAAGACGCGACGGCTGCGCCGCGCCTGCGGGTAATTTTCTGGTGAGTTGCATAACGCCTCCTGCGCCTAAACGCGGGTGGTCCGGTAGTACTTGCGGATATGGGCGGAGACGCGGTAAGCCTTGGACCCGGGCTGTGCCGTGTTTGCGGCAGGCTGCGCGGGTTGCCGCTGCTCTCCGGCCACCGCGCCGGCCACCGCGCCGGCGCCGCCCAGCCCCAAGGCGATAAGGAAGTTCCTGCGATCGACCTTTGGCTTGCTCATCGGTCTCCTCCGTCGTATTCCCGTTATCTTCGGTTTTCGGTTCTAGTAAGTCTCGAACAATGCCGCCTCGGTGTCCAGAAACGTCTTGGTCAGCTCTCCGGCGGCGCGGTAAAAGTTGGCGCTCGGCGCCTTTGCCA
Organism: Betaproteobacteria bacterium; assembly: GCA_031406075.1. Taxonomy (GTDB): domain Bacteria; phylum Pseudomonadota; class Gammaproteobacteria; order Burkholderiales; family JACQAP01; genus JACQAP01. The sequence goes on from JANOGP010000215.1 coordinate 19,753, forward strand.
GTTGCTCGGCGAAGCGCGCATACCAGGGCCGCAGGTGGCGCGTGAAAAAAGCTTTCTGGATCTCGAACGCGGCCGCCGGAATTCCGTCGCCGCCCCGCACCAGAAGCCGCATTACTTCGGCAAGCGCGGCGATGTGATCTTCCGGCTCTGCCGCAGATTGTAAGCGAGAAAGTCCAAGTTGAGCGAGATCGTCGCGCAGTCTGGCCAGCGGCTCCTCCATCAGAAAACCGGTGAGATGCCAGGAGCCGTAGGCCATCACCTCGCCGCTGCCGACACCCACGAACAGGTCCTGAAACTCCTGCGCCAGAGCCTCCGGGTCCGCGGCCGAAGCCGCCGACTGCAGCTTGCGCCAGGCCTCGCCCACGACGCTGTGTGGCGCTTCGGCCGACACATCGTCCGCGTTTGCCAACACCGCGAGCAGGCCGGCATCCGGTGCAGCGTGATATAGATTCGCCAGCAGCGCATAAATGTCCGCCCGGGCCGCGTCCTCGGGGGTCGGCTCCTCGAACTTGCGCGGTGCGGCGGCGGCACTCATCGTTTGAGATCGAGCACGCTGACCTCGCCTCCTTTTTCGATCATTTCCACGACCCGGCAGTCCCCGCACATCTTCATGCGTTCGAGCGCTCCGGGCGCGGAGAACATCGAGTGGCCGGCAATTTTGACGAGCATGCTCTGCAGCATCCGCTGGGTGCCGAATTCCTTGCCGCAGCGGGTGCAGTGAAAAGGCTGGTCCTGGTTCAGCACCCGCTCCGCCTTTGCGTCCTTGCCGACCAACAATCGCGGCACCAGTGCAATGGCGTTTTCCGGACAGGCCTGTTCACATAGTCCGCACTGAACGCAGTTGGCCTCGACGAAGCGCAGTTGCGGCTGGTCGCGGCCGTCGGCGAGCGCGGCTTCCGGACAGGTCCCGACGCAGGCCATGCACATGGTGCAGGTGTCAAGATTGACCTCGATTTCGCCGAACGGCGCGCCGGACGACAGGGGAATCACCGTCTGCGGCGTGGGCGCGTGGGTGGCCAGATGCTCGATGGTGAATGCCAGAGAAGTACGCTTGTCATCGAACAAGCGAAATTCGGCAGGCTCCGCCGGACCTTGCGCCGCATCGAGACTCCAGATGCGCTGCTCCAGCGCGTGCAGATCTCGGGTCACGATGAGTTCGAAATGGCTGCCCTGGTAACCGAAGGCCCGCAGGATCTCCTCGCCAAAGCCCATCTGCCGGCGCAGCGCATCGAAGTAACCGGGCGCCTCGCTGCCCGCAGCAGCCACGATCACCTGCCCGGCGCCGAGCGCAACCGCACCGAGCAACAGATCGAGCCCAAGCGAAGCAACGTGGAAAGTTTCGACCGGGATCACCCGCGCAGGCAATCCGCGGCGGCGGCCAAGCTTCAGAATCAATTCGCGTCCGTCGGTGCCGTTGTGGAACAGCAGGCAGGCGTCTTTGCCGCCGGCCTCGCGATAAGTGCCGAGCATCACCCGCAGCTTTTCGCCCTGGAACGACATTTTCGGGTAGGCATAGCTCATCGCCCCGGACGGGCAGACGCTGGCACAGGCACCGCAGCCCATGCACAAATGCGGGTTTACCTTGACGCGATCGCCGTCGGCTGAAATCGCCTGTGTCGAGCAAATGTCGATGCACTGGTTGCAGCCCTTGAGTTTTGAGCGGCTGTGCGCGCAGATTTTCGCGTCATACTGGAAATAGCGCGGTTTCTCGAATTCGCCGGTCGCGGTGACGACTTCCTTGATGGCCCTGGCCTGCGCCGCCAGATCGCCTCCGGGCGCAAAATAGCCCTGCGGCGGCTGCGGCATCGAGAACAGCATCTGATCGGAGAGGTTCAGGATCAGATCGAACCGGTCGCTGCGCGCGCGCTCCTTGCGATCGAAATCGATTGCCCCGATATCGCCGCAGGCCGCCACGCACTGGCGGTGGCTCCTGCACTTGTCCAGATCGATCTGGTACAGAAGGTCTATCGCCTGTTCCGGACAGGCGCGCACGCAGGCGTTGCAGCGGGTACAGACCTCGAGATCGATCGGGTTACCCTGTTCCCAGGCGACATTGAAGTTGCCGAAATAGCCCTCGACCCGTGTCACTCTGCCAGACATCACCGCGAAGCGGCGATCCACCGGCAGTTCGCCGCCGCCGCCGCTTATCAGCACCGACACATCGAGCGTATCGGCCAATTCACCCGCCCAGGCCAGCGCCGGCCCGGCGTCGCCGACGATCAGAAGTTTGCCCTCAGAATGATAAGAGACGCTTGGAACGGGATCAGCGTCGGGAAGTCGTGCCGCGGCCAGCAGGGCCGCGATCTTGGGCGTAGCCGTGGTGCCTTCTTCCGACCATCCGGCCTGCTCGCGCAGATTGACAAAGCGCAGGCTCCGCTGCGAGTCCGGATCTGCGATCTGTTCGAACAGGGCGGCCTCCTGCGTGCAGCCGACGACGATCTCGCCTTGTTGCTTGAGGGATCCGGCGACCACAGAGGCATGGCCGCGACACAAATCGCGATACACGGTCACCGGCTGTTTCTCGTGCAGCGCGCGCTGCAATGCGGCGGCGTCCAGTGTGGACGTGCCGTTGCAGCTGCATAGCAGATATTTAGATTCGGTAGACACCTTAACCCTGATCAGATGGTTCCACGTGTCCGTCCGCCGGTTTTGTTTCCTGATCTTTGGACGCTGCTTCCGCGGTTTTGACTTTAGCCGTTTCGGCTTTGGGTTCCACCACCAGCGGCATTCCTGAATCCGCCGGCGCATCGGATTTTTCACCTGCGAACAGCCCCCGGGCATGCACCAGCCCGGCCAGCATTGCGGCAGGCAGCGGATCGGGGGATGAATAGTCGCCGACGTAAACGTCCAGACCATCGGTGGCACGGTAGTGCGGACTCATGAACAGCTTCTTCAGCGCCGCCTTGCGCGTCTCGCGATCTACTTCGGGACGCATGAAGTCCTTGAAGTCGGAATCGAAAGCGAGGTCATCGACAGACGGCAGTTGCGGCGACGCCATGGAGTCGACTTGCACCGATTCGGCTTCGCTCGCCTGCGCGGATTCGTGCTTGCGCCGCGACCAGCGGCGCAGGAAAGTTTCTTCGTCGCTCACCGGTTCACTCCCACGCGTTGGTCGCGCTTGCGCACCTTCTTCGGTTCCGGACGGTAATGTTGCTCCACGAAGCCCGCCACCCAATGCGCCATCCCGACCGGCATCGCTACGGCGTCAACCTGCTCGCCGGCGTCCAGCAACCGCGCAGCTTCGTGGTAGCTTACCGTGACTGAATGGGGCTGCGGCTCTTCACCCTGCATGCGCCACATCACGAATACTTTCGGCTGTGGCGCATTCAAATTCAGGTAATAACCTTCCGCCTCATCGCGATGCAGTTCGATTGCGCAGCCGTCGAAAAGCACCTGGCGTGCGGACTCGTCTTCGATGAGGACACGCTGAGCAGGCGCCGTCGCATCACTGGCCACCACGCCGCGCGCTTCCCACTTGAACGAAGCCCACTTGCTGGCCAGCGGCTGGCGCGCCATGACGACGCCGACGACAAGACGCTCAGGTTTCATCATTTCTACCGTTATGACCACACAGAGAGCAATAGTTTCTCTGGCTTCCAGAACGAATTATAGAGACCCTGGAACGCTGCATGCAGAATACCGGCAACAAGGCTGTCGCGGTCCAGCCTTTTGGCAACCCCGGGGCAAAAATTGTCGACCTCACCCTACCCGCGTCATGGAAATATGTGCGACAACATGGCAAAGGCAGGAATTTGCGATAATTTCGACCATCGACCTCGCCGCGCCGCGTCAGAACTGCGCTCCCATTCATTCGTTTCCGCATGCACAGACCCGTCCTGACATCCGCAAGCCGCCCGCTCACTTTCATCGTGGAAGCGCGCAACGAACGTGGTGAAATCGAAGCCACATCCATCGCCGGCGAGCATCCCCTGACACTTTACGTGGACAAACGTGAGATCGTTACCCTGATGACACTCGGCGGGGCGCCCGAGGCTTTGGCGATCGGCTATCTGCGCAACCAGCGCCTGGTGGATCGCCTCCAAAACATCAAATCGGTGCAGGTGGACTGGGAAGCCAACGCGGTCGCTGTCGTAACCCGCAGCGGCCTCAAGGATGCGGAACGCAAGATGGGTAAGCGCACGGTGACCACGGGCTGCGGCCAGGGCACGGTATTCGGCGAACTGATGGAAGAGATCGACAAGGTCGCGCTGCCTGCGGACGCGGCGCTTGACGAGGCGGATTTTTTCGGGCTGCTTGAAGCTGTGCGCAAACGCGACTCCGTCTACAAGCAGGCCGGCGCGGTGCACGGCTGTGCGTTGTGCAAAGGCGCGGAAATCCTGATGTTCGTCGAGGATGTCGGCCGTCATAACGCGGTGGATGCAATCGCCGGGCAGATGTGGCTGGACCGCATCGACGGTGGCGACAAGGTGTTCTACACCACCGGGCGGCTGACTTCGGAAATGGTGATCAAATGCGCGCAGATGGGCATACCGATTCTGGTGTCGCGCTCCGGACTCACGCAGATGGGTTACGAAATCGCGCAGAAAGTCGGCCTCACGATGATCGGCCGGGCAACGGGAAAACACTACCTTCTTTTCACCGGCGAACACCGGTTCAGAAAAGACTAGGCACGAGGTGTGAGGTGCGAGGTTCGAGTAAAAATACTGCGCAGCCATCGGCTGCATCGAGTTCCACTCGGCCCTCGGCCCTCGACCCTCGGCCCTCTGGCATTGTAGCGGTGACCGGCGTCATCCTCGCGGGTGGCCAGGGCCGCCGCATGGGCGGCGTGGACAAGGGCCTGCAGTTACTGAACGGCCGGCCGATGGCGGCGCGGGTGCTGGCGCGGCTGGCGCCGCAAGTCGATGAAGTCCTGATCAACGCCAATCAGAACCTGGAGCGCTATGCGTTGCTCGGCTGCCGCGTGGTGCCGGACCAACTCGGCGGATTCGCCGGACCATTGGCCGGATTGCATTGCGGCCTTTCGGAGGCGCGCCACGAACTTGTCGCCACGGTCCCCTGCGATTCGCCCTTCCTGCCCGAAGATCTGGTCGCGCGGCTCACGGCATCACTGCACGACGCGAGCGTGGATCTGGCTGTGGCAAAGACCGGATCCCAGCCGCACCCGGTGTTCTGCGTGGCCAGACGCCGACTGCTGCCCCACCTGTCCGCATTTCTGCAATCCGGCGGCCGAAAAATCGACGCGTGGTACGCAACGCTGCAAGTTGTGGAAGTGGCGTTCGATGACGAAGCTGCGGCATTCAGCAACATCAACACCGCCGAGGAATTGCGCTCCGCAGAGTCCGGTCAGCGTTTGCCGGGGGAATAACCCGCAGACGCGGGCGCCTGCTGCAGGATCTGGAAGAACAGTTCGTCCTGCTTGACCATGCCGAGATCGGATCGCGCGCGCTCCTCGATCGCGTCGTAGCCCTGCTTGAGGTCAAGGACTTCGGCATCGAGCGCTGCATTGCGCACGACCAGCCGCGTATTCGTGTCGCGCTGCGCGTCGACCTGGCGGTCGAGTTCCCAGACACGCAGCCAACCGCCTTTGCCGAACCACATGGGGTTCTGTATCAGCGCGATCAGCAGGACCAGTGAAAGGGTGAGAAAGCGCATCGGCTAATTGATCTGATGGAATGCCTCGCGCCCGGCGTAGCTCGCCGAGTCGCCGAGATCTTCCTCGATGCGCAGCAATTGGTTGTACTTCGCCAGGCGGTCGGATCGGGACAGCGATCCGGTCTTGATCTGAAGCGCATTGGCGCCCACCGCGAGATCGGCAATGAAAGTATCTTCGGTTTCGCCGGAACGATGCGACACTACCGCGGTGTAGCCTGCGCGCTTGGCCATCTCGATCGCGGCAAAAGTCTCGGTCAGCGTGCCGATCTGGTTGATCTTGATGAGAATCGAATTGGCGACGCCCTGGCGAATGCCTTCTGAAAGGATCTTGGTGTTGGTGACGAACAGGTCATCGCCGACGATCTGGACTTTTTTGCCGAGCCTGTTGGTGAGGACCTTCCAGCCCTCCCAGTCGCCTTCGGCCATGCCGTCTTCGATGCTCACGATCGGGTATTTGTCCACCCAGGCCGCCAGATAGTCGGTGAACTCCCTGGCGCTCAGTTTCAGCTTCTCCGAGGCGAGGTCGTATTTGCCGTCCTTGAAGAATTCCGAGCTCGCGCAATCGAGTCCGATGGCAACCTGCGAGCCGGGCGTGTAGCCGGAGATTTCGATCGCCTCGATAATGAGTTTGAGCGCCGCCTCGTTGCTCGACAGGTCGGGCGCAAATCCGCCTTCATCGCCCACCGTGGTCGACATGCCTTTCTTGTCCAGCAGCTTTTTCAACGCCTGGAAAATTTCCGCGCCGCAGCGCATCGCCTCACGGAAACTTTCCACGCCCAACGGGATGATCATGAACTCCTGCAAGTCGAGGCTGTTGTTGGCGTGCGCGCCGCCGTTTATCACATTCATCATCGGCACCGGCAGCTGCATCCTGCCGGCCCCGCCGAGATAGCGGTACAACGGCAGTCCGGACTCCTCGGCCGCGGCCTTGGCCACCGCCAGCGAGACCGAAAGCAGGGCGTTGGCGCCGAGACGCGATTTGTTCTCGGTGCCGTCGAGGTCGATAAGCGTCTGGTCGATGAAGCTCTGTTCCACTGCGTCCAGGCCCACGATGGCTTCGCAGATCTCGGTATTGACGTTCTCGACCGCCTTGAGCACGCCTTTGCCGCCATAGCGGCCCTTGTCGCCGTCGCGCAGCTCTATGGCTTCGCGTGTTCCGGTCGACGCGCCTGAAGGCACCGCCGCACGGCCGCTCACACCCGACTCGAGCAGCACGTCGGCTTCCACGGTCGGATTGCCTCGCGAATCCAGAATCTCGCGGGCCACGATGTCGACGATCGAACTCATTCTTCTTCCTTCTTGGTGTTTTGCTTGTTGGTTAACGGATCGGATTCGCCAACAGCGCGCTTTCGGCAAATCCGCGTTTCTTGACCAGTTCGTCCAGCGCCTTGAGCGTTTCCAGCAGCGGCCTCATCAGATGCAGCGGCCAGGCATTCGGTCCGTCGGAGAGCGCCTTCTCCGGGTTCGGATGCGTTTCCATGAACACGCCCGCCACGCCGGACGCCACCGCCGCCCGTGCCAACACCGGCACGAACTCGCGCTGGCCGCCGCTGGAGCTGCCCTGCCCGCCCGGCAACTGTACCGAATGGGTCGCATCGAATACCACCGGGCAACGGGTTTCGCGCATGATCGCCAGCGAACGCATGTCGGAAACCAGATTGTTGTAGCCGAACGAAGCACCGCGCTCGCACACCATGATGTTGTCCGTCCCGCTCGCTTCGCGCGCCTTGTCCACGACGTTCTTCATGTCACCGGGGGCGAGAAACTGCCCCTTCTTGATATTGACCGGCTTGCCGCTCATCGCCACGGCACGGATGAAATCGGTCTGCCGGCACAGGAAGGCCGGGGTCTGCAGCACATCCACCACCGCCGCGACCGCGGCAATTTCGTCCTCGGCGTGCACGTCGGTCAACACCGGCACGCCGATTTGCCTGCGCACCTCGGAGAGTATCTGCAAGCCCTTGTCCATTCCCAGGCCGCGAAACGATTTGCTGGAGCTGCGGTTGGCCTTGTCGTACGAGGACTTGTAGATGAAGGGCATGCCGACCGCCGCGGCAATTTCCTTGAGTTTGCCCGCCGTATCCAGCGCCATTTCCCTGGATTCGACCACACAGGGGCCCGCAATCAGGAACATCGGCCGATCCAGCCCGACATCGAATCCACAGAGCTTCACGCCAACCTCATTTGCGCGGGCCCCTCACGAGCGCTTCCGCGGTCGCATCCCCAAGGGGGCCCCTGCTCTGCGCTGCAGCGCTCCCCGCAATTAAGAATAGTGGCCGGTCAAGGCCGACTTCCAAGCCGCAGAGCTTCATGTCACGCAATGCTCTTGATTTTGGCCGGCTGCGCAACCAGCTCGGCCTTGTCACAATGGCGAAAGCTCACGGCCGCGCGTATGAAAGCGGAAAACATCGGATGGCCGTCGAGGGGCGTGGAGGTGAATTCGGGGTGGAACTGGCAGCCGACGAACCAGGGATGGTCCGGCAGTTCCATCATCTCCGGCAGGTTCTCGCTTGGCGTGCGCGCGGAAACCTTGTAGCCCTTCGCTTCGAGCACCGGCACATAGGCGTTGTTGACCTCATAGCGGTGGCGGTGGCGCTCGGTAACTTTTGGTCCGTAGATTTTCGTGGCCAGCGTGCCGGGCTCCACCGGACAAGACTGCGCGCCGAGGCGCATGGTACCGCCCATGTCGGATTCACCGCTGCGGCGCTCGACCCGGCCCGTGCGGTCCAGCCACTCGGTGACAAGCGCGACCACCGGATGCGGCGTATCGGGATCGAATTCGGTGCTGTTGGCGCCGGCAAACCCGGCGACGTTGCGCGCGAATTCGATGGTCGCAAGCTGCATGCCCAGGCAAATGCCCAGATACGGAACCCTGTTCTCGCGCGCGTAACGGATTGCCGCGATCTTGCCCTCGACGCCGCGCTTGCCGAAACCACCCGGGACCAGAACGGCGTCCATGTCCTTCAGGCTGCCGATGCCGTCCTTTTCTATGCTTTCGGAATCGATGTAATGGAGGTTGAGGCGGGTGCCGGTGTGGATGCCGGCGTGGATCAGTGCTTCCGACAGCGATTTGTAGGAATCGGCGAGATCGACGTACTTCCCGACCAGAGCGATGTTCGCCTCGTGCGTGGGATGCTCACGGTCGTGCAGCAGCTTCTCCCATTTGGACAGATCGGCCGGCGGCGCATTGATATTGAGCTTGCGGCATACGATTTCATCGAGCTTCTGGTCGTGCAGGAAGCCGGGAATCTTGTATATCGAGTCCACGTCGACCGCCGAAATCACCGCTTCCTCCTCGACATTGGTGAACAGCGCGATCTTGCGGCGTTCGTTATCCGGCACGACGCGGTCCGCGCGGCACAGCAAAATATCCGGCTGGATGCCGATCTCGCGCAGCTCCTTCACCGAATGCTGCGTGGGCTTGGTCTTGATCTCGCCTGCCGACGGGATGTACGGAACCAGCGTAAGGTGGATAAAGCAGGTATTGCCCCGGCCGAGCTGGATGCTCATCTGCCGCACCGCCTCCAGGAAAGGCAGGGATTCGATGTCGCCCACCGTGCCGCCGATTTCGCAGATCGCGACGTCGGCGTCTCCCGCCCCCATGCGAATGAAGTGCTTGATTTCGTCGGTGATGTGCGGAATCACCTGCACGGTACCGCCGAGGTAGTCGCCCCGGCGCTCCTTCTTGATGACGCTCTCGTAGATCTGGCCTGTGGTGAAGTTGTTGCGCCGGGTCATCTTGGCGTTGACGAATCGTTCGTAATGCCCGAGGTCCAGGTCGGTCTCCGCGCCGTCCTCGGTCACGAACACCTCCCCGTGCTGGAAGGGGCTCATGGTGCCGGGATCAACGTTGATGTAGGGGTCGAGCTTGAGGAGGGTGAGCTTGATGCCGCGGGATTCGAGAATTGCGGCGAGAGACGCGGAAGCGATACCTTTGCCCAGGGAAGAGACAACACCACCGGTGACAAAGATAAATTTGGTCATTCCATACTCTCTCCGACTTGCCTGCCGAATACTAACCCAATCCCGGACCGCCGTCACACAATATTGCGCCGCCGCGTTGGTTCGGGTCAGGCCGCTGCAGACCGCTTGGCCGCGTGCTTGGCCAGGACCATCCAGGTCTCGATCACCGTATCCGGATTGAGCGAAATCGCATCGATGCCCTTTTCCATAAGCCACTCCGCCAGATCGGGATGGTCAGAAGGCCCTTGTCCGCAGATGCCGACGTACTTGCCGGCCCTGCGGCAGGCCTGTATGGCCATGGAGAGCAGCGCCTTCACCGCGGGATCGCGTTCGTCGAACTGCCCGGCAACGATGCCGGAATCGCGATCCAGCCCGAGCGTAAGCTGAGTCATGTCGTTGGAGCCGATCGAAAAACCGTCAAAGTGCTTCAGGAACTCGTCGGCAAGGATGGCATTCGAGGGAATTTCGCACATCATGATGACGCGAAGGCCATTCTTGCCGCGCTCCAGGCCGCTCGCCTTGAGCAACGCGATCACCTGCTCTGCTTCGTGAACGGTACGCACGAAAGGCACCATGATTTCGACGTTGGTCAAGCCCATCTGGTCGCGCACTTTCTTCAGCGCGCGGCATTCGAGCTCGAAGCAGTCGCGAAACGATTCGGCGATGTAGCGCGACGCCCCGCGAAAGCCCAGCATCGGATTTTCTTCCACCGGCTCGTACTGCTTGCCGCCGGTGAGGCTCGAATACTCGTTGGACTTGAAATCCGACAGGCGCACGATCACCGGTTTGGGAAAGAAAGCCGCTCCCAGCGTGGCGATGCCCTCGGTGAGCTTTTCGACATAGAAAGTCACCGGGTCCGGATAGCCCGCTGCGTGCGCTTCGATCGCCTTTTTTAACTCGGCGTCGACCTTCGGGTACGCGAGCGCCGCTTTCGGATGCACGCCGATCATGCGCGCAATGATGAACTCTAGCCGCGCCAGGCCGACGCCATCATTGGGCAACCGCTGGAAATCGAATGCCAGTTCCGGATTGCCGACATTCATGCTGATCTTCACAGGTAGTTTGGGCAATTTATCGAGCTGAACGTGGAGCACCTCGACGTCCAGAATTCCCCGGTAAACATAACCTGTATCACCTTCCGCGCAGGATACGGTCACATGCCCGCGCTCATTCAGCCTGGTGGTGGCATCGCCGCAGCCCACCACCGCGGGAATGCCGAGTTCGCGGGCGATGATGGCGGCATGGCAGGTGCGTCCACCGCGGTTGGTAACGATGGCCGAGGCTTTCTTCATCACCGGCTCCCAGTCCGGGTCGGTCATGTCGGTCACCAACACGTCGCCGGACTTCACTCTGTTCATTTCGGAAGCGTTCTTCACCAGCCTTACGGTGCCTGTACCGATGCGATTGCCGATTGCGCGACCGGTAATCAGCACGTCGCCTCGTTTTTTCAGGCGGAAGCGTTCCTGCGTTTCCTCCCTTGCCATCACCGTTTCCGGACGGGCCTGCAGGATGTAAAGCTTGCCGTCGACGCCGTCGCGTCCCCACTCGATATCCATCGGCCGGCCGTAGTGCTTCTCGATGATCATCGCGTAACGGCCGAGTTCCTCGACCTCGCTGTCGCTTATCGAAAATTGGTTTTGTTCGGACTCCGGTACGTCGAGCGTCCGCACCGAGTGGCCCGCGGCACGGCTGTCCGTGAACACCATACGAAGCGCCTTGGAACCGAGATTGCGGCGCAGGATTGCCGGGCGGCCGGCTTCGAGCGCCGGCTTGTAAACGTAGAACTCGTCCGGGTTGACCTGCCCCTGCACCACGGTTTCGCCCAGCCCGTAGGCCGAAGTGATGAACACTACTTTGTCGAACCCCGATTCGGTATCGAGCGTGAACATGACGCCGGCTGCACCTTTGTCGCTGCGTACCATTCTCTGCACGCCGGCCGACAATGCCACGACGGAATGCACGAAGCCTTTGTGTACCCGGTAGGAAATGGCGCGGTCGTTGTAAAGTGAGGCGAACACGTGGCGAATGGCCAGCAGCACGTGATCGAGGCCGTGAATGTTTAGAAAGGTTTCCTGCTGGCCGGCGAAGGATGCGTCCGGCAGATCTTCCGCTGTGGCCGAAGAACGCACCGCAAATGATGCATCACCTGCCTGCCCTTTGACGAGTGCCTGGTACGCCGCACCGATCTCCGATTGCAGGCGCGCCGGCAAGGGCGCATCGAGTATCCACTGGCGGATCTGCGCGCCGGCCGCACTCAGAGCGGTCACATCATCGACGTCGAGTCCGGAAAGCGCCTGCTCGATTCTGACCGCCAGCCCGTTGGCAGACAGAAACTCTCGATAAGCGGCCGCGGAGGTGGCAAATCCACCCGGAACCCGCACACTCGCTTCGGCCAGCTGGCTGATCATCTCCCCCAGGGAGGCGTTCTTGCCGCCGACGCTCTCGACGTCGGCCATGCGCAGTTCTTCAAACGGGATGACCAAGCGTGACTTGCTCATTCTGTTGTCCAGGGCAGTTAAAGTTGAAAAAGTGTTATTTTACCGGCTCATTCATTGCATGTGCACACGACGATGATGTCTCCCAGACGCACCGCATTTTTTGTCTCGGACCGCACCGGGATCACTGCCGAAATGCTCGGACACAGTCTGCTTACCCAGTTCGACCGCGTTTCGTTCACGGAGATTACGCTTCCATTCGTGGATTCGCTGCAGAAGGCAGAGGACGCGGTACGCCAGATTGACCAGACCGCCGAGAAGGACGGTGCCCGTCCGCTGGTATTCAGCACACTGGTGGATCAGGACATGCGCAGCGCCATCCAGCAAGCGAACGCCTTTTACATCGACTGCTTCCAGGTATTCATCCAGCCGATGGAAGAGGAACTGGGGGTGCAATCTTCCCACACGGTCGGCAAGTCGCACAGTGTGCGCAGCAACGAGTATTTCGGCCGCATCGAAGCCGTGAACTTCGCCCTGGCCCACGACGACGGCCAGAGCACCAAGGATCTCGCCAACGCCGATGTGATTCTGGTGGGCGTTTCCCGCTGCGGCAAGACGCCGACCTGCCTGTACCTGGCGTTGCAGTTCGGCATTCGCGCCGCCAACTATCCGTTGATTCCGGAGGACTTCGACACCAAGGCCCTGCCGGCGGCGATTCGCGACTTCCGCGGCAAACTGTTCGGCCTGACCATCAGGCCCGACCGCCTGCAGCGCATCCGCAACGAACGCCGTCCTGGCAGCACATACGCAAGCCTGGACAATTGCGAGCGTGAATTGCGGGAGGCCGAACGGCTGATGCGCCAGGAGGGCATTTTCATCCTCGACACCACGTCGCGCTCGATCGAGGAACTGGCCACGACAATTCTGCAGAAGACCAACCTGCAGCGGCACGTCTACTGACAAGGTCAAAACCTCCACCGCAAACGCGCAAAGGACGCAAAGAAAATCTACACGGCGAACCACCAAGGCACAAAGACACCAAGGAAAGCAAACAAGATTAGGATCGGGTTTTCTCGGTGCCTTGGTGTCTTGGTGGTTAGATTTTCAGTTCTGTTTTTCTTTGCGTCCTTTGCGTCTTTGCGGTGAAAGTTTTCAAGGTTTGGAAAGGCAAAGCGAGCGCACAGGGGCGAAGCTGCGCCGATGCACCGGGGAAACGCCGCAGCGCCTCAGCGCGGCGAGGTGATCGGCGGTCGGGTAACCCTTGTGCCGGTCAAAGCCGTAGTCGGGGTAGCGCGCGTGCAGCTCAAGCATGAAAGCGTCGCGCCCGGTCTTGGCGAGAATGGAGGCGGCGGAAATGGCGGCGACCGTGTCGTCGCCGCGCACAACCGCCGTGACCGGAAAACGCAGTTCCGGGCAATGCAGCCCGTCCACCAGCACCTGGTCCGGTTCGATGGCGAGTTGCTCCACCGCGCGCCGCATCGCCAGCAGGCTGGCTCTCAGGATATTGTGCGTATCGATTTCCTCCACGGAGGCGCTGGCGACCGCCCAGGCCGCAGCGCGGCTGCGAATCTGCATCGCCAGTTCGTCCCGGCGTCCGGGCGACAGCTTCTTCGAATCGGCGAGACCGTTTATCGCGTCGTCTTCGCGCAACACCACGCAAGCCGCGAATACCGGTCCGGCCAGCGGGCCGCGGCCCGCCTCGTCCACTCCGCAGATGAGCAGCCCGGAAATCGCCGCGGGCCTCATGCGCCCGCACCTTCGCGCGCGGTGGCGTCCCCGACGCCGGTCCGCGGCTTGTTGGCACCCAACAGCGGCAGAATCGCCTCGACCGCGCGCGCCGCGCTTCCCTGCTTCAGCACGCGATGAATTTCCAGGAAACGGTGCTCGAGCCGCCTGCGCACTTCCTTGTCGTGCAACTGGTTTACCAGCGCTTGCGCCAGGTTATCCGGCGTGGCGTCTTCCTGGATTATTTCCGGAACCACGAACTCGCCGGCAAGAATATTCGGCAGCCCGATGTAACGCAACCGCCCCCGCCTGCGCATGATCCACGCCGACAGCGGCGGCATCTTGTATGTGATTACCATGGGGCGCTTGAGCAACGCTGCTTCCAGAGTGGCCGTGCCGGAGGCCACCAGCACCGCGTCGGCCGCGATCATCGCCATGTGCGCGTGCCCGAACAGAATGGTCACAGGCAGTTGATCGGCTCCCTGATGGTAAAGCGCCTCCTCAAAAATCATCCGGGTCTCGCGACTCTGCAGTGGCACCAGAAAGTGCACATCCGGCGCCTGCTCGGCGACGAGCTTTGCGGTGGCCGCGAACAGCTCTCCCATCTGCCGCACTTCGCTCTGGCGGCTGCCGGGAAGCAATGCCACCACGGGCTGTTTCGGCGACAAGCGCATCTGTTCGCGCGCGGCCTCCTTGTCCGGGTATTCCGGCAGTTCATCGGCGAGCGGATGGCCGACATAGGCGACCGGGACGCCGGCCTTTTCGTATATCGCCGGTTCGAACGGGAACAGCGCCAGCATCTTTGATACCGCGCGCTTGATCTTGTGAATGCGCTCGCCGCGCCACGCCCAGATCGATGGACTGGCGTAATGCACTGTAGTGATGCCACGGGAACGCAGGGCAAGCTCGAGATCGAGATTGAAATCGGGCGCATCGATGCCGATGAAAAGGTCGGGCGGGTCGGCGAGCAGCCTGCGCCTGAGATCGCTGCGAATGCGCAGCAGTTTGGGCAGGCTTCCCAGCACCTCCACATAGCCGCGCACCGCCAGCAACTCCATCGGGTACCAGGTGTCCAGCCCCGCCGACTGCATTTTCGGCCCCCCGATGCCAAAGGCCTCGAGCCGCGGCACGCGTTCGGAGAGCGCCTGCAGCAAATGAGCGCCGAGCGTGTCGCCTGAGGCCTCTCCCGCCACTAAAGCAACGCGGATGGTCCGGCGGGATAATTCGCTCATTGGCAGGCGGGCATTAACGGATGATGCTCCGTTTCGAGGCGTCCAGGAAATCCACGAGGATGCCCAATTCCCCGCAAGTCGCGGCCTGCTCACGCAAGGCCTGTTTTGCCTCCTCCAGCGGCAGGCCCGATTTGTACAGCGTCTTGTAGGCGCGGCGGATGTTGTTGATGGCCTCAGCGCCGAATCCGCGCCGGCGCAAGCCTTCAGAATTGATTCCGTGCGGTTCGGCAGTGTTGCCCATCGCCGTCACGTATGGCGGCACATCGGCGAGCACCACCGAGCCTGCGCCGGTTATTGCGTGCGCCCCGATGCGGCAGAACTGGTGCACGCCCGTCATCCCGCCGACTATCGCGTAGTCACCGACGTGGACATGGCCGCCGAGTTGAGCGCAGTTGGCGAGAATCGTGTGGCTGCCGACCATGCAGTCGTGGGCCAGATGTACGTAAGCCATGACCCAGTTGTCATCGCCAAGCCGGGTGACACCGGCGTCTTGCACGGTCCCTATGTGCAAAGTGCAGAATTCGCGAATGGTGTTGCCGTCGCCGATTTCGAGCGTAGTGGGCTCGTCGGCGTACTTCTTGTCCTGCGGTATCTCCCCCAGCACCACATGGTGGAAAATGCGATTGTTGGTGCCGATGCGGGTATGTCCCGCGATCACCGTGTACGCGCCGATGTTGGTACCCGCGCCGATCTCGACACACGCGCCGATGATGGTGAATGGCCCGATTTCGACGTCCGGCGCGAGTTTTGCGTCCTTGTGGACGATCGCAGTCGGATGGATCACTGACCACCGCTCGCCGGAAGATTGCGCATGGTGCACAACAGTTGCGCTTCGGATACCAGCGTGTCCTCCACCAGCGCTTGCGCCGAAAATTTCCAGATGCCGCGCAGATTGCGCAGGATCTGCGCTTTCAGGATCATGCGGTCGCCCGGCAACACCGGTTTCTTGAAGCGCGCATCGTCGATGCCGACGAAGTAGTACACGCTGTCGCTGTCGCTCGTGATGTTGAAGGTCTTGAACGCCAGAATCGCGGCTGCCTGCGCCATCGCTTCGACGATCAGCACCCCGGGCATCACCGGATGATGGGGAAAGTGGCCGCTGAAGAACGGCTCGTTGATCGTCACGTTCTTCAGCGCCACGATCTCCTTGCCCGGCTCCACCGACAGCACGCGGTCGATCAGGAGCATCGGGTAGCGATGCGGGAGATGATCCATGATCTGCTGGATTTCCATCGTGTTCACGGTCATTTCCTCTCCATTTTCTTGATTTCGTATTCCAGCTTGCGGATTCTATCCATCATTTCGCGCAAATGGCGAATCAGCGACGCGTTTTGGAGCCATTCGTCATGCGGCGACATCGGGAAGACCGCGGTGTAAGTACCCGGCTTGGCGATCGACTTGGCAACCAGCGTCCCGCCGGAGACGATCACATGGTCGGCGATCGTCAGATGGCCCGAAATCATCGCGCTCCCGCCGAGCTGGCAGTGACTGCCTATTTGTGTGCTCCCGGCAATGCCGACGCAGCCTGCAATGGCGGTGTGCGCGCCGATGCGACAGTTGTGTCCGATCTGGATCTGGTTATCCAGCTTGACGCCTTCCTCGATTACCGTGTCGTCCATCGCTCCGCGGTCAATGGCGGTATTGGCACCCACCTCGACATCGTCGCCGATGACCACGCGGCCGATCTGCGGGATCTTCAGCCAGCGCCCTTCATCCATTGCCATGCCGAATCCATCCGCACCGATCACCGCCCCGGAATGGATGATGACCCGCTCGCCGATCACGCAATCGTGATATACGCTGGCATTGGCGTGCAGGCGTGTGCGCCGGCCAATGCGCACGCCGCGCCCGATGAAACAGTTGGCTCCGATCACAACGTCATCGCCGATTTCCACGCCCTCTTCAATCACCGCGCACGCGCCGACCGATGCGGAAGCGGCCACGCGCGCGCCCGCATGCACCACCGCCTGCGGATGAGTCCCCGGCTGGCGCACGGCCTCCGGATTGACCAGCGCCGCGACGCGCGCGTAGTAGGCATAGGGATTTTTGCAGACGATCCGCGGCAGGGCGGTGGCCTCGCGCGCATCCTCACCCAGGATCACGGCGCGCGCGCGCGTGGAAGCCAGAAGTTTCTGGTACTTGCGATTGGCAAGAAAGGACAGTTCCTCCGGCCCGGCCGTTTCCAGAGGCGCCACCTGGCGGATCCGCGTGCCGGCATCGCCGATTACGGTACCGCCAAAGCGCTCGGTCAACTCGGCAAGGCTGAAAGACTTGCGTGCGTCCCCTGTCACGTGGGAGCCGCCGTATTGGGTGCTGCCGGACGCGCGGACTCAGGCATCGTTCCTGGAAATGATCGGCCGCACACCGGAAGGTGCTACTTGTCCGCGAGCGCCTTGATAACTTTGTCGGTGATGTCGAGCCGCGGACTCATGTATACCGCTTCCTGAAGGATCAGGTCGAATTTTTCCGCTTCCGCGATCTGTTGAATCACCTTCTGGGCGCGCTCCAGCACTGACGCCATCTCCTCGTTCCTGCGCAAATTCAGGTCTTCACGAAACTCACGCTGCAGGCGTTGCAATTCCCGGGTCATGCGCGCCAGCTCCTGCTCCTTGTCGCGACGGTCGGCTTCGCCCATGGTCATCGCTTCCTTCTCCAGGACCGATTGCAGATCGCGCGACTGCTTGACGAGCTTCTGGATTTCCTGGTCGCGGGGCGCGAACTCCTTTTCGATCTTCTTCAGCGCACGCACCGCGGGTGCGGCCTCCCTGAACACCCGGTCGGTCTTGATGAAGCCGATTTTCAGCTCGCCCGCGGCAGGCGCGTTCGAGCTCGCCAAAAGCGCCACGACGGCAATCGCAAGCGAGATCTTGTTCACCTTCCGTTCTCCTCTGGTCTGTATGGAGCAAGTGCCGCCCGCGCGGGCGCCCCGAATCAAAATACTGTCCCAAACGTGAATTGTATTGGTTCCAGGCGGTCCTCCGGCTCCGGATTCAGCGCCTTGCCGAAACTCAGTTTCAGCGGCCCTACCGGCGAGAACCAGTTGAACGCCAGGCCGGCGGAGTAGCGCATCTCGCCGAAGTCGTACTTTTCCCCGACAATACCCGCGTCCACGAAAAAACCCAACCGCACCGACCGGTCTTTGGCGAGGCCCGGAAACGGAAACAGGAACTCGAGATTGCCAAACAGCAGATGGCTGCCGCCCAGAGCATCCCCGTTCGAGTCCCTCGGCCCGATGGAGGCGGTCTCGTAGCCGCGCACCGAGTTTACTCCCCCCAGATAAAATACTTTGTAGAAAGGCAGCGGCTTGTTGTCGTATCCGTCCGCGTAACCGATCTGCCCGTTGAAACGCAGTGTGTATTCCCGTGTCAGCGGATGATACCACTGATGGTTGAAATTGGTCCGGTAGTAGGTCAGGTCGGCGCCGGGCAACCCCACCTCCGCCGTAATGCGCTGGAGCGTGCCGCTGGTGGTGTAGATCACGCTGTCGCGCTTGTCGCGCGCCCAGCCCACGTTTCCAACGATCGCGTCAGTCTCCTCGCCGAATTCGTTTATAAAATCCAAGGCACGCTCCGCTGTGGCCGGCACCTCTGAAATTTTGGTGCGCTCGTAGGCAAGCCCGTAATTGACCGTGTTGTACTCCGTGACCGGCACGCCGAAGCGCACGCCCGCGCCAAGGGTGGCCGTGTTGTAGCTCGAGACCGAAAGTGATGATGAATCCACGTCACGCTTGTAGATGTCGAAGCCGCGGCTCACGCCATCGTCGGTGTAGTACGGGTTGGTATAGGAAAGCGAGTAATTCTGGTTGACGCTACCGGTGTTTATCTGGAACGACAGCGCGTTTCCGGTGCCGAAGATGTTGTTCTGCGCCACGCCCGCCGACAGAATGACATCCTCTGCCGTGGAATAGCCGATGCCGAACGTAAGATTCCCGGTGGCGCGCTCGTTGACTTTGACTTCCACGTCGACCTGGTCGGACGTTCCGGGTACGCCCGGTGTGTCGATCTGCACCTCGGAAAAGTGGCCGAGCTTGTCGATGCGCTGCTTCGAGCGGGCCAGCTTATCGGTGGAGTACCAGCCGCTTTCCATTTGCCGCATCTCGCGGCGGATGACCTCGTCCCGGGTATTGGTGTTTCCGCTGATGCCGATGCGCCGCACATAAACGCGGCGGCCGGGGTCGATGTAGAGCGTGAACGCCACTTCGCTCTTGTCGCGATCGATCTCCGGCACCGGGTTGATGCTGGCAAAGGCATAGCCCTCGTTGCCGAGCCGGTCGCTGATCAGCTTGGTGGTCTCGGTGAGCCTTTCCCGCGAAAACACATCGCCCTTTTTCAGCTTGATCAGTTTGCGCAGTTCCGCTTCAGGGGCGATCAGTTCGCCGGCGAGCTTTACGTCGGTAACCGTGAACTTCTTGCCTTCCGTGATATTCACGGTGATGAATATGTCGCGCTTGTCTGGCGTGATCGAGACCTGCGTCGAATCGATGGTGAACTCGAGATAACCCTGGTTAAGATAAAAGGTGCGCAGCCCCTCGATGTCACCCTGGAGCTTGGGCTTCGAATACTGGTCGTTCTTGCTGTACCAAGTGAGCCACCCGGGGGTGCGCAGGACGAATTCGTCGCGCAGCACGTCGTCCTTGAATACGTTGTTGCCGACGATGTTGATCTGGCGGATTTTCGCCACCTGCCCTTCGGAGATGTCGAAATTGATCGCTACCCGGTTGCGTTCCAGCGGGGTCACGGTCGTGGTGATGGTGACGCCGTACTTGCCGCGGCCGATGTACTGGCTCTTCAGTTCCTGCTCTGCCCGTTCCAGCAGCGCGCGGTCGAAAATCCGTGATTCGGCAAGGCCGATCTGTTTCAGCCCCTCCTTGAGCTGCTTGGCGTCGATATCCTTGGAACCGGCGATGGAGATCTGCGCGATGGCCGGCCGCTCTTCGACCACGACCACCAGCACGTCACCATCCTGTTCCAGGCGCACGTCCTTGAAGAAACCGGTCGCGTAGAGCGCTTTGATGGCCGCGGTTGCGCGCACCTGATCCATGGTGTCGCCGACCTTGACGGGCAGGTAGCTGAACACCGTTCCCGCCTCGGTGCGCTGAATGCCCTCGACGCGGATGTCTTTTACCTGAAAGGGTTCGAAAGCGAGGGCGGATAGGCTGACAAGGCTCGATAAGACCAGAAACAGCAGGCGTCTCTTCATCCGCTCTCAGCCACCGATCAGGCGGTTTATATCGTTATAGATTGCAAACGCCATCAGGCTGAACAACAGAACGATTCCTAGCTGTTGGCCTATTTCCATCGCCCGGTCCGATACCGGGCTGCCTTTGACAATTTCGGCGACATAATACATGAGGTGTCCGCCATCCAATAACGGCACCGGCAAGAGATTCAGCACGCCGAGGCTGATGCTGATTAGGGCCAGAAAACTGAGATATGCGAGCCAGCCCATCTGCGCCGACTGGCCGGCGTAATCCGCGATGGTAATGGGGCCGCTCAGGTTCTTCAGCGATAGCTCGCCAACGATCATCTTTCCGAGCATCTTGAGAGTGAACATGGATACTTCCCAGGTGCGTTCACACGCTTTCACAAGCGCCGTAACCGGACCGTAACGCACCTCGGTGACCAGTCTTTTAATTTCGGCTTCGTCGACGTGCGGGGCCGCGCCGATGCGGCCCACGGTCTTGCCGCTTTCGATTTTGGCTTCCGGAGTGACCATTAGCTCGAGCCCCTCATGTGCACGCCTGACACGCATGGTCAGCGCGCGGCCCGCCGCTGTGCTGATCGCCGACACCAACTCATCCCAGTGCGCGATCGGCCGGCCGTCCACTTCGACCACTTCGTCTCCCGGTTTCAGTCCGTCGCGCTCGCCTGCGCCGCCCGCGATCAGGCGGCCGATGATCGGCTTGAGTGGCGGTTGATAGCGGGTAATGCCGACCGACTGCAGCAAATCCCCGTCGAGGTGTTCAGGACCGAGTCCTGAAAGGTCCAGCCGTCCGAAATTAATGTCGCCGCGTTCACTCTGCAGTTCGATGCGCACCGCTTCCTTACGCAGTGCATTCTCAAGCAGCAACCAGCGTACGTCCTGCCAGGTGTTGACCTTTGCCCCGCCGATGCGTGTGATCAGGTCCCCGGTGTGAATCCCGGCATGCGCCGCCGGCGTGTCCGGGAGCGGAGCGCCAACGACCGGGCGAATCCCCGGCAGACCGTGAACGAAGAGCAGCCAGTAGAGCAGGATCGCCAGCAGGAAATTGGCGACCGGTCCGGCCAGAACGATGGCGAATCTCTTGGCTACCGGCTGCACGTTGAAGGCGCGATGGCGCTCCTCCGCCACCACCGGGCCTTCACGCTCGTCCAGCATTTTCACGTAACCGCCGAGCGGAAACGCGGCGATCGCCCACTCGGTGCCATCGCGCCCAAGCTTGATCTTCCACAGCGGCGTGCCGAATCCCACCGAAAAACGCAGCACCTTGACGCCGCACAGCCGTGCGACCAGATAGTGGCCGAATTCGTGAAACACGATCAGCACGCCAAGCGCGACGACAAAAGCGATCAGGGTCGAGAGCAGCGACATCGGCTATTCAATGGGCAACGGTTTCAAGTTTTTGCATCGCCGTGCGGCGCGCAAGTGCATCGGCGGCCAGCACGTCTTCCAGCGACTGCACCGGGGCCGCCGCCACGCGCTGCAGCACCTCTTCCACCAGCTCAGGGATGCGGTCGAACGGAAGCCTGCGTTCGAGGAAGCTTGCCACTGCGACCTCGTTCGCGGCGTTGAGCAGGATCGGCGCGCTGCCGCCCGCCTGCAGCGCCCGATATGCCAGCCTCAGGCAGGGGAAGCGGTCCAGATCCGGGCGTTCGAAGCCGAGCGAGGCGACCGCAAACAGATCGAGCGCCTCCACGCCCGGATCGATGCGCTCCGGATACGCGAGCGCGTGGGCGATCGGGGTGCGCATGTCCGGATTGCCGAGTTGCGCAAGCACGGAACCGTCCACGTACTCGACCAGCGAATGCACGATGCTCTGCGGATGTATGACCACTTCGATCTGCGCTGGTTTCGCCCCGAACAGGAAACTCGCCTCGATCACTTCCAGTCCCTTGTTCATCAATGTGGCCGAGTCTACCGAGATCTTGCGGCCCATGACCCAGTTGGGATGCGCGCACGCCTGCTCGGGCGTGACCTGCGCCAGTTGCCCGGGCGCCGTGCGCAGGAACGGCCCGCCCGACGCGGTGAGCCACAGGCGTTTGACACCGGCGCGGCCGAAGTCGCCGTCGAACCCGCGCGGCAACGCCTGGAAAATCGCGTTGTGCTCGCTGTCGATCGGCAGCAGCACCGCGCCGCTTGCCTGCACCGCGTCCATCAGCAGCGCGCCGGCCATGACCAGCGCCTCCTTGTTGGCGAGCAGGAGCTGCTTGCCGGCACGCGCCGCCGCCAGCGTCGAGGGCAAACCGGGAGAACCAACGATCGCCGCCATCACTGCGTCGACCTCGGGCGCCGCGGCAATGCGCGCCAGCGCCGCCTCGCCCGCAAGCACTTCACATTTCAATCCGGCTGCGCGCACCTTGGCGCGTAGTTGTTCCGCGGCCGCGGCGTCCGCCATCGCGGCATATTTCGGCCGGAACTTGAGGCATTGCGCCAGTAGCCGGTCCACCTGGCGATCGGCGGATAACGCCGTCACTTCGAAACGATCGGGGTGACGCTCCACCACCGCCAGCGTATTGGCGCCGATGCTGCCGGTGGATCCGAGAATGGCAAGGCGCTTCATGCTGACCACGCCGCCTGGATGAAATACAGCGCGGCGAACGGCAAAGCCGCCGTCAGGCTGTCGATGCGGTCGAGCACGCCGCCGTGCCCGGGGAGCAATTGGCCGCTGTCCTTGGCGCCGGCCTGCCGCTTGATCCACGACTCGAACAGGTCGCCGACGATGCCGAACGCGGTGAGCACGCACGCGAACAGCAGAACAGCGAGTCGATCGTAGCCATTTGCGGACGGCTGCAGGATCAGACTTGCCGCCAGCGCATAGCCCAGCACCGCTATGTAGGCGCCGATGACGCCTTCCCAGGTTTTTCCGGGGCTGATATTCGGCGCCAGCTTGTTGCGCCCGAAACGGTGGCCCGCGAAATACGCCGCGGTATCGGCGATCCACACCACCCCGAGAACGACCAGCAGCAACCACGCCGACTGCTGCAACCGCACCACTGCCAGCCAGGCCGGGACCAGCACGATCCATCCCGCCGCGGCAAGCAGCAAAGGATGCGACACTCGCCACATGCTATAGAGCCAGACCGGCACCGCGATCGCCCAGAACAGCAGGGCGAGCACGAACAGCCCCGTCGCAATATTCATTGCCAGGCCCGGCCGCGCACCGGCCGCAATCGCAATCAGCAGCACGCAACTGGCCAGCACCGCGGCGGCGAATAACGCGCGGGCGCGGCGCCGGTACCCGGCGAGAGTCGACCACTCGAGCGCGGCGAGCACCGTGGGAACGGTCATCAGCAGCGCCCAAACGAAATTGGGAAGCAGAAAAATGCAGGCAAGCAGCAGGGGCAGAACCACCGCCACGGTGAGCAGGCGCTGCTTGAGCATCGGTCGGGGCGCTGCGACGGAAATTCCCGCCGCAGCCGGATCAGCGCGAGTCCCCAACGGTTCCACGCGCGGTTTCGGCCGGCGCAGACTTCGTGCCGAGTTGTTCGCTGGTGCGGCCGAACCGGCGTTCCCGGCTGCGGTAGGAGTCAATAGCGCGGGCCAGCGCCATTGCGTCGAAATCCGGCCACAACTCATCGGTGAAGTAAAACTCGGTATAGGCCAACTGCCACAGCAGGAAGTTGCTTATGCGCTGCTCGCCGCCGGTACGGATGAACAGATCCGGCTCGGGCGCGTAGCTCATCGACAGGTGCGGGGCAAAATGAGCCTCGCGGTACGCATCCGGTGGATTTGGCAGTTCCCGCACCATGCGATTTACCGCCTGCAGGATATCCCAGCGCCCGCCGTAGTTGGCGGCAATGGTGAGCGTGAGCCGGTCGTTCGCGGCAGTGAGTTGCTCCGCAGTGTCGATAAGCGTTCTCAGGCGCGGCTCAAAGCTGGACAGGTCGCCCACTACCCTCAGGCGGATGCGGTTGGCGTGGAGCTTGCTCACTTCCTGTTCGAGCGCCATCACGAACAACTCCATCAGAAACGAGACTTCGTCCTGCGGACGGCGCCAGTTCTCGCTGCTGAACGCAAACAACGTCAGGTACTCGACGCCGCATTCGACGCAGGCCTTGGTCGTCGCGCGCACCGCCTCCAGCCCGCGGCGATGACCTGCCACGCGTGGCAGGAAGCGCTTTTTCGCCCAGCGGCCGTTGCCATCCATGATGATGGCGATATGGCGCGGGACGGCGCGCACTTCAGGCACGGCAATGGTGGCGCTGTTGAACACGGTTAGCCTGGATAATTCATGAGGGACTCGGGATGATGGCGAGCCAAGTTCCGAGACAGTTGCGGCTCGACTGCGGCAGCCGATAGATCACTCTATCGACCAGGCAGGTATGCCGCAAATGGCCGGAAATCGGCCGCCAGCACCCGAGTAGCCCGACGCGACACACTGTACCGCGCAAAAGCTTGCTCATGGACACGGCACGCCAGCGCTTATCCGCACACGGGGCGTCTTCATGAATTATCCAGGTTACGTCAGACCGCCATCAGGTCAGCTTCTTTGGCCGCCAGGGCCTTGTCGATCTCGGCAACGTAGCGGTCGGTGAGCTTTTGAATGTCTTCCTGGGCGCGGCGTTCGTCGTCTTCCGACACCGCCTTGCGCTTGAGCAGCTCTTTGAGCGCGGTATTGGCGTCGCGGCGGATGTTGCGCACCGCCACCCGTGCATTCTCCGCTTCGCCCTTGACGACCTTGGTCAGGTCGCGGCGGCGTTCTTCGGTCAGTGCGGGCATCGGCACCCGCACCGTTTCCCCCATGGTCGCCGGATTCAGCCCCAGATCGGCGTCGCGGATCGCCTTGTCGATCACCGCAACCATTTTCTTTTCCCATGGCGTGACGCTAATGGTGCGCGCATCGATCAACGACACGTTCGCCACCTGGTTCAGCGGCGTGGGATTGCCATAGTAGTCGACCTGGATGTGGTCAAGAATGCCGGTGTGGGCGCGTCCGGTGCGAATCTTGCCGAGATCGGCCTTGAGTGTATCCAGCGTCTTCTGCATCTTCTGATCCGCGGACTTCTTCACGTCTGCAATTGTCATGGGCTCCTCCTTCAGCTTCTCAGGCGTGGACCAGCGTGCCTTCGTCTTCGCCGAGCACCACCCGCTTGAGCGCGCCCGCCTTGAAGATGCTGAACACGCAGATCGGCAGCTTCTGGTCGCGGCACAAAGTCAGCGCGGTGGCATCCATCACCATGAGCTTCTTGACAATGGCCTCGTCGAAGCTGACGCGCTGGTAACGCATCGCGTCCGGATGGGTCTTGGGATCGTCGGTATAGACCCCGTCCACCTTGGTGGCTTTCACCACAATGTCCACGTTCATTTCCATGCCGCGCAGCGCTGCCGCCGTATCGGTCGTAAAGAACGGGTTGCCCGTGCCGGCAGCGAAGATGACCACGCGGCCTTCTTCCAGATAACGCATGGCCTTGCCGCGGATATAAGGTTCGGCGACCTGCTCGATGTTGATCGCGGACTGCACGCGGCTCTTCAGTCCCTGCCTGCGCATCGCATCCTGCAGCGCCAAGGCGTTCATTACCGTGGCCAGCATCCCCATGTAATCCGCCGTGGCGCGGTCCATGCCGGCCGCCGCCGGCGCCATGCCGCGAAAGATGTTGCCGCCGCCGATGACCACGCCGACCTCGACCCCGAGCTCCACCACTTCCTTGACTTCCGAAACGATGCGGTCGATGGTCTCGCGATTGACCCCATAGGCATCATCGCCCATCAGGGCCTCGCCTGAAAGCTTGAGCAGGATGCGCTTGTAGGCTGGCTTCATTGCGCCGCGGCGGGTCCGGATCAGCGCGCCTGGGCGGCCTGCGCCATCACTTCGGCAGCGAAATCGGCTGCCTTTTTCTCGATGCCCTCGCCGACGATGAACAGCGTGAACGCATGTACTTTTGCCCCTTTGGCCGCCAGCAGTTTGTCCACGGTGGTCTTGTCGTCCTTGACGAAAGGCTGGCCCAGCAAAGTGACCTCGGAAAGATACTTCTGCACGCTGCCCTCGACGATTTTTTCGACGAGGTTGGCCGGCTTGCCCGATTCCAGCGCCCTTGCCCTGGCGATCTCGCCTTCGCGCGCGATCAGTTCCGCCGGGACCTGATCCCGCGACACGGACATGGGCTTGGAAGCCGCGACGTGCATCGCCAGGTCCTTGCCGAGCGTCTCATCGCCGCCCTCCAGGTCGACCATCACGCCGATCCTGGTGCCATGCAAATAGTGCGCGAGCCTGCCGCTGGCCTTGTGCACCGCCGCCCTGCGCACACTGATGTTCTCGCCGAGCTTCATCACCAGCGCCTGGCGTGTCGCCTCGACGCTCTCACCCGAGGCAAGCCGTGACTGCGCCAGCGCGTCGACATCGGTGACGTTTCCCGCCGCCGCCAGTTCCGCCACCGCTTTTGCAAACGCGGCGAAGTGCTGATCCTTGGCGACGAAGTCGGTTTCGCAGTTGACTTCGACCAGCGCTCCCAGCGTGCGGTCGCCCGACAAGTGAATGCCGATCGTGCCTTCGGCCGCAATCCGGCCGGCGACCTTGCTCGCCTTCGCGCCGCTTCTGATGCGCAACAGGTCCTCGGCCTTGTTCATCTCGCCGCCCGCCTCTTCCAGCGCCTTCTTGCATTCCATCATGCCGAGCCCGGTGCGGCCGCGCAGTTCCTTGACCATGCTTGCGGTGATTTCCGCCATTCTCAATTGCTCCTGGTCCTTCGTTGCGCCCGTCATGCGCGCGGTTTTTCGATCTTCGGTTAAAAAAAAAGGGCGTTCGCCCTTTTTTTCGGACTGCCCCGGTCAGGCCGGCGCCTGTTCCTCCGAACTGTCCACCTCCACGAATTCGTCGCTGACGATCTGCTGGACGACTTGGCTGCGTCCCTCGAGGATCGCATCAGCGATGCCGCGTACGTACAAGCGCACCGCGCGGCTGGCATCGTCGTTGCCCGGAATTACGTAGTCGACGCCGTCCGGGGAATGGTTGGTGTCCACCACCCCGACCACCGGGATCCCGAGTTTGTTGGCTTCGGTGACCGCGCCCTTCTGGTAACCCACGTCCACCACGAACAGCGCGTCCGGCAAGCCGTTCATTTCCTTGATGCCACCCAGACTGCGATCGAGCTTGACCATCTCGCGCTGAAAATTGAGCTGTTCTTTCTTCGACAGTTTTTCGATCGAGCCATCCTGCACCATCTGCTCCATGTCGCGCAGGCGCTTTATCGATAGCTTCACCGTCTTGAAATTGGTGAGCATGCCGCCCAGCCAGCGATGATCGACGAAGGGCGTGCCGGCGCGCAGCGCTTCCTCGCGGATGATTTCGCGCGCCTGGCGCTTGGTGCCGACGAACATGATGCTGCCCTTGTTCGAGGCCAGCTGGCGCACGAACTTCACCGCCTCCTGGTACATGGCCAGGGTCTTCTCAAGGTGGATGATGTGGATCTTGTTGCGATGGCCGAATATATACGGGGCCATCTTGGGATTCCAGTAACGGGTTTGGTGCCCGAAGTGAACTCCGGCTTCGAGCATCTCGCGCATGGTGACCGACATGAACTTCTCCTGTAAGGGTTGAGCCTCCGCTCGCCGGAACCCGATAGTCGGGCACCCTTCCAATCCGGCAGAGCCGGATTTTTTTATCGTTGCGTCCGGCATGACCGGACGCAAACTGGCAAGCGTGCGAATTACCCCGATCAAAACGACCGGGGCTAACAGAAAATTATATCAGCGCGACCCCACCTGCCTCAAGCATTTTTATGCGCACTCAAGGGTTTACCGCCTCGCCCGAGGCGCTATGACGCTGCCGCCGCGCTTCGTACAGAAAGATGCCCGCCGCCACCGACACATTCAGGCTTTCCACCTGGCCCAGCATTGGGATCGCAATCAACTCGTCGCAAGTCTCGCGCGTGAGCCGTCGCAGACCATCTCCCTCGGCGCCGAGCACCAGCGCCAGCGAACCGGAAAGCCTCGCTTCGAACAGTGCCGTGGCGCCAGTGTCGGCCGCGCCGAGTACCCATATTCCCTTATCTTTCAGGTCCCTGAGCGCACGTGCCAGATTGGTGACGACGATGAACGGCACGCTATCCGCCGCTCCTGAAGCGACCTTGTGGACGGTGGCGTTGAGGCCGACCGCCCGGTCTTTGGGTGCAATCACCGCATGCGCCCCCATCGCGTCCGCGACCCGCAGGCAGGCGCCCAGGTTGTGCGGATCCTGCACCCCGTCTAGGACCAGTAGCAACGGCGGCTCGGCCGCGCTTTCCAGCACCTCTTCCAGCGATTCGGCTACGCTCGATTCCTCGACAAAAGCGACCACGCCCTGGTGCCGCGAGCCTTTCGCCAGGCCATCGAGGCGCGCCGCGTCCGCATGGTGAACGCGCACACCGCCGGCCTTTGCCAGATCTGCCACCCTGCGGGCGCGCGTATCATTACGGCCGAAATCCAGATACACCTCAATCACAGCCTCCGGCCGGCGCTTGAGCGCGGCAGTGACGGCGTGCAGCCCGTGGATCGCCCGCCTGCCGCTCATTTGCCCTTCGTCTTCGATTCGTCGAGCACGAAATCGATCTTGCTGGTTTCGAGATCGACGCGCACCAGCTTTACAGAAACGCGGTCGCCGAGCCGGAAGCGCCTGCCGGTGCGCTCGCCGAGAAGCTGATGTTTGGCGGCGTCGAAATGGAAGTAATCGGACCCCAGTTCGGAAATGTGCACAAGGCCCTCGACATACACCTGGTCGAGCGCGACGAATACGCCGAAGCTGGTCACGCCGCTTACCGTGCCGGTAAAGCGCTCGGAAATGCGATCCTGCATGTAATAGCACTTGAGCCAGGCCTCGACATCACGGGTGGCCTCGTCGGCACCGCGTTCCGTCTCGGAACAATGCACGCCGATCTCCAGCCAGCCGCCCGGGTCGTAACGCTTGCCTTCCAGCACGGCCTTGATGGATCGATGGATGAGCAGGTCGGGATAACGACGGATCGGCGAAGTGAAATGGGTATAGGACTCGTAGGCCAACCCGAAATGGCCGACGTTTTCCGGGCTGTACATGGCCTGGCGCAGCGAACGCAGCATTACGGTCTGCAGCAGTTGCACGTCCGGGCGCGTCTTTATTTTTTCCAGCAAACGCGCGTAGTCCTTGGCCTGCGGCTCATCGCCGCCGGTGATCTGCAGCCCGAATTCGCGCAGAAACTCGCGCAGCGCCGCCAGCTTTTCCGGCGTCGGACCTTCGTGTACGCGGTACAGCGCCGGATGCTCGTTGTCCGCCAGAAAATCGGAGGCGCAGACGTTGGCGGCCAGCATGCATTCCTCGATCAGACGGTGGGCATCGTTGCGCTGGGTAGGCACGATGCGTTCGATCTTGCCCTCCTTGTCGAAGAACATCTGAGTCTCGACGGTTTCGAAGTCGATTGCGCCGCGCAGCGCACGCGCCTTGGTGAGGCCCTGATAAAGCGCGTGCAACGACTGCAGATGGGAAACCAGTTGCCCCAGCTCGCCCGTGGCCTCGCCGTGCGGATTCTCGAGCACCTGTGCTACCTGGGTGTAGGTGAGCCTTGCGCGCGAATGCATTACCGCCGGATAGAAGCGGTAGGCCGCAATGTCGCCACGCGCCGAAACGTCCATTTCGCATACCATGCACAGGCGGTCGACCTTCGGCATCAGCGAACACAGGCCGTTCGACAACACCTCGGGCAGCATCGGAATCACACGCCGCGGGAAGTACACCGAATTTCCACGCAAGCGCGCCTCGAGGTCAATCGCATCGCCGTGGTTCACGTAGTCGCTGACATCGGCAATTGCCACCCATAGCTTGAATCCCTTGCCGCGCCGTTCGGCGTAGACCGCGTCGTCGAAATCCTTGGCGGTCTCGCCATCGATGGTAACCAGCGGCAGGTTACGCAGGTCGGCTCGCCCCTTCAGGTCCTTCTCGATCACGCCCGCGGGATATTTCGCGGCCGCCTTTTCGACCTCCCTGGAAAATTCATGCGGCAGGTCGTGCTTTCTCAGAGCGATCTCGATTTCCATCCCGGGATCGGCGTAATTGCCCAGTACCTCGACGATGCGGCCGATGGGACGCACGTGGGGCTTCGGTTGTTCGATGATCTCCGCCACAACGACCTGTCCGGGCTTCGCGCCCCCGGTGGCGCCGGCAGGGATGAGAATGTCCTGGCTGATGCGCCGGTCTTCCGGAGCCACCACGCCGATGCCATGTTCGTTAAGGAAACGGCCCACCACTTTCCGGTTGGCGCGCTCAAGCACCTCTACGATCTGGCCTTCGCGTCGGCCGCGCGCACTTACCCCGCCCTCGCGCGCAACCACCCGGTCGCCATGCAGCACCTTGGACATTTCTCCAGGATTGAGGAAAAGGTCATCGCCGCGGTCGTCGCGGATTAGGAAACCGAACCCGTCCGGGTGGCCCTGCACCCGGCCGTTCACCAGGTCGAGCTTCTCCATCACGCAGATCGCATTCTTGCGGTTGCGCATGACCTGTCCGCTGCGCTCCATAGCCGCCAGCCGGCGCACGAACGGGTCCATTTCGTGTGGCGCGACTCCAAGCAGTTGCGCGAGCTTGTCCTCGGAAACGGGAACACCCTGCTCAAGCAGCACCTGGAGAATGTATTCGCGGCTGGGCAGCGGGTGTTCGTAACGCGACTGCTCGCGCTCGAGGTGCGGGTCGTTGCTGCGCACGTCTTTGCCGCGCGCGGGCGCGGCGGATTTCTTGTGACTGATGATTTCGGTTTTCTTGTTTGTTTTCATGGAAAGATTAGGGTTTGCAAAGCGCAAACTGCGTTGACAAGGCGGCGCTTTCGAATTACATTCTGCGCCCTCCCGTGCCGAGATGGCGGAATTGGTAGACGCACCAGGTTCAGGTCCTGGCGGTGGCAACACTGTGGAGGTTCGAGTCCTCTTCTCGGCACCAGCCTGAAATCCTTCCGCAATCCGCTGCGCAGACTCCCGCCGTCTTGTTTACTTCGCAGGCGCGAAAGGATGGCGCAGCACGATGGTTTCCTCACGGTCGGGACCGGTCGAGATCAGGTCTATTGGCACCCCGCAGGTTTCCTCGATGCGCTTGAGATAGTTGCGCGCATTCGTCGGCAAGTCCTGGTGGCGCCTGATGCCCACCGTGCTCCCGGTCCAGCCCGGAATCTCTTCGTAAATCGGCTCGCATTCGGCGAGCGCATCCGCTCCGGATGGAAGAATATCCAGTGTCTCCTTGCCGACGCGATAGCCCACCCCGACCTGCAGCGTCTCCACCCCGTCGAGTACGTCGAGCTTGGTGACGCACAATCCGGACACGCCGTTGATCTGGATCGCGCGCTTCAGCGCGGCGGCGTCGAACCAGCCGCAACGCCGCGCCCGCCCGGTCGTCGCGCCGACCTCGTTGCCGCGGCTGGCGAGGTGCTTGCCGATGTCATCGTAGAGCTCGGTCGGGAACGGCCCCCCGCCCACACGGGTCGTGTAGGCCTTGGTGATGCCCAGCACGTAGTGCAGCACCTGCGGCCCCACGCCGCTTCCCGCAGCGGCGGCGCCGGCAACGCAGTTGCTCGAAGTAACATAGGGATAGGTGCCATGATCGACGTCAAGCAGCGTGCCCTGGGCGCCTTCGAACAGCAGGTTCTCGCCGCGCTTGCCGGCCTCGAAAAGCAGGCGCGGCACGTCGCCCGTCATGGGACGAAGGCGTTCCGCCAGTGCCAGCGTCTGGTCCAGGGTCTTCTGAAAATCCACCGGCCGCGCGTTGAAGTATTGCTTGAGCACGAAGTTGTGATAATCCAGCACTTCGCCCAGCTTCGCGGCAAAACGCTCGCGGTGGAACAGGTCCTGGAGACGGATCGCACGCCGCGCGACCTTGTCTTCGTAAGCCGGGCCGATGCCGCGGCCGGTGGTGCCGATCTTGCCTTCGCCCTTGGCGCTCTCGCGCGCCTGGTCGAGTGCCGCGTGATAAGGCAGGATCAGCGGGCAGGCATCGCTGATGGTGAGCCGCCCCTGCACTTCGATGCCTGCGTTCTCCAGCGTTGCCAGCTCCTCCAGCAGCGCCTGCGGCGATACCACCACGCCGTTACCGATGTAGCAGCGCACACCAGGCCGCAGAATCCCCGAGGGAATCAGGTGCAGCACGGTCTTCTTGCCGCCGATCACCAGGGTATGCCCGG
This sequence comes from Betaproteobacteria bacterium, assembly GCA_031406075.1. Taxonomy (GTDB): domain Bacteria; phylum Pseudomonadota; class Gammaproteobacteria; order Burkholderiales; family JACQAP01; genus JACQAP01. Next base: position 52,024 of record JANOGP010000215.1, read on the forward strand.
CGTTGTGGCCGCCCTGGAAACGCACCACGCCCTGAGCGTGATCGGTCAGCCAGTCGACCACTTTTCCCTTGCCCTCGTCACCCCATTGCATGCCGATGACTACTAGGTTGCTTGCCATTGCCACCTCTGGTTCACAAACCCGTTGCGTCGATCATTTCAGGGACTCGAGCTTCCATGCCCCGGCGCGCGACACCAGTTGCTGCTCGCACTCCAGCTCGGCGCGATTGGCTTCATGTCCCGGCAGTTCCACCACGACGATGATTCCGCCGGCGCGCAGCCGCGCCACCTCCGCCTGCAGGCTCGCGTCGCCGGGTCGGTATGGCGCAAGGACGCGCATCGGTTTCATGTCGCCGTTGCCCATGTCCGCCAGGTCGCGCAAATCCATGGTAAATCCGGTCGCCGGCCTGGCTCGGCCAAAGGCTCGCCCGACTTCGTCGTAGCGGCCGCCGCGGGCAATGGCCTCGGGACGCGCGCCGGCGTACGCGGCGTAAACCACGCCGCTGTGATAGTGGTAGCCGCGCAACTCGGCGAGATCGAAACACAGTTCCTTGACCTCGCCGCTGAGCTGTCTGCCGATCGCTTCCAGCAGATCGAGGCAGGGGCCCAACTCCGGATAATCCGGCAGGCGTTGGCGCGCGGTCGCGAGCACTTCCGGCCCACCGTAAAGTTGGGGCAGAAGCAACAAGGCTTCACGCGTCCTGGCATCGAGACCCGCCGTCAGCTCGCGCAGCGCCGGCACATCCTTTGCCTGAAGCACCCGGAACAGGTCCGCGACCTGCTCCGGGGCAACGCAGGCGCGGGTCACCAAGGCGCGAAACACCGAAACATGTCCGAGGTCGAGATGAATGCCCGTCAAGCCCGCGGCCTGCAGTGCGCGCAGCATCAGCGTCTGAATCTCGATGTCGCTTTCAACACCGGCATGGCCGTAGAGCTCCGCGCCGATCTGCAGCGGTTCGCGGGTGCGCAGCAGCCCGGAAGGCTGCGTGTGCAGCACTGTGCCGGTGTAACAAAGACGGGTAACGCCCTGGCGGTTGAGCAAGTGCGCATCGATACGCGTGACCTGCGGCGTAATGTCGGCGCGCAATCCCAGCAGCCGTCCCGACAACTGGTCCACCAGCTTGAAGGTCCTGAGATCCAGATCGTGGCCGGTACCGGTGAGCAGCGAATCGAGGTACTCGAGCATGGGTGGGATCACCAACTCGTAGCCGTGGGAGAAGAACAGATCGAGGATGCGACGGCGCAACCTTTCCACCCGCGCCGCTTCGGCGGGCAGGATGTCCTCGATGTATTCAGGAAGCAGCCACTTTTGCATGGTCGTTTGCAGGCAGACTATCGCGTTCCGGGCCCGCTGGCGGCGGCCGGCCAGTTTCCAAAGCGGCTATGTTCGGCTATTTCGTCAGGAAAAGCAGCAGCAGGCCGGCCAGCATCGAGGAAAGTCCGACGAACCGGATCTGGCCATCGGACATTTCGGTAAGTCGCCGGAACGCGTCCCTCCAGACAGCCGGGAGCAGGAATGGCAGCGCGCCTTCGATGATCAGCATCAACGCAACCGCCATCAGCAGGATGCCTGTATAGCCTTCCATCCTCCCCTTTCCCGCCGCGAAAACGCCGCGCAACGCGCAACCGGCGAGACCAGCCCTTTGCGGGTCTCACGAATTGCGGCTAGGGAAGCTCTGATCAAGTTCCGCGACGCGCGTTGCGCCAGGTGCGGATGACTGCTAGGCATCGCTCCGCAGATGCGGCTGACGCCCCAACAAGGAGCGTAACAAAGCAGGCGCCGCAACTGGCACAACCCAATGACATTTCGACTCTTTCGAGGGACCGGGCGATGCGGGCCGGTGTTGGTGTCGGCTCCTCCTTATGCAGGCCGGCTACACGGCATCCTCGCCGTCTTATCCTCAACCCGAATCGCCTCCGTCGCGCATGTGGAACTTGGTCAGAGCTTCCCTAGATATTATTTGCCGCTGCGGCCCGAGGGATTCTTCAGGTACTTGAAGAATTCGGAATTCGGTTCGATTATCAGCAGATCGCCCTTGTTCCGGAAACTCTGGCGATACGCCTCCAGACTGCGGTAGAAGGCATAAAACTCGGGATTCAGTTGAAACGCCCGGGCATAGATCGCGGAGGCCTTGGCATCGCCGTCACCCTTGAGGCGCTGCGCGTCCCGGTAGGCCTCTGCGATAATCACCTCGCGCTCGCGGTCGGCATCGGCGCGAATCTTCTCCGCCGCGGCAAAGCCGGTGGAGCGCAGTTCGTTGGCGACCCGCTTGCGCTCCGCCTCCATGCGCCGGTACACCGCCTCGCTGACTTCCTGCGTGAGATCGACCCGTTTGAGGCGCACGTCGATCACTTTGACGCCGATCTTGCTGGCATCGATGTCGACTTTTTCACGCATGAGCTCCATGATCTTGTCGCGCTCGCCCGACACCACGTCGTGCACGGTGCGCTTGCCGAATTCGTCGCGCAGACTCGCGTTAACTGTCTTCTTCAGGCGGTCGTTGGCGCGCAGCTCGTCGCCGCCGACGCTGATGTAGTACTGGCGTACGTCGGTGACGCGCCATTTCACGAACGAGTCGACCAGCACATTCTTGTTTTCGGTAGTCAGGAACCGCTCCGGCTCCTCGGAATCCAGCGTGAGCACCCTGATGTCGAAGAAGCGCACGTTGTCGATCACCGGCATCTTGAAGTACAGGCCCGGTTCGGTCCGGACGCTGATCACCTCGCCGAGACGAAATACCATCGCGTTCTGGCGCTGATCCACCGTGAACATGCTCATGCTCGCGACGATCAGCACCACCACGATGCCGACCAGCACCGTACTCACGCTGGCTCTCATCGCGCCTCCCTGTCACGGTTGCGCAACGCGTCGCGCGAGCGCGGCGCCGCTTCCGCCGTGCCGGGAACGGGCAACGCAACTTCCGGAACTGCGGGCTTGCCGACGTCGCCGGCACTTCCGGAACCGCTCAGTTGCATCAGCTTGTCGAGCGGCAGGTACAGCAGATTGCTGCCGGCCTTCTGATCGACCACGATCTTGCTCGAATTCGTAAGAACCTGTTGCATCATGTCCAGATAGAGGCGCTCGCGGGTCACCACCGGCGCCTTGTTGTACTCGGCCACGATCTGGCGGAAGCGCGAGGCTTCGCCCTCGGCATTCGCGATCACCCGCTGGCGGTAGCCTTCCGCTTCCTGCAATAGTCTGGCGGCGGTACCGCGCGCCTTCGGCACCACGTCGTTGGCGTAGGCCTGCCCTTCGTTTTTCTGGCGCTCAAGGTCCTGATTGGCCTTGTTGACATCGTCGAATGCTGCCTGCACCTGCTCGGGCGGCTGCGCGTTCTGCATCGTAACCTGGCTTATGGTGATGCCGGTCTTGTAACGGTCGAGAATGACCTGCATCGATTCCTGTGCCTTGGCCGCCACCTGCGCCCGCCCCTCGTTGAGCACGAAATCCATCCTGTTCTTGCCGACCACCTCGCGAATCGCCGACTCCGCAACCTGCATCACGGCCTGGTCGGCATCGCGGTTGTTGAACAGGTACTCTTCCGGATTGGCGCGGATGTATTGCACGGCGAATTGCAAATCGATGATGTTTTCGTCGTCGGTCAGCATCAGCGACTCATTGGGAACCTTGGTACGCACGTTGTTGCGGTAGCCGACCTCCACCGTGCGAACCTCGGATACGTTGACGACCTCGACCGATTCGGCCGGCCAGGGCAGATGCCAGCGTGGGCCCGGCTGATTGGTCTCCAGAAATTTGCCGAAGCGCAGGACCACGCCGCGCCGGCCTTCATCCACAATGTAGAAGCCGCTCGCGAGCCACACCAGCAGCACGATGGCGATGAGTAGCCCGAAACCGCCGCCCATCTGGCGCGCGCTCGGTCCCTGCGGCCCGTTGCCGCCGACCTTGCCGCCGCCCTTGCCGCCGAATAGCGATCCTAGTTTCTGATTCAGGCGACGCCAGAGTTCGTCGAGGTCGGGCGGGCCTTCGTTACCACGCTTACCCCAGTTGGGATCATTCAATGCCATTGATGTTTGCTTTCTTCGGACAGACAGGCGAATCGGGGAAAAATCTCTATGCTGCGGCGAGTTTCCCGGCGCCGCGATGCGCCGTTTGCAGATCGCCCAGCAGGGAAAGCACGAAACCGACGCCGGAACCGGTGCGCGCACTCACGCGAATCGCCGCGATTTTACCATACTGGTCACACTCGACCCCGGGGTCCAGTCCGACGGCATCGATTTTGTTGAACACCATCACCTGCGGGACCGCCGCCGCGCCGATCGCCGCAAGCACCTTGTTCACTTCCGCGATCTGGTCGTCGCGCGCCGGGCTGGCGGCGTCCACCACGTGCAGCAGCAGGTCGGCGCGCACCGTTTCTTCGAGAGTGGCGCTGAACGCCGCCACCAGAGTGGGAGGCAGATCGCGGATGAAGCCCACGGTGTCGGACATCACCACCGCGGCGCCGTTCGCACCATTGATGCGCCGTGATGTCGTGTCCAGCGTGGCGAACAACTGGTCGGCGGCGTAGGCGTCGCTGTCCGTGAGCCGGTTGAACAGCGTCGATTTGCCGGCGTTGGTATAGCCGACCAGCGACACGGACATCGCCGGACCGCGCAGACGCGCCCGCCGTTGCGTCTGCCGTTGCCTGTGCACCGTGGCAAGCTTTTCCTTAAGGACCTTCACCCGCTTGCGCAATAGCTGGCGGTCGGTTTCCAGCTGCGTCTCGCCCGGGCCGCGCAGGCCGATGCCGCCCTTCTGCCGCTCGAGGTGGGTCCAGCCCCGCACCAAGCGCGTAGACAGATGCTGGAGCTGGGCCAATTCCACCTGCAACTTGCCTTCATGCGAACGGGCACGCTGCGCGAAAATGTCGAGAATCAGACTGGTGCGGTCGATCACGCGGCAGTTGCAGCGCTTTTCCAGATTGCGCTCCTGCGCCGGAGACAGGTCATGATTGAACAACACCAGCGAGGCACCGGTCGACTCCACCAGCGCGGCAATTTCCTCGACCTTGCCGGAGCCGGCGAACGTGGCGGCGTCCGGGCGCTGGCGCCTTCCCTTCACCATGGTAACCGGCTTCACGTCTGCGCTCTCGGCCAGGCGGCGGATTTCCTCGAGCGACTCGGCGAAATCGACATTGCCGAAATCGAGATTCACGAGGACTGCGCGGTCGCCGCCGCGAGGGCGCTCAAGCATCGCGCATTTTCAGGTAAGACACGGCACGCGGAATCCCGACGCGCCGGCTGATTGTCGCGGCGACGGAAGATGGAGCAGAACGATAACGGGAGATGCGGGGACCACTCAGTCTTCGGACCCGTGCTCCAAAGACAAGTTCACCGGGCGCGCGGGCACGACGGTGGATATCGCGTGCTTGTACACCATTTGCGTCACGGTATTCTTCAGCAACACCACGTATTGATCGAACGACTCGATCTGACCCTGCAATTTGATTCCATTGACCAGGTAGATCGAAACCGGGACATGCTCCTTGCGCAACGCATTCAGAAACGGGTCTTGTAACAATTGCCCTTTCGCGCTCATGGCAGCTCCTTTTTGTGTTTTTCTGACCCGCGTCAACTCTACTGGATTTTGGCGCGCAATACCATCCCGCGAAACCCCTCAAGGGGCACTATGATTTCTTGCGATCGGCATAAGGGTTTCTGCCCTGCTTGAAGAAAACCCGGACCGGCGTCCCCGACAACTGGAACGCGGAAATGAAAGTGCGCTCCAGATAGCGGCGGTAGCTGTCCGGCACGTGGTCCAGCCCGTTTCCATGGATCATGATCAGCGGCGGGTTCATCCCGCC
>JANOGP010000240.1:0-10959 GCA_031406075.1 Betaproteobacteria bacterium
TGTTGGGGTCGAGCCAGGAGAGCGTGCCCGGGATGAACGTCTCGTAGAGCTGCTTGGAGTACTCGAGCGCGGCGATCGTCTCAGGGCTGTTGATGACGACGTTGTTCTTCTCGTCGACCATGCGCCCTCCGTGCGACCAGACGAGCCAGTGCGTCCACACGTTGCCGTCGCCGGTGGCGTTGCCCAGGGCAAATCCCGCGGGCATACCCTTGGCCTTCAGGCCCTGGCAGAGCTTCAGGAGCCCCGCGTGGTCTTTCGGGAAGGCATCGAACCCGGCGGCCTTCATCGCGCTATCGCGATAGACCAGGGCATTGCCGGCGCACCCCATGGGCACGGCGATCCACTTCTTGTTGTTCGTGCAGTAGGACTGGCAGACGTCGTACCAGCCGCCGTACTTGCCGCCCAGGTAGTTGGCGACGTCGCTGACATCCACCAGCTTCTCCGGATACTGGTGCGCGTCCTCGAAGGTCGAGATGATGATGTCCGGGCCGCTGCCGACGTTGGCCGCCACCGCCGCCTTTGGCCGGATGTCCTCGAAGTTCTCGGAGTCCACCCTCACCTTCACGCCGGTGACCTTGGTGAACTTTTCGCTGTTCGCGAGCCATTGTTCTTCGTCACCCTGGACGAAGCGTTTCCAACGCAACACCCGGAGTTCCGCGCCTTTTTCCGGCTTGTAGCTTAAATCCGCCGCGCGCGCGCGACGAGGCCCGATGAATGCGCTCGCAGCGCTCGTGATGGCCGCCGCGCCCATCGCCCCAAGCGCTTTGCGACGTGAGAATTCGCTCATTTTGTCCTCCTCGTCAAAGCCGCCCCGGTTCGGACGGCCGCCGCGATCGAGCCCGGACGGTACGCTCTGGCTGACGACCCCGGTTTATTCGCAGTTCGAACAACGCGGACCGGTTTGATTGCGCCGACACGGGACGCGCTGGCGCGCGACCGAAACCGCATCGAACCAGGCCTGCAAACGCGCGGCTACGCGCGCGGGTAGTGAATTTCCAGCACGTTAAGCGTGGTGGAACCGGCTGGGCGGTTCCAGGTCACGGTATCGCCCACCTTTGCACCCATGAGCGCCCTCGCCAGCGGCGACTGCCAGCTAACGCGGCCATTGGCTGCGTCCGCCTCGTCCTCCCCGACAATCGCGATGGAATGCACGGCACCGCCCTTCTCCTCGGTCTTGACGCTGGCGCCGAAGTGCACTTCGTCCCTGGGCTGCTTTGAACCCTCCACCAGAATGGCTGATTCCAGCCGCGCCTGAAAGTAACGCAGGTCGCGCTCGACCTCCGCGAGCCGGGGCCGGTCGAAGTCTTCCCCCGATCCCTTCAGACGCGTATGTTCGGCGTGCAGCTCTTCGACTTTGCTGCGCAGTTTCGCGAGTCCTGCCGGCGTGACGTAGTTCGGCTCGGAACTGACTGGGCGCTCCGGCAATTCTTCGCCGGGCAGGTCTGCGTTGTCGTCTTTTACGAAGGCGCGGCTCATCTTTTGCCTCTCGTGGAATCTTACGAGCGGAATGCGCTGGAGTCTTGCCCGGCGCGCGGGAACATTATCAGTGAATCTTTAAGACAGATGGTACCAAGAATCGCACATGCGGCGCTCGCTGTCTGCGTCTGAGTGCAGAACTATGGCGGCAGCAGCCGAAAACGCCGCTCCATCAGATCGACGTCGTCGAAGTGGCGGCGGCCAACGAAAGCCGTGGCATGGCGTCCCCACTGGCGCATGGCGCCGGCGCTGGGCACGCCCATGGGCCAGAATAATACGCGCTCGCCCCGTTCGGTGCCCGGCATCAGGGCGTCCGGCCGGAAGGCGCTGCGTCGTTTTCCCGCGCCCGCAGGCATCGAGCGCAGCTCGTCGTAATCGGCAAAATCATAGGCCGGGCCGTAACCGCCGCCATCGACTGCGATGTTCACAAAATAGTGAGTGCCCGTGGCCAGGCGCAATACCATGCGCGCGCCGTCCGGAAGCTGCGGCGCCCGGTCCGGCACGAAGGCCCACTCCATACCGATTGCAGGCGGCGGCAAAGGTTCCACTCCAGGAACGGGAAAAAACATGTGGAAACAACCGCAGGGATGGATGGTGTCGTAAATGAGCGGATCGCCCTGCGCGGAAAGCGTAACCCGCCAGAAAACGCCGTCGAGCCGGCCCGCCAGCAGGTCCAGCGATTTCGCGTGTGGGCGCTCGCTGAACCAGGCCAGATAGACAAGCTGCACCAACGTTTCACCGCCATTGCGGGTAAATGCAAGCTTCCGGTAGACCACCGGCCGCGAAACGTCCACGACCAGCCGCTCGCCCTCTCCCCAGGAAAGCGCGCCGATGCGGTCGTAGTCGCCGCTGGTCTCGACCTCGATAACCGGCGCAAACGCGGCGAACAGCATCTCCTGTTGTTCGGCGGAAAGCCTCGGGACCCCCAACGGATCGCGGCGCGCGCCCGCAAGAATTGCCTTCGCCGCTTGCGTGCCGGCCGCAGCCGAGGGCGCGTAACGCGACAGTGTCGCCGGCTCGCGCACGCCTTCCTTGAACTTGCGCATTGTTTCCGCCGTTTCCTTTTGCCAGCCATCGACGCCGTACCAAAACGGAATCCGGGTGACGGCATACAAGCCCAACACTCTCTGCCAGGTTACATAATCGTCCGGTACACGCGCTCTCTCGACCAGCAGCCCGCGTATTTTCGGCATGGCGAAATCGTGCTCCGCCAGCGTTGCCGCGCATGCCTCGGTCCTTTCCCGGGCTTGTACGCTGTCTTCACCCGGATCTTCGGGCGAACCGGCCGGAAGATTGCGCAGTTCCGCCGCGCGAGCCCGGGCCTCGAGGCGAAGCAATCGCCCCATCCATGCCTGGAACAGGTTCTCGTCCGCAAGCGCTTCGCTCCGGAATGAAGCGTTGAAGCGATCGGCGCGCAGGTAGGGAAAACCGGGGATGCGATAATCGCCGCCATCGCGCACGCCGAACCGGTCAATGCGCTGATCCATGGCGCGGTACCACGCAGCGCACTTCGCAACGGCTTCGTTTGCGTCCGACAGGTTCGCGCGCATCGGATCCTGCAACGTCGCGCAGCCGGTCGCCAACGAAAGCACAAAAACCGCGGCCAGGCAGGCCTTGCCTCGCAGCGCCGCCACCAGGTCCCGCGTTCGGTTTCGAAATAGCATAATGCCGCACATCGTAACGGCCGTGAACGCGCGTGTACAATCGCCCGGACAACGCGGATTCCACAAATCGAATCGTGAATTCGCATCCGGACGCTACGTCCGGACGTATATCGCGCACGCGCAGGGCCCGGCGCCACCGGTGCCTCGTGTCAGGTTCGGCGCGCGCATCCGAACAAGCGCCGGGCATGCGGGAATAATTAAGGGGGTCTGGCGGTGACCAAGGGAAAGTTGATACTGTTTGCAGCGATCGCCGCGCTCATTGCAGCGTTCATCGTTTTCGACCTCGGCCAGTACTTCAGCCTGGCTTACCTCAAATCGCAACAGGCGGTCATCGACGAGCTGTATCGCGCCAATGCGCTGCAGACGGTGGCGGTGTTTTTCCTTATATATGTGGCGGCAACCGGGCTGTCACTGCCCGGCGCGACCATCCTGACGCTCGCGGCGGGGGCCATTTTCGGCCTGGTTTGGGGCACCGTGATCGTCTCCTTCGCCTCCAGCATCGGCGCGACGCTGGCATTCCTCGTCTCTCGCTTCCTCCTGCGCGACTCCGTTCAGGCGAAGTTCGGCGATAGACTGAAGGCGATCAACGCCGGGATCGACAAGGACGGTGCGTTCTACCTGTTCACCTTGCGCCTGGTCCCGGCCTTTCCTTTTTTCGTCATCAATCTGGCGATGGGGCTTACCACCATCAAGACCCGTACTTTCTATTGGGTAAGCCAGCTCGGAATGCTCGCCGGCACCATCGTGTACGTGAACGCCGGCACCCAGATCGCGCAGATCGAATCTGCTTCCGGGATTCTTTCGCCGGCGCTCATCGCCTCGTTCACCCTGCTCGGCATTTTCCCGCTCATTGCGAAGAAAATCGTCGCCATGACCAAGGCGCGCAAGGTGTACTCGCGCTTTATCCGTCCTCGCAAGTTCGACCGCAACGTCATCGTCATCGGCGCCGGCTCCGCCGGCCTGGTTTCGGCCTACATCGCCGCCGCCGTAAAGGCAAAAGTGACCTTGATAGAGAAGCATCGCATGGGCGGTGATTGCCTGAATACCGGCTGCGTTCCTTCCAAGGCGCTGATCCGTACCGCGAAGTTGCTTTCCCATGTCAAGCGAGCGCAGGATTTTGGCGTGCGCGAGGCCAGGGCGACTTACCAGTTCGCCGACGCGATGGAGCGGGTGCAGCGCGTGATCAAGGCCGTCGAGCCGCACGATTCCGTGGAGCGTTACAGCGGTCTGGGCGTGGAGTGCATCAACGGGGAGGCAAAAATAGTCTCGCCGTGGGAAGTGCAGGTTAACGGCAAGATACTCACGACACGCTCAATCGTGATCGCCGCCGGGGCCCGCCCATTCGTTCCGCCGATTCCCGGTGTCGAAAAGGTCGGCCATCTCACATCGGATACGGTCTGGGGGCTGCGCAAACTCCCCCCGCGGCTGGTCGTGCTCGGAGGCGGCCCCATCGGATGCGAGCTGGCGCAATGCTTCGCCCGCCTGGGCTCGAAGGTCACCCAGGTCGAAATGCTGCCGCGGATCATGATCCGCGAAGACCTCGAGATTTCCGAAATGGTGCTGGCGCGCTTCCGCGAGGAGGGCGTAGACGTGCGGCTCGAGCACAAGGCCAAACAGTTCCTGGTCGAAAACGGCGAGAAAGCGCTGATCTGCGAGCACAAGGGCCAGGACGTGCGCATCGCCTTCGACGAAGTACTGGTGGCGGTTGGGCGCATCGCCAATACCGCTGGTTACGGACTGGAAGAACTGGGCATACCGGTGACGCGAAGCCGCACCGTCGAGACCAACGAATTCCTGCAGACGCTCTACCCGAACATCTACGCCTGCGGCGACGTCGCCGGCCCTTACCAGTTCACGCATACCGCGGCACACCAGGCCTGGTACGCGGCGGTCAACGCACTGTTCGGTGGCGTGAAGAAATTCCGCGCCGATTACTCGGTGATCCCATGGGCCACGTTCACCGAACCGGAAGTGGCGCGCGTCGGGTTGAACGAGCTCGAGGCAAAGGAAAAAGGCATTCCCTACGAACTGACCACGTATGGAATCGACGAACTGGATCGCGCAATCGCGGACAGCGAGGCCTATGGATTGGTCAAGGTATTGACCGTGCCCGGCAAGGACAGGATTCTCGGCGTGACCATCGCCGGCGAGCACGCCGGCGACCTGATTGCCGAGTACATCCTGGCCATGCGCCACGGCATCGGGCTGAACAAGATACTCGGAACCATCCACATCTACCCGACGCTGTCCGAGGCCAACAAGTACGCAGCAGGAAACTGGAAGCGCGCGCATGCCCCGCAGAATGTCCTGAAGTGGGTGGAGCGTTATCACGCGTGGATGCGAAGATAGAATGCCGTGACGATCGTGACGACCCACTACCGGAAAGAATCTCACCGATGATCAAATACCTTCTTGCATTACTGATCACCCTCCTGCCCGGCTTCGCGCTCGCTGCATTCGACCACTCGCACGCACAGTGGGACGCGCTGACGAAGAAACACGTAGTCTGGCTTGCCGGCGGACACGCGTCGCAGGTCGACTACAGCGGCTTCAAGGCCGACCGCCAGGAGCTGAAACACTATCTGGACGGGCTTTCCGCGGTGACCCAGGCCGAGTACGACGGCTGGAAGAAGCCCGAGAAGCTCGCCTTCCTGCTCAATGCCTATAACGCCTACACGGTCGAGCTGATCCTCACCGGGTATCCGAAGGTCAAATCGATCAAGGAACTGGGCTCGCTCATCACCAGTCCGTGGAAGAAACGCTTCTTCTCGCTGCTGGGCAAGCCGCGCACGCTCGACGACGTCGAGCACGGAATGATCCGCGCGCCGGGAGTCTTCGACGAGCCGCGCATCCACATGGCGGCAAACTGTGCCTCGGTCGGTTGTCCGGCGCTGCGCAGCGAAGCCTTCGTCACCGGCAAACTGGACGCGCAACTCGAAGACAGCGTCGTACGCTTTCTTTCCGACCGGTCGAGAAACCGCTTCATCCCGCAGACCGGCAGGCTCGAAGTCTCGAAGATCTTCGACTGGTACGGCAAGGATTTCGCCGCGCAGTCGGGATCGGTCGAGGAGTGGTTGGCACAGCACGCCGACAGACTCGCCGACGATCCGAAGTACCGCCAGGTGATCCGCGACGGAAAAGCCAAAGTCGAGTTCCTGGATTACGATTGGGCGCTGAACGACAAGAAGTGAGGCGTGAGGCGAGAGGCGTGAGGCGAGAGGGAAAACCTGCAAGCCTTTCGATCGTCGTTCCGACGCTCGACGAAGAGCCGGGCGTGGTTTCGTTTCTCCAACCGCTGCAGCCGCTCCGGGAACGCGGCGTCGAGTTGATTCTCGCCGACGGCGGCAGTCGCGACGGCACCGTTGCCGCCGCCTCGCCGCTGGTCGACCGGGTGCAGTCCTCGCCACGCGGGCGCGCGCTGCAAATGAATGCCGGCGCGGCGCTCGCCGGCGGCGACGTGCTGCTGTTCCTGCATGCGGACGGCCGTCTACCCGACAACGCGGAGCGGCTCATCCTCGACGGCCTGCGCGAAACAGGCCGTCGCTGGGGACGCTTCGACGTCAGGCTTTCCGGTAAGGCGCCCATGCTGCGCGTCGTCGAATGGATGATGAACCGGCGTTCGCGCCTCACCGGAATCGCCACCGGTGACCAGGGACTGTTTGTCGAGCGCAGATTGTTCGATCAAGTCGGCGGATTTCCCGCCGTTGCATTGATGGAAGACGTCGCACTGTCGGCGATGCTCAAGCGCCACGGACGGCCGCTGTGCCTTTCGCAAAGTGTCATCGCGTCCTCCCGGCGTTGGGAAAAGCACGGCATCTGGCGCACCATTGCCCTGATGTGGAGATTGCGACTCGCCTACTTCCTCGGCGCGGAACCGGCACGGCTCGCGGAAATCTACTATGGCCGCAGCCAATAGCACCGGCATTCTGATATTTGCACGCGCTCCCGTAGCCGGCAGCGTGAAGACCCGGTTGATCCCGCTGTTGGGCGAGCACGGTGCGGCGGCCCTGTATCGCAGCCTCGTCGAGCGCGCGCTCACCGTGGCACACGAGTCAGGTGTGGGTCCGGTGGAACTGTGGTGCACCCCGGCCACCGATGATGATTTTTTCGCTGCGTGCCGCGAACGTTTCCAGGTTACCCTGCACCTGCAACATGAAGGCGACCTCGGCGCAAGAATGCTGAACGCATTCGAGGATGCGCTGACCCGCTGGCGGCGCGTGCTGCTGACGGGAAGCGATTGTCCTTCCCTTACGGCCGCTGAATTGCGTGCGGCCGCAGGCGCGCTGCGCGAGAAGTGTGACGCGGTGTTCAGTCCGGCGGAAGATGGTGGTTACGTTCTGGTCGGGCTTTCGCAGGCCATGCCGGCACTTTTCGACGCGATGACCTGGGGAACCGCTACCGTGATGGAAGAAACGCGACTGCGCCTGCGCCGCCTGGGCTGGCGCTGGCATGAACTGCCCGTGCATTGGGACGTGGATCGGCCCGAAGATTATCAGCGTCTGGTACGCGAAGGTTTTTTGCCGGCGACGGATTCGGGCGGCGAACCGTGAGCCGCAGCTTCGCAGCCCTTCTGTTTGCCATTGCAGGCGGTCTGAATTGTGCGGCGAACGCCGCCGATGCCACAATTCCCGCGCCTTTTTCCGCTGCCGCGCCCGGTGCATCGCTGCCCGCCCCCTGGAAACTGACTACACTTCCCGGAATCGACCGGCACACGCGATATTCGCTGGTCCGGGACGGCGACGCAGTGGTGCTGCGCGCCGATGCGGAGGCCTCGATGGCGGGTGTGGCGCATCCGCTGAAACTCGATGCGCGCGCTCATCCCGTCATCGAGTGGCGTTGGAAGATACTCAAGCTGTTGAAAAACTCCGATATCGCCACCAAGGAAGGCGACGACTTCCCTGCGCGCGTTTACGTGCTTTTCGATTACGACATCCGCAAGCTGCCATTTTTCGTGCGCGTCAAAATCCGGCTGGCACGCATGTACGGCACCGATGTCCCGCTCGCCGCGCTGTGCTATGTCTGGGACCGCAACGCCGCCGCGGGCACCTCGGTCTGGAGCGCCTACACCGACCGGGTGCGGGTGATCGTCGTCGAGAGCGGGGGCGCGAATCTCGGCAAGTGGGTCACGATACGACGCGATGTCGCCGCAGACTTCCGTGCAGCATTCGGCGAGGAGCCGCCAGCGATCTCCGGCGTGGTGATTGCAACGGATACCGACAACACCGGCGAATCCGCCACGGCGTTCTACGGCGACATCCGCTTTCTCGATTCCACTGCGTCCATTAACTGAACAATGAAGCGTTTGGTGCTGCTTGGCGGCGGCCACAGCCACGTGGAAGTGCTGCGGCGATTCGGGACTGACCCGCTCACCGGCACGGAACTTGTGCTGGTGAGCCCGTACCCGGATTCGCCGTATTCCGGAATGTTGCCTGGCTGGATCGCGGGACACTATACGCGCGACGAATGCCACATCGACCTGATGCGGCTGACGCGTTTCGCCAATTGCCGTTTCGTCCGGTCCGCCTGCAACGGAATCAACCTGGAGGCACGCCTGGTGTTCTGCGAAAACGGCACGACGCTGCCGTACGATGTGGTTTCGGTGGATACCGGCACGCGTTCGCCGGCCTTCGACACTCCCGGTGCGCCAGAGCATGTTCTGCCCGTAAAACCCGTGGAGAATTTCGTGCCCGCCTGGGACGACATCTGCGACCGGACGGTCCGCGGGCAGGCTCCGCGGCGTATCGTCGCGGTGGGAGGCGGCGCAGGCGGCGTCGAAGTGCTGCTCGCGATGCAATACCGCCTGCGCAGGCTGGCGCCGGCTGCCGCAATCAGCTTCGCACTGGTAAGCGACACCGGGAGCATACTGCCTGCGCACAACATGAAGGTGCGCACGATTTTCATGCGCGTGCTCGGGCGGCGCGGTGTGACGCTTCATCTGGGACGCGCAGTCGAGCGCGTTGATCGCGGCAGGCTGCAACTGCGGGGTGGCGGCAACGTCGACGCCGATGCGATCGTCTGGGCGACCGGTGCTTCGGCGCCTTTGTGGCCGCGATCGGTCGGCCTCGCCACCGACGAACGTGGCTTCATCTTGGTGAACAAGCGGCTGCAATCGGTTTCGCATCCTCAGGTGTTCGCCTCAGGGGACATCGCCGGCGTCAAGGATCATCCGCGCCCAAAATCCGGCGTGTATGCGGTTCGCGCCGGTCCACCGCTGGCCGCGAATCTGCGGCGGATGTTGCGCGGGGAACGGCTTGTTGAATGGAGGCCGCAAAAGGAGGCATTGGCCCTGATCAGCACTGGTGACCGATACGCGGTCGCGTCACGTGGGGATCTCGCGCTCGAGGGCAGATGGGTTTGGAATTGGAAGGACTGGATAGACCGGAGGTTCATGATGCGCTACCGCATCATGAACGGTGACGACGTGACGGCGTGACGAAGAAACTGCATGGGAGAAGCCATTGGAACGTGCTTGGGCGAGGAGCGCACTTCATTTTTGACGTGATGAAATCGATGATTCTCAATGCCGCAGAGGAATGCGGGGCACAATTTATCCTCTTTTTTGAGAACGATCGTCACGCCCTCACGTTCGTCACGACTCAATTGCTGATCGCGCTTTGCGTGATTTCTCCGCAGACCATTTCCGCTGATATCCTCGGTCCCGGCGGGATCGGCAAGGAAAGCGGCGAGCAGTTGCTTGCCCGCTGCGAGCCGGCGCTGCGCGTGATCGAAGCGGGCAACGACGCCGGCTTGAGCGGCGCGGATCGAATCAAGGCGCAATCGTGCATCGGCTTCGTGGACGGATTCATCTGGGGCCATGCCTGGTCAGCGTGGCGCGAGCGCACCGACATGTTCTACTGCCCCCCGGAATTTTTCAGCGCCAGGGAAGGCATTCCGGCGCTCGTGAACTACCTCAGGACGCATCCGGACAGATTAATCCAGCGCGCCCACCTGTTGCTTTTCGCGGCGTTCAACAGTGCATTTCCGTGCCAGCCGTGACGCGCCGATCCCGCTGTCTGGTACATTGCAGCCGTGCGCCATACATCACTTGAAACGGGGTACGAATGAAATCCATTGCGAGAATCTTTCTGACCGGGATCCTTACCATCCTGCCCATCCTGGCAACTATTTATCTGGTGGTCTGGCTGTTCGCGGCCATGGAGCGCTTTCTCGGCAAGCAGCTACTTTACCTGCTGCCGGACGAGTACTACCGTGCCGGCATGGGCCTGCTCGCCGCGCTGATCCTGGTCTTTCTGGTCGGCCTGCTGATGCAGGCGTGGCTGTTCCGGCAGTTGATCAAGGCCGGCGAGAGCATTTTGCTGAAACTCCCGCTGATCAAGGTTGTGTACCGGGCGCTGAAAGATCTGTTCGGCTTGTTTTCGGACGATAAGAACAGCGAAGCGCTCCAGGTGGTATCGGTAAGGCTTCCGGGCACCGACATGCGTCTGCTCGGATTCGTGACGCGCGCCGATTTCTCGGATATGCCTAAAGGCGTCGGCAACGAGAACGAGGTGGCGGTCTATCTACCTATGAGCTACCAGGTCGGCGGCTACACTGTAATGATTCCGCGCGACCAGGTCATCCCGGTACCGATGTCGCGGGAAGAGGCAATGCGCTTCGTGCTGACCGCGGGGTTGAAGACCGAAGGCAAGCAGATTGCCTTGCCACATTAGGGCCGAGGGCCGAGAAAAATCCGGGCGCAAAACGCCCGAATCTTTTGTACTCGCACCTCGTGCCTCGGTCCTCCAACCTCGTACCTACCCGTCAAACCGGGTTTCGGGAAGTCCGCGCACGCCTACATCTATCGCCAGAAGCGCGCCCG
>JANOGP010000287.1:0-3779 GCA_031406075.1 Betaproteobacteria bacterium
TTGGTCATCACCACCGGATTAACTGCGCGCCGCAAGCGCTCGCCCGCGCGGCTCAGCGCTTCCACAACGGCAGCAAACGACGCCGAACCCACCACCAGCACATCCACGTCGCTGGTGGAGCGCTCCCTGCCCTGCGCCACCGACCCGAAGATGAACGCCATGCGTATCTTGCCCGCAATCGGCGCCAGCGCCTCGCGCAGCACGTCGGCCAGACCGGCCGTCTTGCGGAAGATGCCGGCCAGTTCCTCCCGGATCGGGCAGGCGCGGTCCACCTGATAGCGCACTTGGTTGCCCGCCACCGACCGTTGCAGCAGCCCGGCATCGCTCAGCAGTTTCAGTTCGCGATGCAGCGAGCCGGCCGGCACCCCGGTAAGCCGGCCGATTTCCCGCACATAGAAACTCTCGTCAGGACGCAGCAACAGCAGCGCCAGAATCTGGCGGCGATAGGCGCCGAACAGAATCTCGACCAGTTGCGGCGCTTGCGGGAGGGTCTTTGCTCTCATCTTGAGAACAAGTGTAGCTGATTTGAGAACGGGCTGGCAAGCGCCGGACTATGGCGACAGCACGCAGACCGGCGTCCTGCGTGCCGCCTTTTTTGTAGCGCACTGCGGTAGTTTCGGCCGCCGCGATCTCCCGGGGTGCGCGGGATTGTGCATATCCATGGCTTTCTCCCAATGACGGCGTCACGTTACACCTGTCAATCTCAGCTTTTCTGCTATTCAATGAACGTCACCGAGCCCGACACAGGCGCCCGCTCTGTTCGGTAACCATTGATCGGATGTTCCGCGTCGGCGTAACCGAAGGAGATACCGCAAACCAGCTTTCGGTTCGCCGGCAAACCGAAGCGGCCGCGGATCAAGTCCGGATATGAGGCAAGGGCAGCCTGGGCGATCGAGTCCACGCCGAAATTCTTTGCCGCGAGCATGAAGTTGGCGACATACAACCCGCAATCCACCGCGCCGTAAACGCCGAGTTCCTCTTCGGTGGTGACCAGCGCCACGTGCGGGGCGTCGAAAAAGCGGAAGTTCTCCAGCCGTTGCCGCTCCGCGCCTTCCCTGTTCTCGCGGCCGATGCCCAGTGCCTGATAGAGCTGCACTCCGCAGATCTTGCGCCGCTCCCGATAAATGCCTTCGTAGCGCAACGGAAACGGGAAATCCGGCTTCGGCGGAGGGCCTTCAGCGGCATGCGCGAGCAGGCTGTCGCGAAAGCTCGCCACCGCCCCGCCGGTTACCACCACGACCTGCCAGGGCTGGCAGTTGCACCAGGAAGGCGTCTGCTGCGCCAGATCGAGAATCTTTCCGATGGTTTCGCGCGGCACTGGCTTCTGCAGGAATTTACGGCAGCTATAGCGGTTACGAACCAACTCTTCGAATTCCATACCACCTCACCCCACCCACCTCTCCCCGGCCCTCCCCCCCCGCAAGCGGGCGGAGAGGGAGAAAAGTCAGATCCGCAGCGGGTTTTAATTGAACTGATCTACTTGTTTCGGGAACGGACAGTTTTCGTTTTCAGCGTATTGGCGGCTTTTTTTACCGACCACGGCTTGTCCGCATGCTTGGGCTTGAAGCGCTCGTCGATCTCGACCTGCAGGCCCATCGTCAACCGGTTGCCGGCATTGGCGAGCGCGACGATTTCGTTGAATTCGGCGAGCATCGCGTCGTCCATCCCGTGCTTGCGGGCGGCGAAGGTATGGGAGTTGATGCAGTACTCGCAGTTGTTGGTCACGCTCACCGCCAGATAGAGCAGTTCCTTGGTGAGCGGTTCGAGCCGTGAAGGCTTGACCATCACTTCCTTCATCTGCCCCCAGAAGCGCTTCAGCAATGGCGGATGCACCGCCAGGGCGCGCCAGATGTTGTTGATGTAGTCGGTCTTGCGCGTGGCCATGATGTCGTCGAACACCGCGCGCACTTCCGGCGACGCCTCTCGGTAATTCACCAGTTTGACCTGGGCCATCGCAAACTCCTCCCCTGGGATCGAACTCAAATCACTGCCGCAATTTTAACATCGCCTTCCGCCCTGCCACGGTTGGACAACTCGCGCTGGCGCGTACATAATGCCGGCCAACATTTTTTCCGGATCATCATGAAATTCCTGTTCGATATCTTCCCGGTCCTGCTGTTTTTTGTGGCTTTCAAGATCTGGGATATCTACACCGCGACCGCGGTTGCCATCGCTGCCAGTTTCATTCAGGTCGGCTGGTCCTGGGCACGCCATCGCAAGGTCGACAACATGTTGTGGACCAGCCTCGCTATCATCGTGGTATTCGGAGGAGCCACGCTCTGGCTGCACGACGACACCTTCATAAAGTGGAAACCGACGGTGCTATACTGGCTTTTCGGCAGCATCCTGCTCGGCTCGGACCTGTTTTTCCGCAAGAATCTCATCCGCGCCATGATGGACAAGCAGATCACCCTTCCCGATCCGGTATGGCAAAAACTGAATCTGAGTTGGATCGCATTTTTCGCGCTGGTTGGCGCTGCGAACCTCTACGTTGCATTCCCGTTCGCGGAGGGCTTCTGTGCGAAAGAGGTCAGCGAGACGGCGAAGGCCGTCTGTGAGAACGATGTCTGGGTCAATTTCAAGGTGTTCGGCTTGATCGGGCTGATGCTTGTTTTCATCGTGGCCCAAGGCCTGATGCTCAGCCGTTACATCGAAACGGAAGAAAGGAACTAACGATGTTGTATGCAATCGTCGGCGAGGACATTCCGAACAGCCTGCAGAAGCGCACCGCCGCGCGGCCCGCGCACCTGAAGCGGGTGGACGAACTGATTGCCGCCGGCAAATTATTCCTCGGCGGCGCCTTCCCCGCCATCGACAGCATCGATCCGGGTCCTGCCGGAATGACCGGAAGCCTGATCGTCGCCGAGTTCGGTTCGCTCGAAGAGGCCACGGCATGGATCGACGCGGACCCTTATGTCACCGAGGGCGTATTTGCCAAAGTGACGGTCAAGCCGTTGCGCAAAGTTTTCCCCAAGTGACCACCGCAGATCTGATCCGCGAGCGACTTGCGCCACTCGCCCCCGATGCTCTGGAAGTGTTCGACGAAAGTCACGAGCACGCCGGACACGCCGGGGCGAAAGACGGCGGCGGACATTACCAGCTCGTGATCGTATCGCGAGAATTCGCAGGCAAGCCCGCCATTGCCCGCCATCGCCTCGTGTACCAGGCGCTGTCGGACCTGATTCCGGGCCGGATTCATGCGTTGGCAATCAAGGCTTACACCCCGGAAGAAATGGTACCTTCAGCCAAGGGTTGAACGCTGAAGTTAAAACAGCCAGACAAAGTCCCGAGAAAGCCGCTGCCCAAGTTCAACTCCCGTCACCCAAAGGAACTGTAATGTATTTGGTCAAACCCACACTACTGCTTGCCCTGGCCGCCACCTGCCTCGCCGTACTTCCGGCGGGCTACGCTGCCGATACCAAGCAGAAAAACGTCGCCATCGTGAACGGCGTGCCGATCCCGCAGTCTCGCATCGACTTCGTCGCCAAAGCGCAAATCGCGCAAAGTCAGGGCCAGCAGCAGGACGGCCTGGAATTTCGCGAGAACGTCCGCGAGATCATGATCACTCGCGAAATCCTTTACCAGGAAGCGATCAAGCGCAAGCTCGACAAGAATGCCGACTACCAGCTCCAGCTCGACCTCGCCAAGCAACAGATCATCCTCGGGGTGCTGTTCGAAGACATTAACAAGAAGACTCAGCCAAGCGATGCGGACGTGGCCAAGGAGTACGAGCGGGTCAAGGCCGAGCAACGCGCATCCGCCAAGCAATACAAGGCCCG
>JANOGP010000291.1:0-9746 GCA_031406075.1 Betaproteobacteria bacterium
CGCAGGGTCACCACCTTCTCCACCCCCTGATTCTCCACCCCATGGACCCGGGCCACAACTGTTCCGTGGGCGCCGACCAGGATGTCCTCGGAATGCACGCCCTGTGAAATTGCAGCAGATTATTCAGAGGCAAGCCGATGATGGAGAGCGGTGATCGATGCGGTCGGCAACGGCACGTTCGGCAAGGCCTTCGAAGTTCTCAACAAATACTTCGCGAGAGCGCGATAACGAACAAGGGCGAAAGCGTCCCGCGCGAGCCCGAAAGCGTCCAAAATTGCGTAATCCTGCATCGTGACCCGGCAGTTCGGCCTTTGTCGCCAATCCGCGTCACACTCAAAATAAATTCGCGTTCAGCCGGTTCTTTTCGACTTTTATCACGTCACTGCCCGGTATAATTTGAACCGGGGTGGAACACGTGAAGTACCCGCGGATATCGGACCAGAAACCCAGGAGGACGTTATGCGTAATCTCAACCCGATCATTGCCTTTTTTGCCGTACTTTGTGTTGCGTTGCCGGTCTCGGCGGCCCACGCCGGTGGCGTCTATGTCGGCGGTGGTATCGGTACGGCCGCCATAGAGGACAGCACAGCCAACCCCGCCGGGACGGCGTTCGACGAGTCCAATGGGGCGTTCAAGGTTTTTGGCGGCTATCGCTTCGACCTGCTGCCGATTGTCAGCCTGTCCGGTGAGGTGGGTTATCGTGATCTCGGCAAGCCGAACGCCGGGGTGATCGAGTATCAGGTCAACGGATTCGACTACGGCGCGCTCGCCGGAGTCGGCCTCGGCCCGGTCGAATTGTTCGCCCGCGTCGGTGGAATGGAATACGATCTGGACAAGACCATCGGCGGCGCGAAGACCAGTTTCGACGGCAGCGCACCGGTGTACGGCATCGGCGCGCGCTTCAGCCTGTTTGGCATAGGCGTGCGTGCCGAGTACGAGAAAATCGACATCGACGAACTGGATAATGCGCAGATGATTTCGATCAGCGCGTTCTATCAGTTTTGACCGGCCGCTGCCGGCCGTACATGGCCGGCAGCGGATCTGGAGAAAGCGATTCGGCCGCTTGAACATTCCAAGGAGCAACGCTCCTTCCGGCGCGGTGTGACGGAACGATCCGGTGTCGTCGCCTTTGCCGGGGTCGGCGAAGTCGCATCGGATGTGGGCGAACTGAACAGCGAAAATCTGCTGCCGAGCATTGGCGCCGGGATTCGTTACCGGCTCACCAAGCAGCATCCCATCAATTTCCGGGTCGATGTCGCCCGCGGCAAGAACGACACTGCGATTTACGTCGGAGTTGGCGAGGCGTTCTGACCGCCATTGCTACGCGCATTGCAAGTCGACATCAGCCCACCCACCGTTGCCTGGTCCGGGTGTGCATCCGCGCGCGGAAAGGAAATCAAGTTGACCCGTTGCAAAGCGGGAAGCTGGCGCACAACGGCGTATTCCCGAGGGGCCATCACCTCCATCGATCTCGCCGCATCAAGCCGCTGGGCATGGATGGCAAGGGCCGCGCATTAGCGCTTGTCGATGCGTGCGCGGACCAGATCGATGTGACTCCGCAGGGTGTAAAGCATGTGCGCGAAAGTCACCGGCACTCGAAAATGATTCACGCGGTCCTCCAGCCGGTCCAATTGCGCGCCAAGATCCTCGATGCCTTGTTCCGCGCTGCGCCCCTCCAGTTCGGCCTCGAGGAATTTCAGCTCGCCATACAGCCGGAAAATCCTTTGCCGCATGGCCCAGCCGTAGAGTGCCGGCAATAGCCGCAACGCCGGGTAAAGCACTCCAACCACCGGGATCAGCAGGATAAGCAACTGCCCCACGAGCACGGCCAGCCAGAAAGGCAGATAGCGCTGGAGGAACGGCTGCCCCGACTTGTAGAACTGGCGCGCCGGCTCGCTTAACGGAATGTCGATGGATTCCGCGGCGGGAAACTGTCCCGCCTTATGGAAAATGCCCGGTCCGCCGTGGATTTCCGACGCGGCGTCGAGCAGCAGATACTGGATCGCGGGATGCAAGCCACGGCGCATCGCCAGGCTCGCCTTGGGGGCGAGCAGCACGGTATCGACCGGTGGTCGATTCTTGGCCATGTCACCGACTCCGGTGGGCAGCACCAGTTTGTTCAGGAAAGGATACAGCGCGACATAGGCATCCGCGCGCGCGAAGGTCGCGATGCCTACGTCGGCAGCGCCGACCAGCCTGCGCACTACGGGAGTGTCCCAGGAGGTCAGCATGATCGCCGCTTCGATTTCGCCCGCGAGCAGCTTCTCCCCGGCCTCTTGCGGTGTGAATGGGAGCAACTCGGCGATCGACTGATCGATTCCGTTGCGCGCGAGGAGGTCCAGCGAAATCGCCCGCGTGCCACTGCCTTCCGGGCCAATTGAGAGCCTCTTGCCACGCAACCTCTCCAGTTTGGTGCCGGGATTTGCGCCGCGGTAGAAAAACCACAGCGGCTCGTAAAACAGAGTGCCGAGCGACACCAGGTCGGGCGACTGCTGCCGATTTCCGATTCCGCCCTGAACGAAGCCGGCGTCGACGCCCGAATGCGGGTCACGCAGACGGGCAAGATTCTCAACCGCACCAGCGGAGGGACGTAACTGCAGTTCGATGCCCTCTTTCGCGAGAAGCGCTCGATAGCGCGCGCTGAACAACGCGTAGGCGCTGCCTTCCGGGCAAGATCAGGCACACACTGGATGATCTGATCCGCCAGCGGGTGTTTGCAATCGCCTGCGGGTACGCGGACTGCAACGACGCGGCGCGCTTGGCCGAGGACCCGATCCAGAAACTGCTGGTGGGACGCGATCCGATCGCGGGACAGGCGCTCGCCACGCAGCCCACGCTGTCGCGTTTCGAGAACACGGTGGGGCCCAAGGCGTTGTATCGGATGGCAGAAGCGCTGGCCGAGGCGGTAATCGAGCGCCAGCGCCGGCGTCTGCGGGGCAAAGCGCGGCGCATCACGATCGAACTCGATCCCACCGACGATCCGACGCACGGGGCCCAGCAACTGAGCCTGTTCAACGGCCACTACGACACCTGGTGTTACCTGCCGGTGGCGGGATTCATTGAGTTTGACGCCGAGCCCGAGCAATATCTGTTTGCGTACGTGCTGCGCCCGGGCAACGCGCCGGCGAAGCTGGGGGCGATCGGGATTCTGGCGCGGGTAATTGAGCGGCTGCGAGCGGCGTTCCCCAAGGCGGGGCTGTTGGTGCGACTCGATGGCGGCTTTGCCTGCCCCGAGATTCTGGACTTCCTCGAAGCCCAGCGCGTGGATTACGTCGTTGCCACGGCGGGCAACGTCGTGCTCGATCGGCGGTGCGAGCGCTGGATGAAGCGCGCCCGGGAGCTCTCGACGCACAGCGGGCAAACCGAGCATGTGTATGGCGAGCTTCGCTACGCCGCCAAGAGCTGGTCGCGCAAGCGGCGCGTCATCGTCAAGGCCGAGGTGGTGCGCTTGCAAGACCGCGAGCCGCGCGACAACGCACGCTTCGTGATCACCAACCTGCCCGTCAAACCGCAACAACTGTACGAAGACATCTACTGCCAGCGCGCGCACATCGAGCTGCGCTATCCAAAGAACTGCACCACGGGCTGGAGATCGACCGCACCAGTTGCACGCGCTTCTGGGCCAACCAGTTGCGCGTGCTGCTCACCGCGGCGGCCTATGTGTTGATGCAGGAGTTGCGCGCTCGCGCCGCCGGCACCGACTGTGCGCGGGCGCAAGTCTCGACCTTGCGCGAGCGGCTGCTCAAGCTCGGCGTGTGGGTGAGCCGTTCGGTGCGGCGCATCGTGCTGCATCTGCCGCAAAGCGCCCCATGGCGCTCGGACTGGTGCCGCGTGGCCCGATGCTTGGGCGCCGTGCCCGGCTGACGACCTTTCCAACGTTCGCATCACCTCAGTCGCCTCAAGCGGCCGGTCAGACTGTCCCCGCACCCTGCAAACCCGCATGGGATAAGGCCCAAAATCGCGCGATTTCGCGCGTTCGCGTTTCCGCCCCCCCTCGCGATATCTTAACCCGCTCGCAGCCTCGCAATCACGCCATTCAGACACCTGCTCGCAGGTTTCGTGAATAATGCAGGTTAAGGTATTACAGAGAGGATCCAACTATGGGCTCGGGCGCCTGTTCGGGGCTAGCGCCACGGCTTGACGTTTAACGTTAAGCGTTATACGCTGTCGGAGTGATCAGGAGCTTCCGCTGCGCCGACACGCAAGCGCTGTTCGAGACCGGCAAATGCAAGCGGTTTTCGGGCATCTCGGACGTCGCGACGCGCAAGCTGGCGCAACTGGATGCCGCGCATACCCTGGAATTCCTGCGCTCGCCTCCGGGTAACCTGCTTGAGGTTTTGCGAGGCAGCCGCGCAGGACGGCACAGCATCCGCGTGAACGATCAGTTCCGCCTGTGTTTCCGCTGGACGGCGGCCGGCCCGGAAGACGTCGAGATCGTTGACTGCCACTGACGGAGAACTGCGATGATCAAAAACGGCATGCGGCCGGTTCATCCCGGCGAAATATTGAGGGAGGATTATCTGGTTCCGCTCGGTACCAGCGCCAATGCGCTGGCAAAGGCCTTGAACGTGCCAGCTCCGCGCATCAACGATATCGTTCGCGAGCGGCGCGGCGTCAGCGCCGATACCGCCATGCGGCTAGCGCGCTACTTCGGTGGCGATGCGCGTTCGTGGTTGAACTTGCAGGCCGCCTATGACCTGCGAGTTGCCGAGATCGAAAGCGCGAAGCGCATCGAGCGGGAGATCGCTCCGGCGACAACGTGAACGCGTGAGCCAGTTGCTGAAGATAGGCAATCTGCCGGTGGCGGGCCGATTCCCACGGCGACCATGGATCGGCTGGCAAAGGAGGGGCCCCGGTGCACTAATTTTCACACCACCGCGCTCTGCTCGCCGCGACCGTGCCGCTACCCTTACAGTTTTTCCCCTTTGGCAGGTTGGCCTCGGAGCAGAAACGTCTTCGGATACTGTCCTTCGCCGCAGATCTTGAAGGAGCCGAAGTCCTTGTACCAAGGTCCATCCGGCGCCTCGGGTTCAGACTCCCTCCACGCCTTCAGCTGGTAGAAGTCCTCGGCGGTGATCTTGCGTTCGCGCAGCCTCTCGAACCGGTGGTCGCGAAGCGCCGGAGGGAGTCCGGTCCACTGGATCTTCGGCATCACTCACCGAAGGTCATGCGGGCGAGTTCTTCCTTGAGACGTTTCTGCTCCTCCGGGTCGCGGGAGCGCGAGAGGCGGTCCGCGAATTCGAAGAAACGCTTTTTTTCCTGGTCCCGGGCGTCGAGCCCGGACTCGATGAGATTGGCGATGACGTTCATGGTCAGACCACTTTCCGTGTGCGCGC
The DNA here is from genome assembly GCA_031406075.1 of Betaproteobacteria bacterium. Lineage (GTDB taxonomy): Bacteria > Pseudomonadota > Gammaproteobacteria > Burkholderiales > JACQAP01 > JACQAP01. The sequence continues at coordinate 5,337 of JANOGP010000291.1, forward strand.
GAAACAGGGCTTTTTCGCGGGAGTCACAGGCGCTCCGCCACTGGGCAAGGCTGCGCATCGTGCGGCGCCGTGCCTTGGGGATCTCGCGCGCGGCGGCGCGCTGAGGGTCAGCAAGGTTCTGCATGCTCTCGACAAAGACCTCATCCCCCAGATAGATCTGCTGGCGCAACGTATTGTCCCACAGTCGTACATCGCGGGCGGACGCCACCCGCTGGGCATACCGATCGGCCGCGCGGCGCCAGAAGGGTCTGGAGAGCAACTGGGTCCAAACCGTCCGGGGAGTTCCGGTTTCCGTACTTCCACCTCTAGCGCCGACCGAACCTTACTTCGCCAAGAGCTGGCCGTTGCCGGACATCGAGAAGGTGAAGTGAAGGCGGGGGATGCGAAAAACGAGACGCGAGTTCCAGGATGCGAGAAACGAGATGCGAGTTCCGGGAAGCGGGATGCGTGCTGTGAATCTCATATCACGAATCACAGGCACGAAAGGCGGCGGCGCGCTACTCGAGCGGGTGACGCCAGCGCAGGCCGCGGAAGCGGCTGAAGTCCCTGTCCGTCGTGATCCACTCGCATCCGGATTCGATCGCCATTGCCGCAAGGTACGCGTCCGGTATGAGGTTCCCTTTCGCGCCAATTTCCACGCACAGGCGGCGAAAGAGATCCCAGTGGCGCATGCCCGGCTCCACGCGCACGCTGTTCGGCGGTTCGCGAAGCTGATCGGCAAAGGCGAGCGCGTCGGCGAGCCGGCTCGGCTTGTTGAAGACCTTGGCGTGAGTCACGACGCGGACGAACCCGCTCAATACGAGCTCGGAAATCCCATACGCCTCGTCACCATTGATCACGCTCTCGAACCAGGTGCGGTAAGCAGTGTGATTCGCCACGTCTTCCCGGTGCGCATAGACCAGGACGTTGACGTCAGGGAGGATCAACTCACGACTCCATGTGTTCGAGGAGGGACGCGGTGTCGTCGAGGTCCACGCCGGGCCGCACGCCGTTGCCCTTCATTGTCCGAAGGCGAACCGGCTTGCGTTTGCCCGGCGCCCGGCGGCGGGCAAGGGTTTCGCGCAGCGCATCCGCGAGCACTGAGGTCAGCGTCCGCCCGGACTCGGCGGCATACTTCTTGGCCTCCGCGAGAAGGCGTTCATCGAGGCGGATGGTGGTGCGCATGCATCAAACCATACAGATTGCGCATCAATATGTCAATGCACAGTCATAACCCTGGGATGTGGCCAATCGCAAGGTCCCGGTTCGAATCCAAAATCGCGAATCCCGAATCCCGGATCACGCAACCTGAATCGAAATTGACCGACCCCACTCAATATGTATAGACTAGCGTTTATACATTTACGCAAGGAGTGGTTTCATGGCCCAAGCCGTTCTGGATATCAAAAAGTGGGGTAACAATCTGGGTGTTCGCTTGCCGGCTGCGGTGGCGCGGGAAGCGCACCTGCATGTCGATCAGCGCGTGCGCGTATCGGTTGAAGGCGATCATGTCGTCATCACGCCCGTTAATGATTCGCGGTTTACCTTGGAACAACGCTTGGCTGCCTATGATCCAAAGCGCCACGGCGGCGAGCAGATGGCCACGACAAAAACGCTTGGAGCCGAACGTTGGTAGCCGGTCTCGAAGCATGCGAGAGCCTCGACCAGATGGCGACCGCGTGAAAGTAGTCAACAGGCACATCGAACTGTCGTACCAGTAGGTTCTACCGAGTTTGCCTGCCGGCTCAAAAACGGATTGACAAGCCTGCCAGCGCTTCACCTTGGTACATTGCCTCACCCTTCATCGTGACGACGCAGCCGGCGTCGTCGCTGCAGAAAATCGAACTATCGTTGTTGATAAGTGTGCCATAGCCCCGCGCCTCGAAGCGCAGCCCGACGTGCTTGCCGAGCGCAAGCATGAAGCCCATGCCAATGTGGCCGGACGCGAATGTCTCCGCATTGAGGTCGCTACGATCGGGGCGCATGTGGGTAGCGCCGAACCCGGCCATCACATAGCCTCCGGTGCCCACTTCCTCAAAGAAGTAGGTGCCGCCCACGTGGTAGTAGTCGATGTCGAGCCCGAAGTTGTTCGCCGTCGGCGAAAAGATTTCGGAAACAAGCGCGCTCTGCTGATGGCTGTAGAACAGCTGCACCTGCGTCTGCCGGTCGAGGCCGATGTCTACAGCGAGCGCGTAGCTGGCATCGTCCCTCACGTTCATCGGTGACCCGGTGTTCGCATCGGTCAGGCTGCCGCCCGCACGGTATCCAGCGTAGAGCGTGACGCTGCTCTCCTTCTTTTGCGGCACGTCGGATTCGGCGTGAATCGGAAACGACACCGACATCGCCGCAGCAACGGCGAGAAGGCACCAACCGTGCTGGAGGGTATGCGCCCGTCGTGTCCAGAGGTTTTTATTCAATGAAGTCTCCAGTATGGAAATGCCAAAGGCAAACGTTGCGGGCGTTGGGTGCGTCGCAAGCCAATGTTAGCATCCGGCTCGCGGCGCCGGCGATGGCCGACACTCTCCGGCTTTTGTTGGGCGCTGCAATCTCCGAAGAGTTGCGCACAATGGGGTCACGCACAACAGCACAAGGGGGTCCCGACCTGAGTTCGCCCGCGGCAGGACTGCCGGCGAATCGAACAACCCAGGTGCCGACGGGCATGCGCCGATTCAGAACGGCAGGGAGGTAAACAGCCGATAGCCGGTAACGCCTTCGCCGCCGCGCACCGCGATGCCGATGCGGTCCACCTCGATACCGGCAATGGAGAGTGGCCGGCGCGTGAGTACGCTGATCGCCAACTCGAACTCTTCTCCGATCGAGTTGTCCGGGTTGTCGAGTTCGGCGTAACGCAAACGGCGAAAGTAGTTGTAGTAGGCCGGGGTGATGCCGATTACGACGGGACGTCCGAGCAACTCCGCCTGGGTCGGAACGGTGATATCCAGGCCGATCGCGAAATAGCCGAGAGGCTGTCTCGAATCGTCGTTGGGGTCGTACCCAGCCAGACTCAGCCGATTGACCAGAGCGAGCTCGACGTCCTGGTCTTCGCCGATACGGAACCGGCTGCGCAACCCGACATCGTATATCCACGCATAATCGGCGCCCTTAAGTTCCCAGCCAGCCCCGGCGGAGACATAGGGCTTGAGCCGCCAGCGCGAGGTAATTTGCTTTTCAAGTTCGAGGCCGGGAACGAAGCTCATTGTGCTCAAGCCCTGCGGCAGACCCTCGTCGAGGATGTCGTCGAAGTGATAGTCGTAGAAACCGATCGACACGGGCAATGTGATCCGCATTCCCCAGCGGTCTTCTTCGGGTTCGCGCAACGTATAGCTCAGCGGCAGTTGCAGCACCGCGACAGTGCGGTCCCCCGTGGTATACACCCCGGTGCCGTAAGTGGCGGCGTAGTACCAGTTGACCAGGTCTTGCCGCTCCTGCACATAGCGCAGCTCGGGCTGCTGCGCCTGTGCCAACGGCGCGGCCAGCAGCCCGGTCAGCAACCACAGGGAAAACGCCACTGTCGGGATCCGCAATGGCAGGAATTGATGGCCGCACCGCATTCGACTCAAATTTCGCCTGCGCATTGCGCGCTACCCGCTACCGGTGAACGTTGTCGCAAAAATGCCAGCGCGCAGTCGCCGTTGCAGCGTCATGGGTTGCCGGCCGAGCTATTGCGGCTGGACTTTCCACTCGCCGTCTGGCTGTTTGCAAAGCGTCAGAACGATACGGTTGTCGTGTCCGCGCGCCGAATTCGCCACTTCGAGATCCCGGCAGGATTGGCCCGCGCGATCGAAGCTTGCGCGGGGAGTGAGATCGCCATGCGCACCGGTTTTCGGATTTTCCCAGCGCACGGTATTTCCTTCGGGCGTCCCGTCAAGCGTCCCGGTGGCGGCAGCCCTGAGAATATTCCTGTCTTCGTCGGTCATGTACCGGACCGGAAGATCGCCTAAAGAAACAACGTTCACGGCCGACGCCACGCCGGGCAGCAGTGTAAGAAAAGCGATGATTACGGCAACAGAATGTCTCGGCATCTTGCCTCCCGGATGAGATTCCAAAAGTTTTTTCTGCAGCACTCAGTCCGCAGCACTCAACACGATCCTATTTTTCCTTCACCCACTTCTTCATGTCCCACGGCTCGTACAAGCTCCAGATGTAATCGGTGGTCGAATTCTCGCGAAGATGATGAATGTTCTGATTCTCCGCCTCGTCGATGAACTGTTCGAACACTTCCAGGCTGGGAAACTCGACCACGATCAACTGGCGGCGCGTGGTATCGCCGTGCATCTCGCGCAGCGGGCCGGTACCGGCGCTTACGACTCTTCCGCCAAAGCCGAAAATTATCTTGCCAGCCTTGACGCTGTAATCGCGGTACTCGTTCTCCTTGCCGGGAACGAGATTGAACAGATTCAGTGCGTAGATCATGGCAGCGTCCGGGATTGA
>JANOGP010000323.1:0-3704 GCA_031406075.1 Betaproteobacteria bacterium
ATGGTGATCCTGCTCGACGCCGTGTATGCGATCCTGTTCAGAAGCGTCGGCTTCCCGTGAAGAACCCGGATACGGTCATCGAAGTCGAGCAACTGTGGACCCGGCGCGGCGGACTGGCGATCCATCGCGATCTGAACCTGCGGATTGCGCGCAGCGAGATCGTCGGCATGGTAGGCGGTTCGGGCAGCGGCAAGACCACACTGCTGCGCGTGATCATCGGGCTCGATGCGCCGGCAAGAGGCCGCGTGCGGCTGTTCGGCGTGGATCCGCTGCGCGCGCGCCGCGCGGCAAGACTGAGAGTGCAGCGTCGCTTCGGCACGCTGTTCCAGAACGGGGCGCTGTTCTCGGCGTTGAGCGTTTTCGAGAACGTGGCGTTTCCGCTGCGCGAACTGAAGTACCTCGACGAATCCTTCATCCGCGACCTGGTCATGCTTAAGCTGAATCTGGTCGAGATCGAGCCGCAGCACGCCACCAAGATGCCTGCCGAACTCTCGGGCGGGATGGCCAAGCGGGTCGCGCTGGCGCGTGCCATGGCGCTCGACCCGGAACTGCTGGTGCTGGATGAACCGACCGCGGGGCTCGATCCGGATCGCTCACGCGGCTTCGTCAAGCTGGTCAAGACGCTGTCACACGAATACGCGCTGACCGTGTTCATGGTCACCCACGACCTCGATACGCTGTCCACGCTGGCGACCCGGGTGTCAGTACTCGCCGAAGGACGGATCGTTGCCGACGGGCCGTTGGCGGAAGTGCAGCACAGCGACCATCCGTTCGTAGCGAGCTTCTTCGGCAAGGCCGAGCCGCTGCTACACTCCAATTGACATGGAAAGCCGCTCCTACGCCCTGCTGACCGGCCTGTTCACAATCCTGCTCGGGATCACCCTGGCTGCGGCATTCATCTGGTTCAAAGGCGACACCCGCCTGTACAACGACTTTGTGGTGGTATCCAAGTTCACCGTCAACGGCCTGTATCCGCAGGCAGCCGTGCGCTACCGCGGCGTCGAAGTCGGCAAGGTCGAGAAAGTCGCGCTGGACGAGAAGGATCCCCGCAGCATCCTGATCAGGGTAGCGGTCGAGCGCGGCGTGCCGATCACCCGCGGCACCTTCGCGCAGATCGGCTACCAGGGCGTGACCGGACTGGCCTATGTGCTGCTCGACGATGACGGTTCCGATCCGCGGCCCTTGGTAAGCCCAAAGGACAACCCCGCGCAGATCGCGGTACGCGGTAACGTATTCGACGACCTCGCGGAATCGAGCAAGGTGCTGCTCAAACAGTCAAGCGAACTGCTGGACCGCCTCAACAGCATCGCCAGTGCGGAAAACCAGGGCCGGCTGGAGCGCACGCTCGCCAATTTCGAACAGGCCTCGGCGCAACTGGGGCCGGCGCTGCGGGCGATTCCGGACGTCGCGCGGCGCGCCCAGGAACTTCTTGGCGACGAGAATCAGGAGCGGGTGCGCCGTTCGCTCACCAATCTGGAGTCGGCCACCAGCGCGATCGTTCCGGTCGCGGAAGACTCGCGCCAGGTCCTCGCCAACATGCGCTCGCTCTCCGAGAAGCTGGACAGGATTTCCACCGAACTCTCCACTGAGATCACCGACAGCACGCTGCCCAAGATCAACGACCTCGTAGACCAACTCACCCGGGATTCGAAGGATTTTCATCGGCTGGTGGTGCAAGTCGAACGCGAACCGCAGAGCCTCTTGTTCGGCCGCGCGCAGCCGCGACCGGGTCCCGGCGAACCGGGTTTCAAAGACGGACGATAATGAAAACGCTGATTACTCTTTTACTTGCCGCGCTGCTCACCGCCGGCTGCGCTTCCAGGCGCGAACACCCGTTGCAGATCTACGACTTTGGAATTGCTGCGCCCCCGGCAAGCGCATCGGGCGCAAGCGTATTCGTAACCGAGGTGCGGGCCGCGGACTGGCTGGACACCACCGAGATGTTCTATCGGCTGGCGTACCGCGATCCGCGTGTGCTGTCGCCTTATGCCGACAGCCGCTGGGCCGGAACGCCGGCGGCGATGCTCACCGTGCGCTTGCGCCAATCGGTGGGCAACGGATCGGTTGTGCGAAACCCGCAAGCGAAGTGTGCGCTGGGGTTGAGTCTTGCGGAGTTCAGCCAGGTATTTGCGGCGGGAAATGCAAGCCGCGCTGTTCTTCACGCCCAGGCTACGCTGGTCGAGAATGTAGCTGCCGGCCGGCAATTGAGCCGCGAATTCCGCCTGGAACGCCCAACTTCGACTGCGGACGCGGCAGGCGGAGCGGGCGCGTTCTCGGAGATTGCCGCTGCTCTCTCCGAAGAACTCCGCGCATGGATCGCGGACTTGGGGTTCTGCGCGCCGTAACGAGGGACGGGTGACGGGTGACGAGGGACGAGGGAGAGTCAGGAGCTTTTTGAAGCTACTTCATCCTTCATCCTTCCGCCTTCATCCTTGCTTTCTCTCGCCCCTCGCCTCTCGCTTCGCGACGAACCTTCCCACATCCAGCGCCGCTAGCAAGTCCCGCTCCACCGGCATCGGATCGCCGTCGATGCGGCTCGCCACGATTTCCGCCGCGAGTGCATCCCAGGTCATTCCGCGTGATCCCAATGCCAGGCAGGCAAACAGGCCCGGCTCCGCAGGCATCTGGCCCAGCACTGGCAAGCGGTCGAAGCTCATTGCCCGGAACGCCACGCGTCCATCCAGGTTTTCCGGCATCACTCCGGCACCGAATCCCGGCAACATGAGTTCGAGGCGCCCAAGATTGGCCGCGTGGTCCTCGACGCAGGCCGATTCTTCAAGCATGCCTTCGTTGAAACTCGAGCCCAGGCAGTGGACGCCATCGCGTGCGGGGGTTATGTAGCCATCCCTGCACACCGCGATTCTCAGTTTCACGCCTTCGCGCTCCGGCAACAAACTCACCTGACCGCGGACAGGGCGCAAAGGAAGTTCCGCCGCCTGGGAGAATCGGCCGGCTGAAACTGCGTTGGCCAGAATCACCACCGGCGCAGTCGCCAGGACGGCCCCGGAGGCATCAAGGATTTCCCACTCCCGATCGCCCCGGCTCAAGGTGGCGGCATCGCTTTGGAACAGGCATCGCGTGCGCGCGGACGCAGCATCAAGATTCGCCCTGCAGATGCTTCCGGGATTCATCCATGCCGCCTCGGGGAACCAGCATCCTGGCCCCGCAACTGGCACACCAGCCAGTTCCGTTGCCTGTGATGTCTCCATCAATTGCACGAGCTCCGGCGGCAACGCAAATTGCGCGAGTACGCGCTGCAGCTTGCCGAAATGAGTGTCGTCGCGAGCCAGTTGCAACACGCCACCCGATCCATGAATCAGCGCGCCTCCGGCCTGCGCCAACGCCGCGTGGTGGCGCGACGCGTACAAGAAGGCCGCTGAGGTGAAACGGCTGTGCGTATTCCAGTCCAGCGAAAATACCGGCCGCACCAGTCCAGCTGGAATTCCCGATGCCGCCTGCGCCGGAACGGCGTGCCGCTCGATAATCTCCACCGCCCAGCCCCGTTCAGTCAGGCGTTGCGCGCAGGCGCTGCCCGCCAGTCCAGCGCCGATCACAACGGCGCGCTTGTCGGTTGGCGACTCGTTGGCCGGTGTTTTTCCGGCGAACCGGCCCGCAAGCATCCCGCGCTTGCCCGCAAAGCCTTCGCGCTTCTCCATCGCAAATCCGGCTTTGACGAGTCCCTGACGGACCGCGCCCGCCACCGT
>JANOGP010000336.1:0-5618 GCA_031406075.1 Betaproteobacteria bacterium
GGAAGACCGGCCACCAGATCTTCCTCGAACCGGAGGGCCTGACCACTAACGAGGTCTATCCGAACGGTATTTCGACGAGTCTGCCGTACGACGTACAAGTAGAGTTAGTTCATTCAATCAATGGGTTGGAAAACGCACACCTGACGCGTCCGGGTTACGCGATCGAATACGACTACTTCGATCCACGAGATCTCAAGTCATCGCTGGAAACCAAGGCGATCGAGGGGCTGTTCTTCGCCGGCCAGATCAACGGAACGACCGGGTACGAAGAAGCGGCTGCGCAGGGACTGCTCGCCGGGATCAATGCGGCGCTACTTGTTCAGGGCGAGGAGTCCTGGTGTCCGCGCCGCGACCAGGCTTATCTTGGCGTGCTGGTGGATGACCTGATTACACGTGGCGTCACCGAGCCCTACCGGATGTTCACCAGCCGCGCCGAATACCGCTTGAGCCTGCGCGAAGACAATGCCGACATGCGCCTCACGGAAACCGGCAGGCGACTAGGCGTGGTAGACGATGCGCGCTGGGAGACCTTCGAGCGCAAACGCGAAATTGTCGCGCGCGAACTGGAGCGCCTGAAGACCACATGGGTTAATTCGAAGCTGCTCGCCAAAGAAACCATGCAGCAACTGTTCGGACAGTCTTTGGAACGTGACTACACATTGGAGGAACTGCTGCGCCGGCCCTCGGTTCGCTATCGCGAGCTGATGTCTCTGGCCGATGCGGGACCGGGCGTTGCCGAGGATCAGGCCGCTGAACAGGTTGAAATCCAGACCAAGTATCAGGGGTACATCGAACGACAGCGCGAAGAAGTCGAGCGCCAGGAGCACTTCGAAACCCTGCGTCTGCCGGCCGAACTCGATTACCGCAGCGTGCGCGGACTATCGGTCGAGGTGCAACAGAAACTCAACAAGCACAAGCCCGAGACTCTGGGTCAGGCCGCGCGCGTATCCGGCGTCACGCCGGCGGCGATTTCACTTTTGTTGGTGCACTTGAAGCGCGGCGTGAAGGCAACCGCAGAGACTGGCGTTCGACCATCCAGCCTGGTACGCGCCGCGGGAAACCGCGGTTGAGCCAGCCAGCTGCGCTGTTGCGGCAGGGTATTGCCGACCTGGAAATAGGGTTGCCGCCATCGGCGGCTGACCGGCTGCTGGACTATCTGGCGCTGCTGGCGAAGTGGAACCGCGTTTACAACCTCACGGCAATCCGCGAAGAAACGAAGTGGATCAGTCATCACCTGCTGGATAGCCTTGCAGTTGTGCCGCACTTGCCGCCAGGACGGCTTGTGGATGTGGGCAGCGGCGCAGGATTGCCGGGAATCCCGATTTCGTTCGCGTGTCCGGACAGACAGGTTACGTTACTCGACTCGAACCAGAAGAAAGGCGCGTTTTTGAATCAATCCTCCACCGAGCTGGCGCTCACGAACGTCAAGGTCGTGATCGAAAGAGCCGAGTCATACAGACCTGCCACGCCGTTTGACGTCGTTATCTCGCGCGCCTTCTCCAGCATTGCCGACTTCATCAGACTTGCGGGTCACCTGTGCCGGGCCGGCGGTGTGCTGGCTGCGATGAAAGGCGCGCGTCCGGATGCAGAAATCGCACAGATCCCGGACCCCTGGAGAGCGGAATCGATCATTGCCCTGCACGTGCCCAGCCTCGATGCGGAACGCCATCTGATCATGCTGCGCTCGAGCGTGGCAGCAGGCGACGTCTGAACAATATGCCGCGCATACTCGCGATCACCAACCAGAAAGGCGGGGTCGGCAAGACCACCACCAGCATCAATCTTGCCGCCAGCCTGGTACTGGCCGGGCGGCGCGTGCTGCTGGTAGATATCGATCCGCAGGGCAACGCCACGATGGGAAGCGGCATCGACAAGCGCGGCCTCAAGGCAACGGTCTATGAGGTGTTGCTGGGTTCTGCGTCGATGTCATCAGTCAGGGTGCGCAGCCAGAGCGGCGGCTATGACGTGATACCGGCCAACCGCGAACTCGCCGGTGCCGAAGTTGAAATGGTGGGGCTGGCCGAACGCGAAACACGGCTTAAGACGGCACTCGAGGATATCAAGGCGCCTTACGACTACGTGCTGATCGATTGCCCTCCGGCGCTCAATCTTCTGACGGTAAACGGATTGTGCGCGGCCAACGCGGTGGTGATTCCGATGCAATGCGAGTACTACGCGCTTGAAGGATTGTCCGACCTGGTGCAGACCATCAAGAAAGTGCGCATGAATCTCAACCCCGCGCTCGAAATCGAGGGTTTGCTGCGCACCATGTACGACCCGCGCAATATGCTTTCGCAACAGGTCTCGGATCAGCTCCAGCAACACTTCGGCGACAAGGTCTACCGTACCGTGATTCCGCGCAATGTACGGCTTGCGGAAGCACCCAGCCACGGCCTCCCGGCGCTCGGCTTCGACCGGCAATCGAAAGGCGCACTGGCCTACCTCGCTCTCGCCGGCGAGATGCTCGGCAAGAATACCTAGGAAGAATGCAGATGGCGAAACTCAAAGGACTTGGCCGCGGGCTCGACGCGCTTCTCGCCGGCAACGATAACCGGCCCGATGACACCCAGACCGAGCTCGCGGTGGGCCTGCTCAAGCCCGGCAGCTTCCAGCCGCGCACGCGTATGGACCCGCAGTCGATTGCGGAACTTGCCGATTCGATCAAGGCCCAGGGCGTAATCCAGCCGATCCTGGTACGCCCGGTGGACGGCGGCAAGTACGAGATCATCGCGGGTGAGCGCCGCTGGCGCGCCGCCCAGCTTGCCAGACTGGCGCAAGTTCCGGTCGTCGTGCGCGCAGTACCAGACCAGGCGGCTCTGGCGATCGCGTTGATCGAGAACATCCAGCGAGAGGACCTCAATCCTCTGGAAGAAGCGGGCGGCATCCACAGACTGATAGACGAATTCCGCATGACCCACGATTCCGCGGCGCAGGCAGTCGGGCGCTCGCGCAGCGCGGTTACCAACCTGTTGCGATTGCTGAATCTTGCCAAGCCAGTGCAGGAACTTCTGATGCAGGGCAAGCTCGACATGGGCCATGCCCGGGCACTGCTCGCGGTAAACGGGCCGCGCCAGGTTGAACTGGCTCACCAGGTCGTCAGCCGCGGGCTTTCGGTGCGTGAAACCGAGCAGTTGGTTGGCCGGGCCGGGGTGATCGCACGCAAGACGCCGCGCAAAAACAGGAAAGATCGCGACCTTCAGGATCTGGAGGAAGGCCTGGCAGAGAAGCTCGGCACACCGGTCACCATCAGCCCCGGCAAGGCAGGGAAGGGCAAACTGGTGATCGGCTACTCCAGCCTCGATCAGCTCGATGATTTGCTCCGCAAACTGCGGCGCTGAAAGGCCGGCGCGAAGCCGTGGAGCCAGATCGTCGTTGACAGTGCTTCCACAACCCCACTAAAATTTCGGCCTTTTTGCGGGTTGCTGCGGCCGCGTCGGGTACAAGAAACCCGGGCCGGCAGCGGGAGGGGCGATGATCCGGGCGATTGTCAGTATCATCGCCATGCAGATTGCAATGGCTTTTGGCGTCGCCGCGCTGTTCCTGCTGTTTGGCAACTGGATTTCAGCGAAATCGGCTTTGATCGGTGGCGCAATCGCTTTTATCCCGGGCGCGTTTTACGCATTTCGAGTCATCGTGTCCCGGCAAAGTGCGCCGGAACGTTTGTTGCGGGCGCACTATGTCGGCGAATTCGGCAAGCTGACGTTGACCATGCTCCTGTTCGGCGCGACGTTCGTGTGGCTGAAGGAAATTTCCGCTTTGCCGTTGTTTGCTGCCTACGCCGCGACTTTACTGGTGTACTGGGTGGCGCTGGTGATGTTTTCAAAAATCTGAACCGACATGAGCACCGAACAGGCTGCGCCGACCACCACCGAGTACATAGTTCATCACCTGACCAATCTGCATGTTGGTCACGGTTTCTGGACTGTGCATCTCGACACCCTGATCGTCTCCGGCGTCATCGGCCTGGTAATCTTCGGCCTGATGGCGCTGGCCGCGCGGCGCGCCACCAGCGGCGTCCCCGGAGGCACGCAGAATTTCTTCGAGATGGTGGTCTCGCTGGTCGATTCGCAGGTGCGGGACACTTTCCACGCCAAAAGTGAACTGGTTACGCCGCTGGCGATTACGATTTTCGTCTGGGTGTTCCTGATGAACGCCATGGACCTGATACCGGTGGATTTCATTCCGATGGGCGTGCACGCCGCCGGCGTCGAGCATTTCAAGGTGGTGCCCACCACCGATCCGAACCTGACGTTCGCGATGTCGCTTACGGTTTTCCTGCTGATGCTGGGATTCAATGTGAAGTACAAGGGTATCGGCGGATTCCTGCACGAAGCCCTTACCGTGCCGTTCGGCAAGTACCTGTTCCCCGTCAACCTGCTGTTCCGTGTCATCGAAGACATCGCCAAGCCAATCTCGCTGGCCCTGCGGTTGTTCGGCAATATGTATGCAGGCGAGATGGTCTTCATCCTGCTCGCAGTATTGGCGGGCGCGGGTTTCATATGGGCGCCTTTCAGCGCGGTGCTGAGCCTCGGATGGGCGCTGTTTCACATCCTGATCATCACGCTGCAGGCTTTCGTGTTCATGATGCTGACCGTGGTGTACATGAGCATGGCGGCGGAAAGTCACTAAAACGCAACGAGCAATCGTCTTTAATCGTCTGGTACTAGGAGAACAAAATGGAAATCGCATCGGTATTGGGTATGACAGCCATCGCGGTGGCGCTGCTGATCGGCATGGGCGCGCTGGGTACTGCCATCGGCTTCGGTATTCTCGGGGGCCGTTTCCTCGAGGGCGCCGCCCGTCAGCCCGAGATGATCCCGACGCTGCAAGTAAAGATGTTCATCGTCGCCGGCCTGCTCGACGCGGTGACCATGATCGGCGTGGGTATCGCGCTCTACCTGCTGTTCGCCAACCCGTTCATCGCGGCAGTCCAGCAGGCAGTCGGCGGCTAAATCTGGTGCATTGAGTCCGGGAGGCGAGCGTGAACATCAACGCTACATTATTGGGCCAGGCAATCTGGTTCGCCCTTTTCATCTGGATCACGATGAAATTCGTGTGGCCGCCGCTTCGCAAGGCGATGCACGATCGCCAGAAGCAGATCGCCGACGGCCTTGCCGCGGCGGAACGCGGCAAGCAGGACCTCGAGCTTGCGTCAAAGCGCGCGGGGCAGGAATTGCAGCGCGCACGCGAACAGGCGAACGAGATCATTTCCCAGGCCGAGAAACGCGGAGCCGGCGTGGTCGAAGAAGCCAAGACGGCTGCCAAAGCCGAGGCCGACCGCATTGTCGTTGCCGCAAAGGCCGAGATCGAGCAGGAGGTATTCCGCGCCAAGGAGGCGCTGCGGGCACAGATATCGGTGTTGGCGGTGACCGGCGCCGAGAAGATCCTCAAGCGCGAAGTGGACGCCAAGGCGCACGCGCAGTTGCTGTCCGGACTCGAGTCCGAACTCAGGTAACGCCCGCATGGCCGAACTCGCAACCATCGCCAGACCTTACGCGGAAGCGGTTTTCCGCCTGGGCAAGGAAGGCAACGCGCTGGCGGCCTGGTCGGAAAAGCTGGCGTTCATCGCCGCCGTCTACCAGGATCCCCAGATGCGGGCGGCAATCGGCAATCCGAAG
>JANOGP010000366.1:0-7803 GCA_031406075.1 Betaproteobacteria bacterium
GACCTTGATGGCACACCCAATAAGTATCTCCCCTATTTCGTTTTCACTCATGCCTTTCCTCCGCGAATCAAGGCGTCATAGTTGACCTCGAAGTACTCTCCTGCGTAACTCTTACGGCCGAGTGCAAAAAAGAGCAGCGCCCACCACGGAGGACGCAGGGCACGCAGAGGAAGGACATGAGGAAAACTTCATTGTGAGTTAAAACATTCAATTGGCAGCCAATCCGCGAAAGCACAATTTGCTGGCAGTGGGTGACGAACATTCATCTGGCTCTTAACCCCAAATTGCCTTTCCTCGCATTGTTTTTCCTCCGCGTCCTCTGCGTCCTCCACGGTAAGAGTTTCAGTTCTTAAATTCTTGTGTAAAGGCGATGAACTGGTCGAGCTTGGCCTTCGCGGCACCGCTGGAAATGACTTCAAGCGCCTTCTGCACGCCCCCTTCGTGGCTGTCCGCAATACCGGCTGCATAGATTGCCGCGCCGGCATTGAGCGCAACGATGTCGCGCGCCGGGCCGGGCTTGTTCGATAGCGCTGCGACGAGCATGTCCCTGGACTCAGCGCCGTCTTTGACCTGAATCCCGGAAAGTTCGCTGGTTTGCAAACCGAACTGTCTTGGGTGAATCGTGTACTCGCGCACTTCATCGTTCTTGAGTTCGCCGACCAGCGTTTCGCCGGCCACCGAGATCTCGTCCAGCCCTTCCGTGCCGTACACCACCAGGACATGGCGGCTGCCCAGCCGCTGCAATACCCGCGCCTGGATACCAACGAGGTCCGGGTGGAACACGCCCATGAGCTGGTTCCGGGCCCCGGCCGGATTGGTGAGCGGCCCGAGGATGTTGAACAGGGTGCGCACGCCCAGTTCGCGCCGTACCGGTGCCGCGTGCTTCATCGCGCTGTGATGATTGGGGGCGAACATGAATCCCACGCCGATCTGGTCGATGCATTGCGCGACCTGCGCCGGCGTCAGGGCCAGGTTCACACCCAGCGCCTCCAATACGTCGGCGCTGCCGGATTTGCTGGAAACCGAGCGGCCGCCGTGCTTGGCGACCTTTGCCCCGGCCGCCGCCGCGACGAATGCCGCGGCCGTTGAGATGTTGAATGTGCTCGCGCTGTCGCCGCCGGTGCCACAGGTGTCCAGCAGGTGCGCATAATCAGCGACCTGCACCTTTGTCGAGAATTCCCGCATGACCTGCGCCGCCGCGGCAATCTCGCCGATGGTCTCTTTTTTTACCCGCAGGCCGATGAGGAACGCGGAGATCAACGTCGGCGACATCTCGCCTTTCATGATCTGGCGCATCAGTGCCAGCATCTCGTCGTGGAATATCTCGCGGTGTTCGATGACCCGAACGAGTGCGTCCTGAGGCGTCATGCGCGCTCCCTGAATTTGAAGACCTGAATCCAACTACCAAAGCACATACTGCCAACCACCAAGGCACCAAGACACCAAGACACCAAGAAAACCGAAGTTCTCAGCGCACTCCCCCTACAGGTGATGCAGCAATCGATGTTCAGAAACCAACACCTGGCACCCGATTCTTTTTCTTCCTTGCCTTCCTTGGTGCCTTTGTGTCTTGGTGGTTTTCTTTGCGATCTATCCATTCCTCAAAAAATTGGCGAGCAGGTCGTGGCCTTTTTCGGTCAGGATCGACTCGGGGTGGAATTGCACCCCCTCGACGGGCAAGTCCCGGTGCCGCACGCCCATGATCTCCCCGTCGTCGGTCCACGCGGTCACGTCGAGACAGGCGGGCAGGCTTTTCTTTTCGATGACCAATGAGTGATAGCGCGTGGCCGTCAGGGGATTGGGCAATCCGTGGAATACGCCAGCGTCCTTGTGGTGGATATCGGACGTCTTGCCGTGCATCAGTTGTCCCGCATGAACAATCCTTCCGCCGAAGGCCTGCCCGATGCTCTGGTGACCAAGGCAGACGCCGAGGATCGGCAGCTTTCCGGCAAAGCGCTGAATCAGCGGCACCGAAATTCCTGCCTCGTCGGGCGTGCACGGCCCCGGGGAAATCACGATTCTCGAGGGATGCAGGGCCTCGATCTGATCGAGCGTGATCTCGTCATTGCGGAATACGCTGACCTCCTCGCCCAGCTCGCCCAGATATTGCACCAGGTTGTAGGTGAAGGAATCGTAATTGTCGATCATCAGCAGCATAAGCGTTCACCTGAGCGAGTTCGCGAGAGAACAGAAAAGCAAACCACCAAGACACCAAGGCACCAAGATAGACGAGAGAACAAATCGCAATTTGGCATATTGAATCAGCCCTACCCAGGCTAAAGAAAGCGAACTATTGCCAAGGCACCCGAACAAACCGACTTCATGAGTCGTTCGCTTTTCTTGGTGTCTTTGTGTCTTGGTGGTTCGCCTTTTCTCCGCATCCTCCACACTTACCGCTCAATCGAGCTTGCTGTTGAGGCCCGCCTGCGCCATCTCCGCGGCGCGCAGCAGCGCGCGCGCTTTGTTCTGGGTCTCGACCCATTCGTTTTTCGGCACCGAGTCGGCAACGATGCCGGCCCCGGCCTGCACGTACAGCGTCCCGTCCTTCACCACCGCTGTCCGGATTGCGATCGCAAGATCCATGTCGCCGTTGAATCCGAGGTAACCGACGGCGCCGGCATAGATGCCGCGCTTGCCCGGTTCGAGTTCGTCGATAATCTCCATCGCCCGTACTTTCGGCGCCCCGCTGACGGTACCCGCAGGGAAGGTTGCCTTCAGCACCGCCATCGCATCCAGGCCGGGTTTGAGCTTGCCATCGACGTTGGAGACGATGTGCATCACGTGCGAATAGCGCTCGATGTTCATGTTCTCCGTCACGCGCACGCTGCCGACCTGCGCCACCCGGCCGACATCGTTGCGCCCCAGGTCCATCAGCATCACGTGCTCGGCACGCTCCTTGGGGTCGGCCAGCAGTTCCTGCTCGAGTGCGGCATCCTGTTCCCGGCTGGCGCCGCGCGGCCGGGTGCCGGCAATCGGGCGCACCGTGACGATTCCGCTTTCCAGTCGCACCAGGATCTCCGGCGAGGCACCGACGACGTGAAATCCGCCCATGTCGAAATAGAACATGTAAGGCGAGGGATTGAGCGCACGCAACGCGCGGTACAACGACAATGGCGAGGCATGGAAAGGCAGGCTCATGCGCTGCGACAGCACCACCTGCATGATGTCGCCGTCGTAAATGTAACGCTTGGCCCGCTCCACCGCCTCGATGAAAGCGTCTTCGCTGAACTCCGACTGCGGTTGCGCGGGAGTCTGGGGGGCCTCGGGCGGCACCACCACCGGCTGGCGCAGCATCCACAGCAGTTCCTGCAGGCGTTGCTGCGCACGCGAATACGCGCCGGCTTCGCGCGGATCGGCATAGACCACCAGGAACAGCTTGCCGGAAAGATTGTCCAGCACCACCAGTTGTTCGGATAGCAGCAGCAGGATGTCCGGGGTATGCAGAGTGTCGGCCTTTTGCGTGGCAGCGAGCTTCTTTTCCACGTAGCGAACCGTGTCGTAGCCAAAACAACCGACCAGGCCGCCAAGAAAGCGCGGCAACTCCGGCCTGGAGGCTGCCCTGATGCGTGCATGGCAAGCCGAGACGAAATCGAGCGGGTTATCGTGCTCGGCCTGGCTCACCAGCGTGCCGCGCCGGTACTCGGCACAGCTATGGCCGCGCACCTCGAAGCGGGTCTCCGCGGGCAAGCCGATGAATGAATAGCGGCCGAAGCGCTCGCCTCCCTGCACCGATTCCAGCAAATAGGAATAGGGCTGGTTGGCGAGTTTGAGGTAAACAGAAAGCGGCGTGTCGAGGTCGGCGAAGGTTTCGAGTACGACAGGAACGCGATTGAAACCCTGCGCGGCAAGCTGCTTGAATTCCTGCTCAGTCATTGCGAACTCCTGAAACTGCGAAAAACGTTGAAACGGGAACGGACGACGCTCAGATGCAGCGCCAGAACACGGACGGGCGCCACCAGCGCCAGCCGGCTCCGATTTCCAGCCTCAGGTTTTCGAGTTTCAAACAGTTCATGACCGCGGAATTTCGATCAATTTCATGGAGTCGAGTAGCGCCGGTACTATAGCATCGCAGTCCAGTTCGTGCACCCCGAGCGTGCCCCGGTAGCCGTAAGGCACGCAGAACACCGGGCAGCCGGCGGCGCGCGCCGCCCGGGTATCGTTGGGAGAATCGCCGGTCAACAGGCGTTTGACCAGGCGCTCCACGCCGTCTCCGACATAAGCCCGCACCGCCGAGTCGACCACCGTGGAGCGGCCGAGGTCTGCGAGCATCCGGTTCGCCGCTTCATGCAAGTCAGGCAGCGTATCGACCAGTGTGCCGTCCAGATCGAATGCTACTGCCGCCACCGGGATAGGGAACTCAAGCATCAAAACCTATAACCACCAAGGCACCAAGACACCAAGACACCAAGAAAGGCGAAACGATTCCTTGTAGGTCATTGCTGGTTCAGGGCACGTCGGCAATTGATAAATGACTCCTGTCCTTTCTGACACGCGTCGTTCGGAGATACAAGAAAGCCCTTGGCCAGTCTTATTCTTTGCCGTTCTTGGTGCCTTGGTGCCTTGGTGTTGAGTTTTTGCGTTCTCAGACCTTCGCCAACTCAGCGCGCATTGCGGCGATGGTGGCCTTGTAGTCCTTGGTTCCGAAGATCGCAGATCCGGCGACGAAAGTGTCCGCGCCGGCGCGGGCAATCTCTGCAATGTTGTCCACCTTCACCCCGCCGTCTACTTCGAGCCAGACGTCGCGCCCGGAATTCCTGATGCGTTCGCGCACAGCCCGCAGTTTGGTCAGCGCCGCGGGTATGAATTTCTGCCCGCCGAACCCGGGATTGACCGACATGATCAGTACCAGATCCAGCTTGTCGAGGGTGTGATCGAGCCAAGACAACGGGGTCGCCGGATTGAGCACCAGCCCGGCCTTGCAGCCGCATTCCTTGATCAGTCCGATGGTGCGGTCGACGTGCACCGAGGCCTCCGGATGGAAACTGATGATGTTGGCGCCCGCCTTGGCGAAATCCGGAACGATGCGGTCCACCGGACTGACCATCAGGTGCACGTCGATGATCGCTTTCGTGAGCGGCCGGATCGCCTCGCAGACCACAGGGCCCACAGTCAGATTGGGCACGTAATGGTTGTCCATCACGTCGAAGTGCACGATGTCGGCCCCGGCGGCGATCACCGACCGGACTTCTTCGCCGAGCGCGGCGAAGTTCGCGGAAAGTATGCTCGGGGCGATTCGATACATTGGCGATTCGATCAGCGGCGGTGCCCGCAGGCGGGAAAACGCGGCATTGTAGCAAACGGGGCCGCGATCCCCCATTGGAACACGCCCCGTTGCCGCCCTTGCCGCCTCGTCGCGTTTAATGTCCAATGCCGGGAATGGCCGAGCACAAGAAATACGAAATCACCGTGACCGCGCGGACTGCATATGTCCCCGACCAATCCGATGAATCCGGCGGCCGTTACGTCTTTGCCTACACCATCACTATTGCGAATACCGGCACCGTCGCCGCCCAACTCGTCAGCCGTCACTGGATCATCACCGACACCAACGGCAAGGTGCAGGAAGTGCGTGGCCTCGGCGTGGTCGGGCAGCAGCCGCTGCTGCGACCGCAGGAGAAGCACGAGTACACCAGCGGCACCGCAATCGCCACGCCGGTAGGCACCATGCGCGGCAGTTACCAGATGGTCGCAGAGGACGGCGTCGCGTTCGAAGCACCGATCCCCGAGTTCTCTCTGAGCGTGCCCCGCGTGCTGCACTAAAACGCCGAAACTCACCACCAAGACACCAAGGCACCAAGAAAACCAAGCGAATTCGTGAGGCCCCATATCGATGGTTCGGAGTGCTTTGCAGTTTGTAACTTGGTCCTCCCCACCTGCTAGAGCTTGCGGCTACAAAGACACCGGATAATCTCGAGTCTTTGTACTTCTTGGTGCCTTGGTGGTTCAGCTTTCGACTTTCTTGTTGCCTCACCAGCCATGTCGCTCAAGCACAGTTACACGCTGATCGCCCCGGTTTACGACGCGATCATCCGGCGGCCGCTGGACCCGTTGCGTCGCGGCAGCCTTGCCGCGTTACCGGCCGATAAACCCTGCCGGATCCTGGTGGACGGTATCGGCACCGGCCTGGACCTGCCGCATCTTCCCGAGTTGCACGAATACGTGGGAATCGACCTGACCGCGGCGATGCTGCGCCGGGCGCGGGCGCGGATCGGCTCCCTGGACGCGTTGCTGGTCCAGGGAGACAGCCAAAGGTTGCCGTTCAGGAATGAATGTTTCGATCATGCAATCCTGCACCTGATCGTCGCAGTCGTGCCTGACGGCGTGGCAGTGCTTCAAGAGGCGGCCCGGGTACTTAAACCGGCTGGAAAGATTCTTCTGCTGGACAAATTCCTGCGCCGCGGCGAGCGCGCGCCCGCGCGCCGGCTCCTCAACCTGCTGATCCGGCACATCGCTACCCGCACCGACGTCGTGTTCGAACAGGTCGTCGAAAAAGCGCCGCAACTGCGTGTCGTCAGGGACGAACCGGCGCTGCTCGGCGGCTGGTTCCGCTTTATCCAGCTCGAGAAGCGGACGAGCTAATCCTTTTTGTCGCCGTCGCGCTTGCGCGGCAGCGTCCACCAGATGATGAACACGAACAGCCCCAGCGCCAGCACGCCTTCGAGGATCAGCCACGTCATATGGCGCGAGACCGGAAGTGTCGCAGTGCCGCTTTGTTATACTCGCGAGAATTCACG
Source organism: Betaproteobacteria bacterium (assembly GCA_031406075.1). Classification (GTDB taxonomy): domain Bacteria; phylum Pseudomonadota; class Gammaproteobacteria; order Burkholderiales; family JACQAP01; genus JACQAP01. The sequence continues at coordinate 6,735 of JANOGP010000366.1, forward strand.
CAGAAAATCACCGAATGCATGAAAGAAAATGGCTGGCGGTCGCCTCGTGCTTGCTCGCGCTGCTTGCCGGCAGTTGCGCAAGTTTAACCAACTCCCCTGCGCCCACGCCACCTGCACCGGTTGAACCGCTTCCCGAAACACCGGCACCTGTCGTCACTGCGGCGGAACCGGCACCCGAATCCGTACCGGCTCCGGCCCCGACTCCGCAACCGCCAGCTTGGCCGCAGACCTTCCAGGCCGCCGATTGGAGCGCGTTGCCCGACTGGGGGGCCGACAGACTTGCCGAGACATTGCCGGCGCTGCTGCTCTCGTGCGGCAGCCTGAAATCCCTACCCGAGTGGCAATCGGCTTGTGCCGCCGCGGCACAAATCCCCGGTGAAGATCCGGCGGCAGTGCGGCAGTTCTTCGAATCCAGCTTCATTCCCTATGCCATTCACAATGCCGACGGAAGCACCGAAGGCCTGGTCACCGGATACTATGAGCCGCTGCTGCGCGGCAGCCGCAAACAGGGCAAGGTATATCGCTTTCCGGTGTACGGCGTCCCAGACGATCTGCTGATCGTCGATCTCGCGCAAACCCAGCCGAATCTAAAAGGCATGCGTCTGCGAGGCCGGCTGCAGGGAAACAAGGTGGTGCCCTATTACACGCGTGCGGAAATCGAGCGCGGCGAAGCCGCCGTACGCGGCCGTGAAATTCTCTGGGTGGACGATGCGGTCGAACTCTTCTTCCTGCAAGTCCAGGGGTCGGGCCGGGCCAAATTGCCGAGCGGAGAAATCGTGCGCATCGGTTTCGCCGAGCACAACGGGCACCCCTACAAATCCATCGGACGCGTACTGGTCGAACGCGGGGAATTGCCGCCGGAAAAGGCGTCGATGCAGGGAATCAAGCAATGGGGCAAGCAGAACCCGGACTTGCTGCCGCTGTTGCTGCGGCAGAATCCGGCATACGTGTTCTTCCGCGAAATGCCGTCTTCGTCGCCTGGCCCGGTTGGCGCCCTGGGCGTCGCCCTGACCCCGGGCCGCAGCATCGCGGTCGATTCGTCGGTCATCCCTCTCGGTGCTCCGGTTTT
>JANOGP010000390.1:0-10388 GCA_031406075.1 Betaproteobacteria bacterium
CTCAAGCGGCTCGACCGTGGCCGCTTTCGGCGCCGCAGCGGGCCTGGCGGCCGGTTTCTTGCGCCCGCCGCCACGCCGTGCCTGGTTCTTTTCTCGCACGAGGTCATCGTAGAAGATGAATTCGTCGCAGTTGGCGATCAGCAGGTCGGACGTGGAATGCTTCACGCCCACGCCGATCACTTCCTTGTCGTTCTCGCGCAGCTTCGACACCAGCGGCGAAAAATCGGAATCGCCGCTGACGATCACGAAGGTGTCCACATGCTCCTTGGTGTAGCACAGGTCCAGCGCGTCCACGACCATGCGGATATCGGCGGAGTTCTTGCCGGACTGGCGCACGTGCGGAATCTCGATCATCTCGAAGGCGGCCTCGTGCATCGGCGCCTTGAATTCCTTGTAGCGGTCCCAGTCGCAGTAGGCTTTCTTGACGACGATGCTGCCCTTGACCAGCAGGCGCTCGAGAACTTTCTTCATGTCGAACCGGTCGTACTTTGCTTCGCGCACGCCGAGCGCGATGTTTTCGAAATCGCAGAATACCGCCATGTTGCGTTCGTCATTCTGTGTGCTCATCGGGAATCCCGTGAAAAGTGAATGAGTGAAAAGTGAATGAGTGAAAGGCAAGAGTCGGAGGCTGGAGGATTCGCACCCTTCACACCTTCACCCTTCACGCATTCACCGAATTTAATTTGTTCCTCGGCCTTGCATTCATGCCGCCTTTGCAAAGAATTCCTTCACCGTCTTGACGAAGCGGTCAATGTCCGGACGATCGACGTCCAGATGCGTCACGAGCCGGATGTTGCCCTGGCCGCTGATCAGCATGCCGCGCTCCTTAAGGTAATCGCGCATCGCCACCGAGCGTTGCGTCTCGACCGAGACGTACACCATGTTGGTCTGTGCTCCGCCGGGCGCTACTTTTACGCCATCTATCGGCGAAAGGCCCTCGGCAAGATTGCGCGCGTTCTCATGATCGCGCGCCAGGCGTTCGACGTTGTGTTGCAGCGCATAGATACCCGCGGCAGCAAGCAGCCCGGCCTGGCGCATGCCGCCGCCGACGACTTTGCGCCAGCGGCGTGCCTTCGCGATCAGGTCCTTCGATCCGCACAACACCGAGCCCACCGGCGCCCCCAGGCCCTTCGACAGGCATACAGACACGGAGTCGAACTGTTTGCTGATTTCCATGACCGGCACGCCCAGATGCACCGCCGCGTTGAAGATGCGCGCGCCGTCCAGGTGCAGCCCCAACCCGCGGCCGCGGGTAAACTCGCGCGCGCGCCGGAGATAGTCGAGCGAAATCACTTTGCCAGCCTGGGTGTTTTCCAGGCACAGCAATCGTGTCCTGGCGAAATGCGGGTCGTCGGGCTTGATCGCCGCCTCGACACGCCCCAGATCGAGCGAGCCGTCGGGCTCGTAATCCAGCGGCTGAGGCTGGATGCTGCCCAGCACCGCCGCGCCGCCACCCTCATATTTGTAGGTATGGCCCTGCTGGCCGACGATGTACTCGTCGCCGCGCTCGCAATGCGACAGCAGCGCAAGCAGGTTGCTTTGGGTACCGCTGCAAACGAAGATCGCGGATTCCTTGCCGAGCAGCGCCGCAGCCATGGCCTCCAGGCGATTGACGGTGGGATCTTCTCCGTAAACGTCGTCCCCGACGTCGGCCGCGACCATGGCGGCCCGCATTTCCGGGGTGGGCTTGGTAACGGTATCGCTGCGCAGGTCGATGACTTTCATGGGGGTGCTCCTGGACTTCGAACGGCGCCCGGAATCGTCACACGGGCGGTTTCTTGTGCGAAACAGGATGTTACACCAGCGGATATGCCTTTGTTTGCCCGTGCCGAAGCCTGCGGGTTATCATTGGCTTCGAATTCCCGCCCGCGTGCTCAGGCAAGTCCGCGCGCGGTTCGGGTCGATCATCACATCCCGCAAGGATTTCCAATGTTGTGTAAATGCGTTCAGGCACTGTCGCTGTGCCTGCTCTGTGCCGCCCCGCTGGCGGCGCAGGCTCAAACCCCGCAGGACACCCAGAAGGGCGAGTTGATCTGGCGCGATCCGAGCTGCTTCTTCTTCGTGCTCAAGGTGGACAAGCACTACGCGCTGTTCGAGTTTCTCGGCGGACCGAGCCCCATGGTGGGCCATGTGTTCGAAGGCAAGCTCACCGAGTTCGGTTCCCGACGCATCGAGAATGCGACCGAAGGCAAGCCGACCATGGTGTACTCGGAAGTTTACGACCAGTCGAAATCGCAGATGGAAAAGAAGATTCCGAAGTTCTGCAAGAAGCGCAAGGAGTTCGAGGCTCTGGAAGGATGAACCCCGGCAACACGGCCAGCCTGGCGGCGCGCGGCGCAACATTCCGCCGCGCGGGGAGGCAAACTGCCGCCGCAGTTGTTGCTTGCGCCCTGTTCGCATCCCCCGCGCTTGCGGAGGAGGGCATGGTGATCTGGAAGAACCACGAATGCGGCTACTTCATCCTGCAGATGAAGTCTGGCTACGGCATTTTCGAATGGAAAGACGGGCCGCAGCCCAATGACGGCGACGTGCTGGAAGGCGATTTCAGATCCCCCGGCGAGCGCATGATCGCCAACAAGACCGCCGATCTGCCGACTACGATTCTTCTGAATGCGTTTGCGCTGAGCCGCGGCGCCATCGCCGCCCGCATGCCAGCGAAATGCAAAGCATTGCCGGGCTACGTTCCTTTCGAAGGCCGGTAATATCCCTTCACCTGCCGGCCGGCAGGCTTTCGAGCAGGTGCGACAAGGTGGCGGCACGCATGCTCTGCGGATAGTTCCTGACAAATTCCCCGGCAAGTGCGCGTGCCTTGTTGGCGAAGGCAGCCTGCTCCTGCGCGTCCCTGCCGGAGCGCGCCGCCTGCACGTAATGGATCGCGAGGATGAAAGAGGTCTCCTCGCGTTCGCCATATTGCGGATACCGCATCAACATCCATTCACCCAGCCTGATCTGTTCGACCAGTTGCTCACGCGTCTGCGCGCCAGGCTCGAGCGGATCGCTGGTGAAGCTGTCGTAAAAATATCCCTGCAACAACCGGTATGCCGCGTGGGCGGCGACCGGCCCGGATGGCTCCAGCTTCAGCGCCTCTCGGTAATGCCGGACATTGGCGATAAAACGGCTTTTGTCCGGCGCGAGCGCCAGCTCGGCACCGCGTGCCTTGAGTTCGCTCATCAGGAAATTGGATGGCAGCCCCTGCACGCGCCCATGCGCAGCCAGGTCGCGGTTGAGCAACTCGCGGATTTCGTCCAGCGTTGTTCCCAGATCGAGATGCGCCCTGGCGCGCTTCGCCGCCGGCTCTTTCGATGCAATCGTCTTTTGCGACTCCGCCACAGCGGCAAGGTAGGCTTGCGCAGATTCGGCCGTGATGAGATCGTGCGCCGCCGCAGCCAGGGACAGGCTCGCCAGCACACTCGCTACAGGAATTCGCATCAATGCTTTACGGATCTGCTTGAAGACCTGCGCATGCAGCGCAGGCACGCGCTACTGCGCGTCTGGCAAACCGAGCAGCCGTCCTTCCGCGAAAGCCAGAGCACCCACGTGCGGGGGAATGTCACCGGCGTCGATCGCATCACGCCCGGGGATGTCCAGGCCAAGATCCCTGCCGTTTCCCATCAGCGCTTCTGCAAGGAGAAAACCGTGCTGTGGAAGGAAGTCCTCGCGGCACACCAGTCGATACGCCTCATTCTGGACCAGGACACGCAGCGGGATAGCGCCGTACTGCCGGAAGGGCTCCTCGCCATGAAACATCGCCAGCGCATTCGCCCGCGACACAACCCCTACGTCTGCCTGCCGGGTGGAGATCAGGCTGGCGATGCGCTGCACGCGCGGCCCTCGCCCGACCACGGCCCTGCTGTCGGGCAAGGCATCGCGCACGATGGCGGCGATCTTTTCGCCCAGAACGTCGCCCTCGAGATCGTCACTGCTGGTAAGGATGATCAGGTGGGTCTGGCGGTAAACCACCCACTGCCGGTAAGGCGAGTGACCGGAAAGAAGAACCCAGCCAGCGGACGCGGCCGCGAGCGAAAGGAACTGTCGGCGATTCATGATTACCTCACCCACCCGCCTCATCCCCCGCCTTCTACCCCTCAAGGGGGTACTGAACCGAGTCCCCGGAGCGAAGAAGGTGCGCTGCGCGGGCTGGGATTTACTATGACTTTCATGCTCCCTCTCCGCATCTTGACCTTTCCTCCCTCTCCACTTGTGGAGAGGGGCGGGGTGAGGTCAGGGGTAGAAGGCGGGGGATGAGGTGGGTGGTCTCCATCATTACTTGCGAATATGCTCCAGCGGACAGATCGTGGAAACGGCATAGTTGGGCACGTCCACGACATTGCCGATGCGCAGGTCGCAAGCCACGCTGGCATACACATAGGCCTGAACGGGCGACCAGCCGTAGGTCTTGACCAGCCAGTCGATCATCTCGTTGAGCGAGGCACGCGCGGCTACGGTGAGATCCTCGGACAGATTGATCAGTGGTCCGATCTTGTCGCCATTGAGGTACTTGTGCTGCGGCGGAATCTCCCCGGCTTTCTTGATCGGGTAGCCCACGGTTGCATGGAAGCGGTCCGGTTCCAGTTTCTTCAACTGCGAGCCGCCTTCGAAATGCGGGCCCGACTTGATCAGCGAAGCCATGCCCCTGCGGATTTCCGTACGGACCGTGACCGTGGCGCCCATTTCAATCGCGGTGCCGGCCACCTCGCCGTCACCCTGGGCATAGTGCACATCACCGACGAACAGACCGCAGCCGTCCACAAAGCAAGGCAACAATAGCGTAGTGCCGACCACCATCTGCTTGATGTCCATGTTGCCGCCGTTTTCGCGTGGCGGAATGGTGCGCAGGCATTTGTCCTTGTGGCTGCCGTTGGGGCCGCACACGGCCGCTGGCAGCGCACCGGTAGGCTGCGGCGGCAGCGCAACACCCCCGGCCTTGCCCAGTTGCGTCTCGCGCGCCTCCCAGGCGTCCACTTCCGGGAAGCCTGGCAGCACGCCTACTGTGCCCATGAACCCGTTGAACGGAATGCGCACCCCGGGAAGCTGATCCGACGCCGCTTCCATGCGGTTCAACTTCCAGTTGGCTATGTATGGTTCGGTGAAGCGATCGCGCAGGAAGCCAAAGCCCGGTATCACGGTGGTGTAACCATATTCGTCCGGATCGATGTCGACCAGCGTCACCGCAAGCATATCGCCGCGTTTGGCACCTTCGATATGCACCGGGCCGGTCAGCGGATGGACCAGGTTCAGGTCGGCCGCGGCGACATCTTTCGGCAGCGAGTTGACATTGAGATCGGAGTCGAGCGCATCGCGGGTCTCGAACGTGATCAACTGGCCGGTCTTGGCGGTCATCGCCGGCTTGATTGCCGGGTGATAGCGGTTGAAACAGTTGGCGTCGTCCACGCAATGGGCGCCCATCTTTTTCACCAGCACCCTGGACTGCGTCTTGACGTCGGTGGTATCGGCGACGGCGGCGCCGGCAAACAGCCCGGTTGCCGCCAGCGACAGAATCAGCAATTTACGGTTCATGGCGTTTCCTCCCCAGTTATCGAGTTTTTATGATCGATGGCTTGCGTGAAGCAACGGCCACTATGAGACGGTGCCTGCCCTGTGTCAACGGCCCCGGCGATGGCTAGCGGGTAATGCCCAGCACACCCAGAACAAAGGCATAAGTGAAGGCGATTTCCCTGAGGAACTCGTAGCGCCCGGAGGCGCCCCCGTGTCCGGCGTCCATGTTGACCCGCAGCAGCAGCGGATTGCCGTCGGTCTTGAGCCGCCGCAGCCTGGCCACGTACTTGGCCGGTTCCCAGTACATCACCTGGCTGTCGTTGAACGAAGTATCGACCAGCATCGCCGGATAGTCTTTCGCGGCCAGGTTGTCGTAGGGAGAGTACGACTTCATATAGTCGAAATAAACCTTGTCCTTCGGATCGCCCCACTCTTCGTATTCGCCGGTGGTCAGCGGCAACCGGTCGTCGAGCATGGTGTTGACGACGTCCACGAACGGCACTTCGACCACCACCGCCCGAAAAAGATCGGGGCGCAGGTTGGTCACTGCGCCCACCAGCAGGCCGCCGGCACTACCTCCCTGGATCACCAGCTTGCCGGGATCGGTGTAGTGTTCGCGGATGAGATGTTCAGCGCAGGCGGCGAAGTCGCTGAATGTGTTCTTCTTGTCCAGCATCCGCCCTTCTTCGTGCCAACGCTTGCCCATTTCGCCACCTCCGCGCACGTGCGCGACCGCATAGATCACGCCGCGATCAAGCAGCGACAGCCGCGGCGAACCGAAATCCACGTCCAGCGGATAGCCGTAGGCGCCGTAACCGGAGAGCAGCAGCGGCTGCGTGGCGCCTGAGCGCCGGTCCACGCGATACACCAGGGAAATCGGCACGCGCGTGCCGTCCGCGGCGACCGCGTATTGCAACTCCGAGCGATACTTCTCCGGTTCATAGCCGCGAACTTCGCGTTGCTTGAGCATCCTGCGCTCGCGGCGGTCGAGGTGATAGTCGTACTCCGTATCCGGAGTCACGTAGGAATCGTAGTGGAAGCGGAATACGTCCGTTTCGAACTCGAAGTTGGCTCCGCCGCCGACTGAATACACCGGCTCGGGCATTGCGATCTCATGGGTTTCGCCGTCCGCGAGGCGCGTCACGCGCAGCCTGGGAAAACCGCCGGCGCGTTCGTGCGCGACCAGATGGCGCGCGAACACGTCCACGCCTTCAAGCATCACGTCCGCGCGGTGCGGAATCATTTCCTTCCAGTTCGCGGGAGAGGGATCTTCCACCGGGGCCGTTACCAGGCGGAAGTTGCGCCCCTTGTCGTTGGCGACGATGTAGAACAGTCCCTGTCCGTGGTCCAGGTAGTATTCGTGCTCCGGGCGCCGGGCCACCACCAGTTTCCAGCCGGACGCGGGCGCATCGGCCGGCAGATAGCGCACTTCGGAAGTGGTGGCGCTGTGCGAAGTCAGAAACAGGAACGCGCGGCTGCGTGAGTGCGTCACCGAAAGCGAAAAGCGCACATCGGCTTCCTCGTAAATCAGCTCGTCGTCCTTGCCGCCCAGCAAGTGGCGATAAAGGCGGTAGGCGCGCTTGGTGCCGTCTTCCCTGACGTAGAAAAACGTTCGGTTGTCGCCTGCCCACGCGACCGAGCGCACTTTCTCGATGCGCTCCGACAGCACCCTGCCGTTGCGCAGATCCTTCAACTGAACTGTGTACTCACGGAAGCCGCTGGTATCCGACGAATAGGCGAGCAGGTTGCCGTCCGCGCTGATTTCGACCGCGCCCAGGGAATAAAACTTGTGGCCCCGCGCCAGACGGTTGACGTCCAGGATCACGGCCTCGGCCGCGTCCGGGCTGCCATGCCTGCGGCAAAAAATGCGGTACTGCTTGCCTTTTTCGGTGCGGGAGTAATAGTAATAGGCGCCCTCCCGATACGGTACGTCGGCATCGGTTTCCTTGATGCGCGCCAGCATCTCCTTGTACAACTTCTTCTGCAGGCCCTCCGAGGGCTTCATCATCGCCGCGGTGTATGCGTTTTCGGCGCGCAGGTAGGCGCGCACCGAAGGACTGGCCTTGTTGCGCAGCCAGTGGTAATCGTCCACGCGGCGCTCGCCGTGTACGTTCGTTACGTGGGGTATGCGCTTGGCTACGGGCGACACGCGAATGGGGCTTCGAGACACTTGAACGCTCCTGGGATGACACGGCCAAATCACATATACCCGCCGAAAGCCATGGGGCCCGGGCGCGGCAGACATTACAATGGCAATTCGATCAACAAAACCGGAAAAGCAGTATGAAGGGCTACGAATCGGACGTCACCCGCTTCCTCCGCGAGTTTCTCGCAAAAAATCCCGAAGTGGTCGCGAAGCAGGAAAAAGCCCGCGCCACTTGGTGGGACCGGCCGCAGAACCTCAAGGAAAACGCGGCGCTGGAAGCCGCCGAGGTTCCCAAGAAACCCTACGAGTACTATTGACCGGCCCGCCCCACCTCATCCCCCGCCTTCTACCCCTCAAGGGAGTACTGAACCGAGTCCCCGGAGCGGAGAAGGTGCGCTGCGCGGGCTAGGATTGATTTTGAACTTCATGTTTGATCTTCATGCTCCCTCTCCGCATCTTGACCTTTCCTCCCTCTCCACTTGTGGAGAGGGGCGGGGTGAGGTCAGGGGGAGAGGGCGGGGGTGAGGTGGGGTTCTTTCACGAGGGAGGATTACGATGTTTCGCCGTTGTGCCATCGCGTTCATGATTTCTGCCTGCCTGCTCCCCAGCGTGCGCGCCGCCGAAGAGCCGGTGCCGATCGAGCAGGAACCGCGCCATCGCCTGAAATTCGAGAACACGCACGTGCGCTTCTTCGACGTCGAGCTCGAACCCGGTTATCAGGCGCTCTATCACTGGCACCACAACGACGGCGTGTTCGTCAACGTCGCGCCCTCGCCGACCATCGCCCAGGATTGGGGAGCCGAGCCGGTGAAGCGCGGCGAGCGCGCCATCGGCGAAACCTACTTCATCGGTTACGCAGACAAGCCGAAGGCGCACCGGGTGACCAATCCAGGCCCGGGCACGTACCGCGTAACCGATACCGAAATCCTGAGTGCCTGCGGCTCGATGGATGCGGCGCGCGAAGGCCCGAACCAGACGCTGATCGTCGACAACGAACGTGTATTCGTCACCCGCGTGATTCTGCATCCCGGCGAATCCACCGAGCTCTACGCAACCTGCGGCATGCTGGTTTCAGTATCCGGCGGCGACATCGCGTACGACACCGCAGGTGGCAGCGAGAAGATCGCCATGGACCGCGCTGCATTCAAATGGCGCAAGCTGCAGCAGTCCGTGAAACTCACCAACGTCGGGGCCAACGTGTTCCACGGAGTGGATATCCGCATCAAATAGCGGCGCGACCCAAATGGATACAAGCCGGAAAAATGTGTTCGCGCTGGCGGCGTGCCAGGCGCTGCTGGTCACCAACAACATAATGATGATCTCCATCGGCACGCTGGCGGCGGATACGCTTGCGCGCAACAAGCTGTTCGTCACGGTCCCCGCCACCGCGTACATCATCGGCGGCGGTTTGGCGACGCTGCCGGTGTCGCTGCTGATGAAGCGCTACGGCCGCCGCGCCGGTTTTATCCTGGGCTGCGTTTTCGGAATGGCGGGCGCAGCGCTGGCCACGGCGGCCATGGCGTTGCACAGTTTCTGGCTTTTGTGTTTGGCGGCGCTGGTAGCCGGCGTGTATACGGGTTCCGGTGGCTACTACCGCTTCGCCGCGGCCGATGCCACGAGTCCGGATTTCCGCAGCAAGGCCATTTCTCTGGTGCTCGCCGGAGGCATCGTCGGCGGCGTGTTCGGTCCCGAGAGCAGCAAGCTCACCAAGGATGTGTTTGACGTCACGTTTCTCGGTTCGTTTCTGTCGCTGATCGTGCTTGCATTCCTGGCGATCCTGATCCTGCGGCGCCTGGATCTGCCAATGCCGTCGCACGAGGAGAGGCACGGTCCGGCTCGCCCCCTTGCATCGATCATGCGCCAGCCGGCATTCATCGTCGCGGTACTCGGCAGCATTACCGCCTATGGCGCAATGAACCTGCTGATGGCGGCTGCACCGCTGGCGATGCAGATGTGCGCGCATCCCTACAACGCCGCAGTGCTGGTGATCGAGTGGCACATCATCGCCATGTTCGCGCCGGCATTCGCAACCGGCTGGCTGATCGCGCGTTTCGGCGTGCTGCCGGTCATGCTTTTCGGCGTGGTGCTGATGTTCGCCGCAGTCACGGTGGCGGTGTCGAGCATCTCGGTTGCGGCTTTCTGGATGTCGATGGTGCTGGTCGGTGTCGCATGGTGCTTCCTGTTCGTCGGCGGCACCACGCTGCTGACGGAGTGCTACACGCCTGCCGAAAAAGCGAAGACCCAGGGTATCAACGACCTGTTGATCTACGTCACCATGAGCACAACTTCGGTGAGCTCCGGCGCCATTCTCTACAAGCACGGCTGGAGTACGCTCAATTACACCGCGCTGCCCTTGTTGATTCTCACCACCGTCGCGATCCTCTGGCTCGCCGCACTGCGCCGCCCGGTTGCCGTCCCAGGCACGATCAAGTGACCCGGTTGCCAGGATCGCGCCGTTGAGACTCAGCATACTCGATCAGTCGCCGATCATCAGCGGTCACAGCCCCGCGGAAGCATTGCACGCCACCATCGAACTGGCGCAGCAAGCGGAACAACTCGGTTATCACCGCTACTGGCTCGCAGAGCACCACAACATGCACGGCCTCGCCGATCCCTGCCCGGAAATCCTGCTGGGGCGGATCGCTGCCTCAACAAGCCGTATTCGCGTGGGTACCGGCGGCGTGCTGCTGCCGTATTACAGCGCATTGAAGGTAGCCGAGATATTCCGCATGCACGAGACGCTGAA
>JANOGP010000040.1:0-1701 GCA_031406075.1 Betaproteobacteria bacterium
GGCAGCTGCCATGGAACCGGCGACGGTGCGGATTGCATCGCAACCGCTGCCGGAAGCGCACTTGGAAGTGGAGCAAGGCGTTACCGGGCTGGAAAGCGTGGAGTTTGGCGCAGCGCGGATCACGGTCGACGACAAGCAGATGATCAACTGCCGGGCGGATCTGAACCAGCTGGTGCCGTTCAAGTACAAGTGGGCCTGGCAGAAATACCTGAACGCCTGCGCTAATCATTGGATGCCGCAGGAAATCAACATGACCGCTGACATCGCGCTGTGGAAGGACCCCGGCGGCCTGACCGACGACGAGCGGCGGTTGATCAAGCGCAACCTCGGCTTTTTCGTGACCGCAGATTCGCTGGCGGCCAACAACATCGTGCTGGGTACCTACCGCCACATCACCGCCCCGGAGTGCCGGCAATACCTGCTCAGGCAGGCGTTCGAGGAGGCGATCCACACGCACGCCTACCAGTACATTGTCGAGAGCCTGGACCTGGACGCGGGCGAGGTATTCAACGCCTATCACGAGATCGGCTCGATCCGCGACAAGGACGAGTTCCTGGTGCCGTTCATCGATACCCTGACCGACCCCGCCTTCGTCACCGGCACGCCCGAGGCCGACCAGGCGCTGCTGCGCAGCCTGATCGTGTTCTCCTGCCTGATGGAGGGGCTGTTCTTCTACGTCGGCTTCACCCAGATCCTGGCCCTCGGGCGCCAGAACAAGATGACCGGCGCCGCCGAGCAGTACATGTACATCCTGCGCGACGAGTCGATGCACTGCAATTTCGGCATCGACATGGTCAACCAGATCAAGCTGGAAAACCCGCACCTGTGGACGCCGCAATTCCGCGAGGAACTGCAGGAGCTGTTCCGCAAGGCGGTGGAGCTCGAGTACCGCTATGCCGAGGACACCATGCCGCGCGGCGTGCTCGGCCTCAATGCCCCCATGTTCAAGGAGTACCTGCGCTTCATCGCCAACCGCCGCTGCCAGCAGATCGGCCTGGAGACGCTCTATCCCGGGGCAACCAACCCGTTCCCGTGGATGAGCGAGATGATCGACCTCAAGAAGGAGCGCAATTTCTTCGAGACGCGCGTCATCGAGTACCAGACCGGCGGCGCGCTCAACTGGGATTGAAAATGAAACACGGATGGGACGACATGCATAAGGTCACGGCGTGCAAGGCGCAGGACGACTACAATCTCTGGCTGCGCTTCGAGGACGGCCTGGAAGGCAGCGTGTTCCTGGGCAACCTGCTGGAGATCGGCGCCTTCCAGTTGTGGCGCGACGTGCGCGAGTTCGAGAAGGTGAGCGTCGATCCGGAGACCGCGACCGTCACCTGGGAGGGCGGCATCCGCCTCGATCCTGATATCCTGTACCACGATGTCGCTTCGCGCACCAACCCAATTCAGCACGCCGGCGGGGGCAATCCTCCACCGGCGGTTGGATAGTCCGGGCCTTTACGGCCGGGCTTTTGTTGTTCAACAACCTTGAAGGAGATTGAGAATGGCGAAGAAAAAAGCGAAAAAAGGCGGAAAGAAAAAGAAGAAGAAGAAAAGGTCATCAAAAAAAGCAGTTAAGAAAAAGGCGGCGGGCAAGAAGAAATCCGCCAAGAAGAAAAAAAAGGCAAGCAAAGCCGCCAGACCCAAGGCCAAGCCTGCGGCACCGATGGTGATCAGCCGAGTAGCTGCGCCATCCTTCGCTGCGAC